>CAMZEN010000012.1 GCA_947305775.1 uncultured Verrucomicrobiota bacterium
AAGGACGGAAAGACCCCATGAACCTTTACTGTAGCCTGGTACTGGATTCTGGTCAGTCGTATGTAGAATAGCCGGGAGGCTTGGAAGGGAGCTCGTCAGGGCTTCCGGAGCCGCAATGTGAAATACCGGTTTCGGCTGGGCGGAGTTCTAACCCTTAGCTGTCATCCAGCGAGGGGACAATGCCAGGGGGTCAGTTTGACTGGGGCGGTTTCCTCCCAAACGGTAACGGAGGAGTTCGAAGGTGGGCTCAGCGCGGTCGGCAACCGCGCCAGAGAGCGCAAGGGCAGAAGCCCGCCTGACTGCGAGACGGACACGTCGAGCAGACGCGAAAGCGGGACCTAGTGATCCGGCGGTTCCTTGTGGAAGGGCCGTCGCTCAACGGATAAAAGGTACTCTGGGGATAACAGGCTGATCGCGGCCGAGAGTTCACATCGACGCCGCGGTTTGGCACCTCGATGTCGGCTCTTCGCATCCTGGGGCTGGAGAAGGTCCCAAGGGTTTGGCTGTTCGCCAATTAAAGCGGAACGCGAGCTGGGTTCAAAACGTCGTGAGACAGTTTGGTCCTTATCCTCTGTGGGCGCAGGTGGTTTGACGGGAGCATTCCCTAGTACGAGAGGACCGGGAATGACGCACCAATGGTGTTCGGGTTGTCGCGCCAGCGGCAGGCCCGGTAGCTATGTGCGGAACGGATAAGCGCTGAAAGCATCTAAGCGCCAAGCCTCCCCGAAGACAAGACCACCCGGGCGCAAGCCCCTCAAGCCGGGTCATAGACCATGACCTCGATAGGCCGCAAGTGCAAGCGCAGCGATGCGTTGAGCCGAGCGGTACTAATTCGGCGTGAGGCTTAGCTTATATATTGAGTTCGAGTCGGGAGTTGGAGCTCGAGAGCCCCACACCGACGCAGGACAAGACTTCACTCAAGAGTGAGATTCGAGGCTCCCGCCTCTCTCGCGTTGCAGTCCTCTTCAGTCCCCGACTACACGGCCCTTTCGGGCCGGTGGCCATAGAGGGGGAGACATGCCCGTTCCCATTCCGAACACGGAAGCCAAGCCCCCCATCGCCGAGGGTAGTGCGGGACCCGCCCGTGCGAGAGTAGGACGCCGCCGGCCCTTTTTTCATGCCCCGAAGGCTCGAAAAACGGGGCCCTCGGCCATTGCCGCTCGAATCGCGTCAATCGTTCCGGCCCTTTTTCTTTGCAAAGATTCTGGTGCGCACCGTTTTAATATTTGGTGCGCACCGTTTCTGCTTTTGGTGCGCACCAAAGCAAGCTATGCTGCGCAGCAAAATCATGATAGATGCAAAGGGAAGTTTGTCCAGAACGACATTTTGAAGGCCCGATTTGACATCTTCGCGCCGAATATGATATAATCTACACAAATTTTACCGAATCAGAGATCGTACATGGCTATCATTCTAGGTCTACCTAAGGGCAGCTTGCAGGAATCGACATTCGCGCTCTTCAAAAGGGCGGGTTTCAATGTTTCCTGTTCAAGCCGTAGTTACATTCCGTCAATTGATGACGATGAAATCAAGTGTCGCTTGCTCAGGCCGCAGGAAATGAGCCGTTATGTGGAGCTTGGTCTTCTGGACGCAGGCATATGCGGCTATGACTGGGTCTACGAGAACGGTAGCGATGTTCAGGAAATATGCGAGCTGAACTATTCGAAAGCAACATCAAATCCCGTTCGTTGGGTTCTCGCAGTTCCTAACGATTCCAAGATTAAGACAGTCAAGGATCTCAACGGCAAGCGCATATCCACTGAGGCTGTTGGCCTTGTGAAGCGCTATCTGAAGAAAAACGGCGTCAAGGCCGATGTTGAGTTCAGTTGGGGTGCGACCGAGGTGAAGGCCCCGGAACTTGTTGACGCCATTGTCGATCTTACCGAGACGGGTTCCTCCCTCAGAGCCAACAATCTTCGCATCGTCGATACGATTCTTACTTCCACCACCCGTTTTATCGCCAACAAGGCTAGTTGGAAAAACAAGGCAAAGCGTGCGAAGCTCGAGCAGCTTAAGATGTTGCTTGTTGGCGCTTTGGAGGCGCAACGTCGCGTGCTTCTCAAGTGCAATGCCCCCGTGAAGGCGCTTGAGAAGGTTGTAAAAGTGCTGCCGTCGCTCCATGCGCCGACAGTGAACAAGCTTAACGACGATAACTGGTTTGCTGTAGAGTCTGTCGTCGAAGAGAGACAGGTTCGAGACCTGATTCCTGCGCTGACTTCCGCTGGTGCCACCGGCATAATCGAGCTTCCATTGAACAAGATCATATTCTGATCTAACAGAACACGACCAAACAAAAAACAACAACAAGGAGACTAAGATGGGTTCCATCAAGAAGAAACGCCGCAAAAAAATGTCCAAGCATAAATACGACAAGCGCATGAAGGCGCAGCGGCACAAGAACAAGTGACGGTCGCGATTCTTGCTGCGGGAGACTTCCCGAAGCGCGGAGGCAGAGCGTGGGAGATTCTCGCGTCCGCCTCCGCCGTTGTTTGCTGCGATAGCGCAGCAGATGCATATAGGCGTCGCATGAAACGCGAACCCGATGTGGTTATTGGCGACTGCGACAGCGTCCGTGGAAAGTTCAAGAATGTCGTAAAGGTTTCGCGCCAGGACAACAACGACCTTGAGAAAGCGGCCTCCTGGTGCATGGAGAACGGGTTTCGCAATCCTGTCGTTCTTGGTGCTACTGGTCGTAGGGATGATCATTCCATCGGCAACGTGTTTCGTGCGCTGGACCTTGGCCTTGAGGTTGTCACCAATTTCGGACGATTTGTTCCCCTTGAGGGACGCAAGGCGTTCCGTGTTCACAAGGGTGCGGCGATTTCGATCTTTGCTACGGATAGTGCAACACGCATGATGTCGAGTGGTCTGGAGTGGCCGCTTGAAGGTGTGAAGTTTAACAATCTGTACTGTGCCACGCTCAATCGTGCAACGGCGCGGCGAGTAATACTTGAAACCGACAGGCGGGTATACGTCTACATAGCGGAATGAAGCTGATCCTTGCGAGCGGCAGCCCCAGGAGGGCTAAGATACTTGAAAGTCTAGGCGTGGAGTTCACAGTCGTCAAGACGGACGCCGAGGAATGCTCGCATCCACACGACCCAGAGAGAACGGTCAGGGAAAATGCGCTTGCAAAGTGGAAGGCTGCGCATGAGGGGCAACCAGAGGCTTCCCGCATTCTTGCCGCCGACACCATAGTGTGGTTCGCGGGGCGCATATACGGTAAGCCGCGTGACCTTGCTGAAGCAAAGGAATTCCTTCAAGAGCTTTCCGGCAAGACGCATACCGTATTCACCGGTGTTGCGTTTGACGGCGAGACTAAAGTAGTCAGGAGCGATGTTACGTTCCGCAACCTTTCCGATGCTGCGATATGCGAATATGTTGATAGGGTGCACCCGACGGATCGCGCCGGGGCTTATGACATAGACGAGTCCGGCGACCTTATCGTCGCAGGGTGGACAGGCAGCTACGAAAACATAATGGGGCTTCCGGTGGAACCTCTAAAGGAATGGGGGATCGTGCAATGATTGAGCTTTCGCTCAACGGGTTGGAGGTGCGTTGCATAATAGGCGATCTGCCTGAAGAGCGCACCGTGGCACAGAATCTCGCTGTGGATGTGGTCATGGAGATCGATTCCGCAGCTGAAGATACCGACGAACTTGTTGACACTGTCGACTATGCAGAGCTTGCAGGCGCAATCCGCCGGACTCTCGCAGACGCCAAATGCCGCATGATAGAGCGGGCTGCGAGAATCGTTGCGCAGCAGTGCATGCGCCATAGACGTGTCGCCTCCGCAACCGTCACCATAACCAAGTCAGGCGCCATAGAAGGGTTGAAGTCCGCCTCCACTCGCATCACCCTCAGGCGAGAGGGCTACTCTTGATGCCTGTAGGATTCTTCGACAGCGGTCTCGGCGGACTTTGCATACTTGAGGCGTTCAAGAAGGCGTGTCCGCACGAAAGTACGGTCTATATAGCCGACAGCGCCAATTGCCCTTACGGCAACAAGTCGGCAGAGGAGATAATTCGTCTTGCCGAGGCATGCACCGCCGAGCTTCTTGAGCGCAGATGCAAAATGATCGTAGTCGCGTGCAACACTGCGACAGCGGCTGCGATAGATGTATTGCGCGATCGCCATAGGGATGTGCCTTTCATCGGCATAGAGCCCGCGGTTAAGCCCGCCGCCCTGAGGTCGAAGAGCGGGGTCGTAGGTGTGCTTGCAACTGCTGGCACGTTCAACGGTCGCCTATATCGCGAGACGAAGGCCCGCTTTGCAAAAGGTGTCACTGTTATAGCGTCGGTCGCCGACGAGTTTGTTTCGCTTGTGGAGCGTGGAGAAACCTCGTCGCATCGCGCAGAGACGATCGTTCGCGCCAAGGTGGAGCCGCTTCTGGCCGCTGGAGCGGACCATATCGTATTGGGGTGTACTCACTTTCCTCATCTTAGGCCTTTGATAGAGAAGGTCTCCGCTGGCCGGGCGGACGTGATAGATTCGTCCGAGGCCGTTGCGCAACAGGCTAGGCGCGTTCTTGCTCGTTGCGGCATGCTCGCCTCCGAATCCGCAACTCCCGTCCACGAATTCATCCGCAAGGTGCACACTAGACAGTGCGCCGTAAGGATGGTATAATGATATCATCATGAGCTACTATCTTATGCTTCTAGTCGGCGCGGTTCTGGTGAACAACTTCGTTCTCAACCGCTTTCTCGGTTGTTGTCCGTTTCTGGGCGTATCAAAGAAGATGGATACCGCCCTTGGAATGTCGGGCGCTGTCGTATTCGTGATGACCATCGCCGCTGCGGTGACATGGTGCATCGATCATTGGCTGCTGACGCCGAACGGCCTTGGGTACATACATACTCTTGCGTTCATTCTCGTGATTGCGTCGCTCGTGCAGTTCATCGACATTGCGATGAAGCGCTTCCTGCCGCCGCTCCATGCCGCGCTTGGCATCTTCCTGCCGCTGATCACCACGAACTGCGCCGTGCTCGGCGCGGCAGAGATCAACTGCAAGCAGGGTACGGGCTTCTTCGAGAGCGTGTTCTTCTCGTTCGCCGCGGCCATCGGCTTCGGCTTCGCGCTCGTGCTGTTTTCCGGCATACGCGAGAAGCTTGCGCACGCCGATCCGCCGCGCTGCTTCAGGGGCATAGCGATAGCGCTCGTGACCGGCGGGCTTCTCTCGCTGGCGTTCATGGGCTTCTCGGGTCTGGTTAAGCTGCCGTACTGAGTATAGGGAGGAGTTGCAAGATGACAATCGCAATAGTCTGCATAGCAGGTGTCGGTCTGGTTGCGGCGATCGTGCTCGCAATCGCCGACAAGTATCTAAGCGTCAAGGAAGATCCCCGCATCGGAATGGTCACCGCGGCGCTGCCCGGCGCGAACTGCGGCGGGTGCGGTTTTCCGGGCTGCGACGGCTACGCCCGCGCGCTGGTCGCCGGCACCGCGCCGAACGGCGCCTGCGCCGCCGGCGGAGACGCCTGCGCCGCGGAGATAGCCAAGATTCTCGGGGTGGAGGCGGCCGCGACGGAGAAGCGCGTCGCCCTCGTCAAGTGCTGCGGCACGCGCTCGGAGGCGATACGGGTCGGCGACTACAACGGCATCTGCGACTGCAACGTCGCGGCGGCGACTGCGGGCGGCGACAAGGGCTGCACCTACGGGTGTCTCGGCTACGGGGCGTGCGCGAACGTCTGCCCGAAGAACGCGATTTCCATCCACGACGGTCTCGCGAAGGTCGACAAGCGTCTTTGCATAGGCTGCGGCAAGTGCGTTGCGATATGCCCCAAGAGGCTCATCGAGCTTGTGCCGGCGTCGGCGACGATACACGTGCTCTGCAACAATCCCGATAAGGGGCCGAGCGTCCGCAAGGTTTGCGGCGTCGGCTGCATGGGCTGCCATCTGTGCGAAAAGAATTCCGGCGGCAAGGAGGCCGGGCACTTCACGTTCCAGGGCTTCCTCGCCAAGGTCAACTACGCGAATCCGCCCGCCGATGCGCAGATCGTTGCGAAGTGTCCTGCGAAGTGCATGGTGGAGGACGCCCACTTCGAAAGCGGCAACTGACAGTAAAACTACTTTTCGAGGGCAACAATGAAAACCGTAAAGAGCCAGTTCAAGTTCAAGGGTGGCGTTCATCCCGACTACAACAAGGAGCTTGCGCGCGAGCAGCCAATAGAGCGGCTGCTGGTGCCGGCCGAGCTAGTGATTTCCATGAGCCAGCATCTCGGTGCGCCTGCGAAGTGTCTGGTCAAGCCAGGCGATTTCGTCAGGCGCGGACAGGTCGTCGGCGAGAAGAACGGATTCATCTCGGTGTGCGTCCGCGCCAGTGCGGACGGCAAGGTGAAGGCCGTCGAAAAGCGCCTCGGCCCTGCTGGCGGCAAGGCGGACGCCATAATCCTCGACACGACGGAGAAGCCCGAAGGTGAAGCCCCGGCTGTCGCCGATGGACCGGTTCTGCCGCCGCTCGACTGGAAGACCGCAAGCCGTGAAGAGCTGCTGAAGCGGGTCGAAGAGGCGGGCATATGCGGCATGGGCGGCGCAGGCTTCCCGACGAACGTAAAGCTCAATCCGCCCCCCGGCAAGCGTTGCGAATACCTGATACTCAACGGCGCTGAGTGCGAGCCGTACTTGACTGCGGACTATAGGCTGATGCTTGAGCGTGCGCCAAGGATTCGCCTGGGCGTGGAGATAATGCGAAAGATCCTCGGCGGGCCGGCCGTGAGAATCGCCATAGAGGCCAACAAGCCTGAGGCCATCAAGGCGATGGAGGCGGCGTTCGCCGACATTGACGGCAACGTAGAGATCGTTGTGCTGCCGGTGCTGTATCCGCAAGGCAGCGAGAAACACCAGATTTTCGCGACGGTCGGGCGTGTCGTGCCAGAGCCGCCTGCGCTTCCTATCGACGTAGGCTGCGTTGTCGAGAACGTCGGCACGGTCGCCGCGATTGCCGACGCTGTCGAGCTTGGCGAACCTCTTCTTGACCGTGTGACGACGGTCTCTGGCGGCGCGGTGGCGACCCCGAAGAACATCCTTGCGCCATGCGGCACGAAGTATTCCGACCTGATCGCGTTTTGTGGCGGAGAGAAGGAGCCTGTCGCGAAGCTGATATCCGGCGGAACTATGATGGGCTTTGCCGTATCGACCGCCGAGATCGCAACTACAAAGACGACTTCGGGTCTGCTGCTGCTGCCGAGAAGCAAGGTGTCGCAGTACAGTTCGCAGCCATGCATCAACTGCGGGCGCTGCGTAAGGGCGTGTCCGATGAACCTCAACGCCGCCGAGATCGCCAAGGCCGTCGAGTCGAACGACATAAAGGCGGCCGAGGACGCGCACGTGATGACGTGCATAGAATGCGGGGCGTGCAGCTTCAGCTGCCCGGCGTACCGTCCCATAACGCAGTTCTGCCGCCGTGCGAAGAATTCGATACGCGCCAGGATCGCCGCCGAGAAGGCGAAGGCCGCCGCAGCCGCGAACAAGTGAGGGGAGACTTAAGATGAAACCGAAAGAGACCGCAGAACACTACATACTTTCCAGCTCACCGCACGCGCATTCGAACTCCAGCGTGTCGCGCATAATGCTCGATGTCATACTCGCGCTTCTGCCGACGACCGCCGTGGGCGTATGGTTCTTCGGCATGCCTGCCGTATGGACGATAGCGACGTGCGTTTCGACGTGCATCGTTACCGAGGCGCTGTGCCGCCTCGCGATGAAGCGCGAGAACACGATAGGCGACCTTTCGGCTATCGTCACCGGACTTCTCCTTGCGCTGAACCTGCCTGCCGGCATTCCCCTCTGGATGGCCGTGGTCGGATCGGTGTTTGCGATAGGCGTCTCAAAGCAGGTCTTCGGGGGACTGGGCATGAATCCGTTCAACCCTGCGCTTGCGGCGCGCGCATTCATGCTTATTTCCTTCACCGGTCCGATGACGACCTGGCTGAAGCCGCTCTGGTGGAAGACGCCCGACGCCGTCACGACCGCCACGCCGCTCGCGGCGATGAAGGGGATGTTCGCGGCGGATGCGACGGCCCACGCCACTCCTCATGCGGCGCAGAATGCGCTTGAGCAGATTCCGTCGCTCTGCAACCTTCTTACAGGCAACATGCCGGGCTGCATCGGCGAGGTCTCGGCGATTGCCCTTGCGATCGGTGCGGCGTATCTGCTGTGGCGCAAGGTGATCACGTGGCACATCCCTGTGGCGTTCATAGCGACGGTCGCCGTCTATTCGCTGATCGCTGGCGGCGCACCGGCCTATGCGCAGGTGCTTACCGGCGGCGTGATGATAGGCGCCTGCTTCATGGCGACGGACTACGTCACCAGCCCGACGACGTCGAAGGGCAAGCTGATCTTCGGGTTTGGCTGCGGACTTCTCTGCATGCTCATTCGCCAGTTCGGTTCGTATCCGGAGGGCTGCTCGTTCGCTATCCTCATAATGAACGCGGTCGCCCCGCTCATAAACCGCTGGACCCAGCCGAAGCCGTTCGGCGCAAAGTGAGAAGAAAGGTTTCAGGAAATGAAGAAGATACTTGGACTCGTCATAAGCCTCACGGTCATATCGGCCGTATGCTCCGGCGTTCTTGCATATGTCAACGAGCTGACTAAGGATCCAATCGCGCAGATGCTCGTGAAGAAGACGGTCGAGGCCGCAAAGGCGGTCCTCCCGTCCGAGACGGTCGAAGTCGAGAAGGCGGCTTTTGCAGACGGCGAGGAGTATTTCCTCGGCAAGAGCGGAACTGGCGAGGTCGTGGGTTTCGCGGTTAAGGGCAGCGACCCGGGCGGATACGGCGGCGATGTTGTTCTCATGGTAGGCTTCCGTGCCGACAAGACGACGGTTGTGTGCTACCGTACGCTTGCCGCGGCCGAGACCCCCGGACTCGGCATGAAGCTCAATACGCCTGAGTTCGCCGACCAGTTCGCCGGGAAGGACGGCAGATCGCTGCGCGTCAAGAAGGACGGCGGTGAAATAGACGCCATAACCTCCGCGACGATCACATCTCGCGCCGTTTGCGGTGCAATCGCGGCGGCGGCCAGGAAGCTTCAGTGACGGATGGTAAAGTCGCGGACTGCCACCAATCTTGAATATGGTGCGCTGAGGACCTTCTGCGCACTGGTAAACTCGATTCCTTATCCGCTTGCCATGGCCGCCGCGCGCGGTCTAGCGTTCCTCGCCTTCGACGTATTCGGCTTTAAACGCAATAGGACGCTTGCGCGAATCGCAGGGGCGTTCCCTGAGAAGTCCCTTCGCGAAATGCGCACGATAGCTCGCCGCTCGCTGGCGAATGTGCTTCAGTCCGCGGTCGAGATGATACGCGCACCGCGATTCGACAAGGCGTGGATGGATCGTCATGTCGTTGACGGGCAGATATACAAGGACCGACTCCAAGAGCTTGTGGACGAGGGCAACGGCGTCGTCATAATGGTTCCTCATTCGGGAAACTGGTACATGGCGGCGTGGTCCATGGCCAAGTATGGCCTGCCGCTCTTCGCGCTCGCCGCCCGCCAGCGCAACCCGAAGATCGACGCTTGGATGAAGCGCCAATATGGCGACATAGAGGTTCTGGACCGCAGCGAAAAGAACACGCTTGCGCGAATAAAGGATAAGCTCAAGTCCGGCCGCGCCTTTGCTATACTGCCTGATCTCAGGGTGCCTTCGCCGGATGTCGAGGTGGACTTCCTGGGCGGCAAGGCGAATGTCAGCCACGCCGGTGCGATGTTTGCGGTTCGTTGCGGTTCCCCGATAGTTGTTGCGGCCATGCATCGCGACAACGGCCGCCATGTCTTCAACCATATAGCCACGATTCGCCCAGACATGTCGGCGAATCCAAAGGACGAGGCCAAGCGTCTTACACGCGAGGTGATGAAGCTTATGGACGCGGAAGTGCGCGCGAGGCCCGAAGAGTGGTACTGGTACAACAAGCGGTGGATACTGCAGCCGGTATCGAATCCCTCTCCGGCGCACGGGTGAATATACGCTTCATCCATGGCAAGTCGCAATGCTGCACAACAGAAAACCTTTATGAAGTACAAGATTGCATTTCTTGGCGCCGGCAGGATGGCGGAGGGCATATTGACGGCCGTAGAAGACGTCTCCTTAGTCATAATGGCGGAAAAGGTCGCTGCGCGCGCCGAAGAGCTCAGGCAAAGGTATGGTGTAGTCGTCACGGACGACCTCAAGGCCGCCGCGAAGTCTGCGCGAATCGTATTTCTCGCCGTCCGTCCTCAGGACGTGGATGATGTCGCCGAAGTCGTAAGGCCCGTACTGAAGCCGACGCAGGTTCTTGTTTCTATAGTCGCTGGCAAGACCATTTCGAAGCTTCGTCGCGCCTTCGGGCCGGATGTAAGAATTGTGCGCGTAATGCCAAACCTTGCGCTCAGGGCCAAGGCCGGCATGTGCGCGATATGCGCTGCGCCGAATGCCAAAAGGGGCGATGTCGCGGCAGTCGAACGCATACTCGGCAAGGCTGGCAGGACAGTCGTACTTGATGAGCGCCACTTTGACGCCGTGACCGCGCTTTCAGGGTCTGGTCCAGCTTATTTCGCATACATGGCCAAGGCGATGGCGGATGCCGGCATGAAGCTCGGCTTGGATGGCGACGTAGCGCTTGAGCTTTCCGAGCAGACCATGTATGGAACGGCGAAGTTTCTGCTTGATGGCGGAGTGCCGCTTGACCAATTCATCGCTGGAGTATGCACCAAGGGCGGCACTACTGCCGCAGGCATGGATGTTCTGGCGCAGTCTGATTTCACAACCGCGGTCGCCGACACATTGGCCGCCGCGGCAAAACGTTCAAAGGAGCTGGCATGAAGATAGGTATTTTCGGAGGAAGTTTCAACCCGGTGCATTCGGGACACGTGGGCCTGGCACGAAAGGCCGTTGATGAGCTTGCGCTGGACAGGCTTATCGTGATACCGGCGGCGACAAGTCCATTCAAGACTGATGTCGCGGCCGAGCCGCTTGCGCCGGAGCTGCGTCTCATGCTGGTTCGCGCGGCGTTCAACGGCATGGACAAGATCGAGGTGGACGACCGCGAGCTTAAACGCGGCGGCGTTTCGTACGCCATCGACACTGTTCGTGAAATCGCGGCGGAGAATCAGGACGCTGAAATAGTGTTCCTGATTGGGGAAGATTCGGTAGAGGGTCTTCCGCACTGGAAGGATTACGAAACCCTGTGCAAGCTTTGCACGTTCAAGTCGTATCCAAGGACGGCCGAATCCTCCACTGAGGTTCGCAGACGCATCGCCGCGGGTGAACCGATAGACGACATCGTGCCGGAGGCTGTGGCGCTTTTCCTGAAACACAACGTGCGCGAATCCGATGACGCCAAGATAGTTGCGGCCGTCCGTGCAGGGCTTGTGCGAAAGGGCGGGTACTGTCCGTGCAGGCTTCCAAAGCTGCCGGAGTTTTTCTGCCCATGCGATGAATTCAAGGGACAGCTCGCCGATCCGTCTTATCACGGTCTTTGCCACTGCCGTCTGTATTTGAAGCCATAGAACGGGGGCGACGCCATGAAAAGAAGGGTCTGGGTCGAAATAGACATTGGCGCACTAAAGCGCAACTATGCCAAGATTGTCTCTCGTGTCAAGCCTGCAAAGGTCCTTTGCGTGCTTAAGGCCAATGCGTATGGCCTTGGCGTAGCGGATTACGCGAAAGCTCTTGCTTCCACCGACTGCGCAGGGTTTGGGGTCGCCGAGCCTTTTGAGGCCGTTGAGCTTAAGTCCGTCCTCAAGAAGCTCGGCGTCAAAAAGGATGTGCAGATACTTAGCTCGATCCTTCCGGACGAGGTGTCGGACATGGTCAGGGCCGGAGTGACGTTGCCCGTGATCGACCTTGCGACGGCCAAATTGATATCGGACGCCGCGACAAGGCAGCGGCGGACGGCAACGGTTCACATAAAGCTGGATACCGGAATGGGGCGTCTCGGCATACCGGTAGCCGAAGCACAGGATATCTTGCGCGATGTGAAGCTCCTGCCCGGACTGGATATCGAGGGCGTGTTCTCTCATTTCCCGATGGCGTATGATCCGGAGGATCCTTTCACTCTGCGGCAGATCGGTTTGTTCAAGGGCTTTCTCGCGGCGGCGAAAAAGGACGGCGTAGAGTTCCGCAAGGTGCACATCGCGGCAAGCGACGCGATCAACAACTTTCCGCAGTGCGCGAAGCCGCCCTTCAATATGGTAAGGACAGGCATCAACCTGCATGGTAGCTTTGACCCGAACGGACGCAAGGCCCTGAATGTGGAGCCTGTTCTTACCCTGAAGACGCGCGTTGCCCAGGTCAGGGAGCTCCCTGCAGGAACTACGCTCGGCTACGGCCGCACCTGGTGCCTCAAGGAGAAGACAAGGATAGCGACGATTTCCGCAGGTTACGCCGACGGCCTTCCCCTGGCGCTGACGAACCGCGGGCACGTGCTGATAAATGGAGAGGTTTGTCCGGTTGTCGGGCGGATATCCATGGACTACGCAACTGTAGACGTGTCGGATGTTCCTGGCGTGAAGGCGGGAGACGAGGTTATTTGCCTTGGCAGAAGCGGACGTCATTCCGTGACGCCTGACGACTGGGCGAGGCTGAAGGGTACCCACGCTTACGACATAATATGTTCGTTTGGCACTAGAGTGCAACGCCAGACTCGCGAAATTGTGCTATAATATATGACCAAAGCAAGAAAGGCACAACAATGGCCAAAGAATCCAAAGTAGGGCAACGAATCCGCATGTATCGCGAGAAGCTCGACATGAGCGTCTCCGATCTTTCGCATACAAGCGGCATTAATGAGACAATCATCAAGTCCATAGAGGATGGCGAGGTCCTTCCCGCACTTGGGATATTGACGAAGCTTTCGCGCGCGCTTGGGCAACGCCTGGGCACGTTTATGGACGACCAGTTCAAGCCAGATCCCATCATTACGCGTGCAGATGACCTAGATGCGGCGAAGATCGCCGGCGAGGGCATGAACGACCACGGATACGCGTCGCATTCGCTCGCCATCGGCAAGCCAGACCGCCACATGGATCCGTTCCGCATAGAGTTCGAGGCGGACGGCGTTAACGAGTCGTCTTCCCACGAAGGCGAAGAGCTTATCATCTGTCTTGCAGGCGAGGTGGAGCTCAAGTATGGCAAGGAATTCATAACCATATTGAAAACGGGTGATACTGCCTACTACAACAGTGTCGTCAACCACTCGCTAAGGGCGGTCGGCGGCAAGCCCGCCAGCATATACGGCATTGTGTTCGTACCATTCTGATAATCTGAAAGGATGACATCGGCATGAGTTGGTTTGAGAGCAAAGATAAGCCTAAGATTCCACCGGCGAAAGCGCTTTGGGCGATATGTCCGAAGTGCATGAGTCACTTTGAGAAGCAGGTCTGGAAGGACAACGCCCGCATCTGCCCCAAGTGCGGCTATCACGGGCGCCTTTCCGCTCGCGAGCGTATTGCTTCGATTGCGGATGAGGGCACGTTCAAGGAGACGTTCCGAGAGGTCGGCTATTCCGACCATCTGAAGTTCCATGATGCGACAGGTCCCTACAAGGACAAGGTCGAGGCGACTATCGAAAAGACCGGCGAAACCGAGTCGATAGTAATGGGCACATGCGAGATCGGCGGGCATAAGGCGATGCTTGGCGTTATGGATTTCGCGTTCATGGGCGGAAGCCTTGGCACGGGCACTGGCGAGCGCATCGCAAGAGCGTGCGAGCAGGCGATTGCCGAGCGTCGTCCGCTCGTGATCTTCAGCGCCTCCGGTGGCGCGCGAATGCATGAGGGCATTCTTTCCCTGATGCAGATGGCGAAGACATCCGCCGCGATAGGTCGTCTGAAGGATGCTGGGCTGCCGTACATCTCCGTTCTAACCGATCCGACCACGGGCGGTGTCTCGGCGAGCTATGCCATGCTCGGCGACATAAACATAACGGAGCCGCGTGCGCTTATCGGCTTCGCGGGCCGGCGCGTCATCGAGAACACGATTCACCAGAAGCTGCCCGACGACTTCCAGTCGGCGGAATATCTGGAGAAGCATGGCTTCATAGACAAGATCGTGGAGCGCAAGGACCTTAAGGCGTTTATCGCCAAGATGCTCAACTACTGGGGGTTTTGACAATGGCCACTAAGAAGACAGCGGCGAAGAAGGGGTCTGCCACCAAGACGGCTATGGATTGCGTAAAGCTCGCGCGCGATCCAAAGAGGCCCCACATAGGCGATTTCATAAGGCTTATATGCTCCGACTTCGAGGAGCTGCACGGCGACCGGCTCGTCAACGACGATCGCGGTCTTGTCGGCGGTTTCGCGACGATCGATGACGAGAAGGTGCTTGTGCTTGGGCACCATAAGGGCGCAACGGTCGAGGAGAACATGGAGGCCAACTTTGGAATGGTGAACCCTGACGGCTATCGCAAGGCCATGCGTCTGGCGAAGCTCGCAGAGAAGTTTCATGTTCCTGTCGTTACCTTTGTCGACACTCCTGGCGCTTATCCCGGCGATACCGCGGAGGCGCGCGGACAGGCCGAGGCGATAGCCAAGTCGCTTGAGTTCTTTGCCGGACTCAAGACGCCCATAGTGGTCGTTGTGACCGGCGAGGGCGGCTCGGGAGGAGCGCTTGCGATTGCAGTAGGCGACACCGTACTCATGCTTGAGAACGCCGTTTACTCCGTAATCTCGCCGGAAGGCTGCGCCGGAATACTGTGGCGCGATGGCGCAAAGGCGCCAGAAGCCGCCGAAGCCCTCAAGATTACCGCCCCTGACCTACTCAAACTCGGCGCGATTGACGAGATCGTCAAGGAACCTGCCGGTGGCGCCCAGAAGAACCATGCGGTTGCTGCGGCGAACGTAAAGAAGTCCGTTCTCAAGGCACTCAAGTCTCTGAAGGGTTTGCCAATAGACGAACTGCTGGACCGCCGCTACGCGAAGCTTCGCGCAATGGGTAACTTCTTCAAGTAAGAGGCCTTTAAGTTGGCGGAACTAAACGAGACGCCCAAGGGCAATCGTGTTCACGTTGCCTTTTTTGGACTGCGCAATGCCGGCAAGTCCACGTTGGTCAATGCCTTTACGGGACAGGACATCGCCATTGTAAGCGATGTCGCCGGCACTACTACCGATCCAGTCTCCAAGGCCATGGAGATACTTCCGCTTGGGCCTTGTCTTGTTACGGACACTGCCGGCCTGGATGATGTTGGCGAGCTTGGCGCGATGCGCGTGGAGAAGACCCTCCGCGTGCTTGCCACTGCGGATATCGCCGTATGGGTGGATGACTCGTCTGTTCCCGTCCCCAATGATGCTGTCCAAGCCAGGGCGATGTTTGACGCCGAGTGCAGGAAGCGCGGCGTTACCGTTCTGGAATACAGGCGCGGCGATTCCGTTGAGGAGCTCAAGGCGAAGGTCGCCGCCGTTAAGCTTGCGGAGGTTCCGCCCGGTCTGCTTGACGGCATTGCGAAGGCTGGCGACCGTGTCGTATGCGTATGCCCCATAGATGAAAGCGCACCAAAGGGACGACTGATCCTTCCGCAGGTTCAGCTTGTTCGGGAATGCCTCGACATAGGGGCCTGGTGCGTCGTGTGCCAGCCGCGAGAGCTTGGCGAGGTGTTGACCTCCGTGCGTTGCGACCTTGTAGTAACCGATTCGCAGGCGTTCGGCGAAGTAAGGCGAGTGATGAAGTCCACACCGGAAGATGTGCGCCCCTCGCTGACGTCGTTCTCGATTCTCTTTGCGCGGCAAAAGGGCGATCTCGCCGAGTACGTCAAGGGACTCGAGGCGATTCGTGCGCTCGCCGACGGCGACCGTATTCTTGTTGCTGAGGGATGCACCCACCACCGTCAGTGCAACGACATTGGTACCGTCAAGATACCGAAGGCTCTGTCGAAGATGTCTGGGCGCAGTCTGGAGTTTTCCTTTTCGAGCGGAGGATCCTTTGATTTTGAAGATAAAGGTGCGAAGCCTGCGCTTGTGGTGCAATGCGGCGGATGCATGCTGACGCGGCGTGAGGTAATGCGGCGCATGGCGATCTGTCGTGAGGCGGGCGTGCCGATAGTCAACTACGGCATGCTTCTAGCGGCCGCGCATGGGCTGAATGGCGTAAGACCGGATGGGCTCGTCGATCTATGACGATCAGGGCCAACTATCACACGCACACCACCTGGTGCGATGGAAAGGACTCACCTGAGGCGGTAATTCTCTCGGCCATCGGAAAGGGTTTTGATGCCATAGGATTCTCGTCCCATGCGATGTTGCCGTGTCCTTTGCTGGACTGGGTCTTGACTGCGCAGAGGGCTCCGTTGTATGCCGCCGAGATCCGATCGCTTGCGGCGAAGTATTCAGGCAGGATAAAAGTGCTTTGTGGCGTCGAGGCCGACTATGCCAAAGGCGTTGCCAACCCCGACAGATCGACATACTCCGCGATAGCCCCCGACTATATCATCGGATCAATACACTTCGTCGCTGCGCCCGACGGCGAGTTTGTGTGCGTCGATGATACTCCGCAGGCTCTTCAGGATGGCATCCGCGACCATTTCGGCGGAAGCGTCGAAGCGTATGTGCGCGCATACTTCGCCCAGCAGCGGGAGATGGTTGAGAAGTTTGACTTTGACATAGTGGGCCACCTCGACCTTGTGCGCAAGTTCAACGCCAAGTTCCCGTACTTTGATGAAAACGCCGCGTGGTATCGTGAGGAGCTTGTGAAGACGGCTGATGCTGTTTTGACCAGCGGAAAGATCGTCGAGGTAAACACGGGCGCGATTTCGAGAGGATGGCTTGACGACGTGTACCCTTCGGCTGAATTTCGAGCGCTGTTGCGTGATCGTGGCGCAAGATTCGTCCTGAGCGCTGACGCGCATGCGGCAGACGCGATAGACTGCGCGTTCGACAGGTTTGGCGATGCAGAGGAATATGTAAACATCTTTTAGCCTGCATGAAAAAGCGTAGATGTATCATAGTTGCTGTCGCTGTTGCGCTTTATGCTGCGCTTCTTTGCGTTGCATGGGTCATTGGTACCGAAGAGGCCCGCCGCAAGACCGAAGCGCAGCTGACTTACTCAATAATTGATTTCAGAAGCACCATATTGGGTGCGATCGACACGATGCTTGGCTATATCGCCAAGTCGTCGGTCCGCTACTTTGAAGTCGCGGCCGAACACTCTTTGTCATACATGCGTGAGTTTGCGCAACGCATGGACATCGATGAGATAAACATCATCGACAGGAACGGAGCGATACTTGCCTCAAATGATCCCCTATGCGTTGGCAGATCCATGTTGGATTTCCCGGCGTCGTCGGAGTTCATGATCCTCACGAACGGCGTGACGGCTACTTATTCGCAGCCTTTCAGGGCTGGCGCGCACAATCCGAATGTCCGGCGAAAGTATCTTGGGGCGGCGTTCCCTGGCGGCGATGGATTTGTTCAGGTTGGTTTCGATGAACGGCATCTCTCGAAAATGCTTGTCGAGATGCTTGGCTACATATTTGACGATTGGTTGCTTGGCGAGACCGGTTTTTTCCTGTGTTCGGACGTCAACACCGATCGAATGATATCCAACCCCGCACGCCACCGCGATGAGGCGGCGACCTTGGCGGAGACCGGATTTGATTCGAATGCCGCAAAGCCCTATGAGATCACCTCCGACGACAGTGTCGGCGAGACGTTCAGGCAGACGCTCTTCGGCAGAACCTGCTATTGCCGAAACTACGTCTTTGGCGGACATCGCTTTGTGCCGGCCTTGCCAGACCAAGAGTTCTATGGTCTAAGAACCCAATATATGGTTGTGTTTGGGGTCTTGATATTCTTGACGCTGGCGGCTTTCGGCTGGTTTGTGGATCGTATGATGAGCGATTCGGACAGGTTGAAGGAGTCCTATGCAAATGAAGCGAAGCAACGCGCAAAGGAACTCTCTATCGCCAACATGATCCAGAGCGCGGCGATGCCGAATGCCCTGCCTAAGGATCCTCGGTTCCGGCTGTTTGCGGATATGACGGCTGCGAAAGAGGTCGGCGGCGACTTTTACGATTATTTCCCGTTGGACGATTCCCATTACGCCTTCCTTGTTGCGGATGTGTCCGGCAAGGGCATAACCGCGGCGCTTTACATGATGACGGCGAAGACGCTCATCAAAGATACGCTTCTTATGCTGCACGATCCGGCGGCTGCGCTAACGAAGGTCAACGCAGAGCTGTGCCGCAACAATCCGGCGAATATGTTCCTCTCTGCCTGGGTTGGGGTCCTTACCATAGAGACAGGTCTCATAACATTCGCAAATGCAGGCCACAACCCGCCCGTCATCATGAGAAAAGGCCGGACGCCCGAATATTTGCGGACCAAGTCCGAATGCATGTTGGCCGTTCTTGACGACATGACATACAAGCTTCGCACCGCCAAGTTGAATGTGGGCGATGCATTGCTCCTTTACACCGACGGCGTTACCGAAGCGCTGGATCCGGACGAGGCGCTTTTCGGCGACGACAGGCTGATCGACGTCATCGGGGCCACAAACTCATTCGCTCCGTCCCATATATGCAAGCTGGTCAGAGCCGCCGTCGCAGCATTCGCCGCAGGCTCTCCGCAGGCTGACGACATAACCGTGCTTGCGCTGCAGTACCTTGCGCCGCCGCGCGTATTCTCGCGCCTGTTCCGTGCCACCAGCGACGGAATATCGGAGGCGACGGCCTTCCTGGACGAAGCCATGGATTCTGTCGGCCTTGCCATGACGCCGCATGCGGCTACGCTCAACATCATACTGGACGAGATAACGTCCAACATAGTCAAGCATTCTGGCGCGCACGGTTTTGAAGTTGACATTACGGTTGCAGAAAACCCGAATTCAGTGACGCTCGTGTTCTCGGATGATGGCACGCCGTATGACCCTCTGGCTCATGTCGATCCCGATACTACATTGTCTGCGGAGGAGCGTCCCATAGGCGGGTTGGGCATCCTCATGGTCAAGAAGATGTCAAACGAAGTCGTGTATTCGCGCGGGCACAACAGGAACATCCTAAAGGTCGTTAAGATCATACCTGCGGCTGGCGTCGATTGACGCTTGTTGTAGCTGGCCGAATCTTGGCGCTTAGGGCGCGATGAGTCGGCGTTAAACGTTATGGTATAATACGCACAAACAATCAAGGTGTCACTTGACACCACTAACGGGAAAGACAAATGGCAGAAGGATGTACACATGATTGCTCGACTTGCGGCAAGAACTGCGGCGAGCGCGTTAAGGAGTTTGACTTTTCGGCGAAACTGAACGCGGCGTCGAAAGTCGGCAAGGTCATCGCCGTCGCGAGCGGGAAGGGCGGCGTCGGCAAGAGTTTCGTTTCGACCATGCTTGCGGTCGCGGCAATGCGCCAAGGCAAGAAGGTCGGCATACTTGACGCCGACATTACCGGTCCGTCGATTCCCAAGGCGTTCGGGCTGTCGGGCGGCGCGTATCAGGGACCGGACGGAATCGAGCCTTCAGTGTCAAATGGCGGCATTCGCGTGATGTCGCTCAACATGCTTGTTGAAGATCCTTCGGACCCCGTCGTGTGGCGCGGCCCTGTCATAGCCGGTGCGGTAAAGCAGTTCTGGACTGATGTGCATTGGGGCGATCTGGACCTGATCGTCGTCGACATGCCTCCCGGCACCGGAGATGTTCCGCTTACGGTGTTCCAGTCGCTTCCGGTTGATGGGGTCGTAGTGGTCTCGTCGCCGCAGGAGCTTGTGGAGATGATCGTCTCGAAGTCGGTCAAGATGGCGAACATGATGAAAAAGCCTGTCGTCGGACTTGTTGAGAACATGAGCTACGTGAAATGTCCCGACTGCGGACGCAAGATAGAGCCGTTTGGCGCGTCCAAGGTCGATGCTATGGCGCAAAAGTTCGACATTCCGGCGACTGTAAGGTTGCCGATAGATCCGTCCTTTGCCGCGTCAATCGACGCAGGTGCGGCCGAGTTTGTCGAAATCCCCGAGTTCGAGGAGTTCGCCGCTAAGGTCATATAGTTGCGCAGGGCGTATTACAGCCTTTAGCGCGAGAGCCTAACTAACACCTATACGCGCCTCTTCGTCACGATTAAGCACTTCGACGAAGTAAGGCGCGTGGCCACCGCGGCAGAAAAGCCCATGGACGGCGTCAACGCCTTGCGAGTCGATTACATCGTGTATTAGGCGTATCATTGCCTTGGTAATCCGTAGCCCTGGTATAAGCACTGGGATTCCTGGCGGATACGGAACGATAAACTGCGAGGCGATGCGTCCCTCGGATTTGTCTATCTCGACAAGTTCACCGTCGCAAAGCGCCGCGTCGTGCGGCAGCACCGCAGGCTGCTCGCCGACGGCCTCCTCGATATGCGCGGCGCATGCCTTCGACGTCGGCTTGGGCGCTGCGCCGATAAGCGACTTGTGCTGCCGACATACACGGAACAGATACTCGAAGTGTTCCTCTATCGTTCCAACAGTGACAAGGAAAAGAATCGTCGTAGAGCTGGACTTCTCCCATTGTATGTGGGCTTTGAGAAGGGCTTTCTTGAAGGTGTCGCATGCCGTGGGGGACTTCAGCATGAGGACGATCTTGAGAGGATCTTTCATGTAGCCTGCGCTGCGCCAGTCTACTTTGCGCCCCGCAATCTCCTCCAGTCCCGCGAAGCACACGTTCTCTGGCTTTCCGCATGTGTCAGCGACTCGTTTCCTGAACGCTGCCGCCCACCGGAGCCGCTCGTCGATCAGCTTCATCCCCTCAAGGCGCATCTGTACACCTGCGATGTCCAGCGCCGCTAGGAATGGGTAGTGGGGCGAGGTTGAGTGCCAATACCTGAGTATCTCGTGGAGGTCGTGGGAGAACTTTTCGTAGCTGCCGTGGCCATGCAGGTTGAAGCGTTTCCTGAGCCAGCGGAACGCAGGGGACGAGTCTTCCTCCAGAAGATGCTTGAAGCGCGTCGAAACGTGCACCATCGAAGCCTGCGAGAATGCGGAAAGTGTCTTGTGCGTGGATTGGACGGCGAAGTGCGCACCGCAAGTCTCGTTTACGGCGTTGTATCTAACTGTGTCGCCTTTGCCGCGCCCGAAGGTGTAGTAGGGATGGAAGTTGAGATGCGCCGCCCATGCTTCGTCAGCGTAGAACAGCACGCCAGCCTTTTCGCACAGACGTGCGATTTCCCAGACCGGGTAGAGGACGCCTTCGTATGTGCATGTCGTAAGGACCAGCATCTTGGGGTTCCCAGATTCGCACAGCGCCTTTTGGATGTCCTCAAGAGCGACGGGCCCCCATACTCCAAGACTCGCATTCCAGTGTGCGGGGAGATATCGCGGCACCGCACCTGATGTTACGACGGCGTGGTGGACGCTCTTGTGGCAGTTGCGGTCGATCAGGACCGATTCCCCCGGCCTTAGCAGCGTCATCAGCATCGCCTTGTTCGAGGTTGAGGTGCCGTTCGTTATGTAGCAGCTTTGGGCGGTGCCGAAGATTTCGCTCGTTAGCCTCTGGGCTTCCGAAAGAGGTGTGCGTGCCTCGGGACTCGAAAGGTCGCCGAGGGATTCCACTGATACGGACAGGTCCGTGCGGAATATTGTCTGCCCGAATGAGTCGTAGAATCCCCTTAGAAATGGCGAGTTGGAGAATGCGCGACCTCCATTGTGCCCGGGGGTGTGCCAGTTGGTCCCCGCCTTGTTCCTCACATACTGCTTCAATGCGGTCGAGAAGCGTGGCATCCAGAAGCTCTTGAACAGATGGACTATCCGCTCGTGGCACTTGTTCGGGCGAAGGAACACCGATACGTCTTTCTTGGTCCAGCGGCGCATGGGGAGGGCGATGTCCGGATGTCCTGGCCGCGTCACCACGACTTTCGGGATCGCGGGGAAGAAAAGCTTCATCCAGGAGCGAAGGGGGCGTCCCTCCATAGTGACGGACATGAAGTCGTCGTCAATAAGGAACAGGCAGCACGCGCGCCCGGCGTCCGTAAGGACCCCGCGTGGGCCTCCGCTCGTGAAAAGGGCGCGCGCAAGCTCGTCCTGATCGTGGACTGTCACGAGCTTGAGCGGTGGATAGTCTAGGGGACCGCGGGCGTCGAAAGTCTCGCGGCAGAAGTCGCGGAAGGCGTCCGCGAGTCCATATTCCATCACAGGCAGCGTCTTTTCGTCCTGGCGGCGTTGCTTGTGCAGGTATAAAACAGTCAGTGTCCTAATCATATGTCTATGGGCGCGTATTGTATCAGTTCCCTCGCTCCATTGCAATATCCCTACCTTGAAGCCGCCGCAAGCTCAGCCACATTTTGATATAATATACATACTATGTCAGAAATCAGAGTTCGTTTCGCGCCCTCTCCTACGGGCAAGGTGCACATCGGCAACATCCGCGCTGCCATCTACAACTGGCTTTTTGCCCGTCACACAGGCGGAAAGTTTCTTCTCAGGGTTGAGGACACCGACCTTGAACGTTCCACCCCCGAGGCCATTGCCGTCTTGTTCGACTGCATGAAGTGGCTTGGCCTCGATTACGACGAGGAGGTTTTCTACCAGACGAAAAACGTGAAACGCCACCTCGAGGTCGTGGACCAGCTGCTTGCGAGCGGCCATGCCTACAAGGTGGAGAAGACCTCCAGAGACGGAAAGACCGGTGTCGTCACAATGTTCAGGATGCCCAAGGAAGGTGCAATTGAGTTTGACGACATCGTAAAGGGCCACATGGCCAAGAAGGCGGAGGATATTCAGGACTTCGCGATAGTCCGCTCGGATGGCTCCCCCATATTCCACATAGCGAACGTAGTGGACGACATCGACCAGCGCGTCACCCACATAATCCGCGGTGACGACCACGTGGAGAACACTTTCAAGCATATTTGCATCTTCCGTGCCCTCGGGGCCCCTGTTCCGAAGTACGGACACCTTTCGATGATCGTCAACCAGCAGGGGAAGCCCTACTCAAAGCGTGACGGCGCGGCGTTCGTCGGCGAATACCGCGAGCAGGGTTATCTTCCGGAGGCCCTCTTCAACTACCTCCTGCTTCTCGGCTGGAATCCGGGCGACGACCGTGAGGTGCTTACGCGCGAGGAGATGGTAAAGCTCTTCGAGCTTGAGAAAGTTCATGTCACGGCGGCGATGTTCGACCCCAAGAAGCTCGCCTGGATGAACGGGGAATACATCAAGAAGATTCCTCACGAGGAGTTTGTCGAGGAGGTAAAGCGGCGCGCCGGGAGCTGTGCGCAATCCCTGAATGTCGCCGATCACGACGATGCATGGTGGGGTTATCTCGCCGACCAGCTGCAAGTTCGCACAAAGTTCCTCAATGACATACCCGCCGCAGTTAGATGCTTTGTGTCGGACGACTTTGAATTCGACCCCAAGGCCGTGGAAAAGCGGCTGAAAAAGCCTGGAGCCAAGGATGCTCTTATTGAAGTCTGTGGTTTGTTCTCCAAGGTGGACGATTGGTCTGCACCGACGCTAGAGGCCGTCGTAAAGGGCCTTTCTCAGGGGAACGGCATGGGACCGTGGGTGCATCCTATTCGCGTTGCCGTTTCGGGCCGTGGGGAGGGTATAGGCCTATTCGAGATGCTGCAGCTTCTCGGCAGGGAAAAGACCTTGAGCCGACTTGCCTACGCAGCGGAAAACCTGTGCGAATAGGCTTTGGCATTGACATTTATACGCACTAGTGTGGTATAATACCAAAATAATGTGTGGATTCTAGTCACATAAGCAAGGAAGACAAAAATGGCAGAAGCACCTAAAGAAGAGAAGGGCACGATCGGCGCCATAATCGGCACCGTAGTGCTTGCGGTTGTATGCGCGGTCGGCGGCTGGATTGCCCGCGAGATGGTCCCCGCCGAGAAGCCACCTGTGGCAAATCCGATGGCTGCGATGGCCGGGATGCCTCAAACCGTAGCCATAACCAATGTCGAGGAGCGGGCCTACAATCTGCCAGAGCGTTTTGTAGCCCACGCCGAGGCCGTGCAGGAGGTGGAGCTTCTTCCGCAGGTAGATGGCTACATAAAGGAAATCATGTTCAAGGAAGGCGATATCGTCCAGGCCGGACAGCTTCTGTACGTGCTTGACGACGAGCGCTACCGGGCGGTAGTGAACCAGCGCTTGGCCGACCTCTCTGCGGCCGAGGCCGAGGAACGCCGCGCCCAGCGCTACTTCGAGCGCATGGAGAAGGCCGACGCGCGCGGCATCACCGAGAAGGAGCTTGACGACGCCCAGGCCGGCTACGAGAGTGCTAAGGCCAAGGTCATGCAGGCCAAGGCCAACCTTGTCGTCGCCGAATACGACCTCAAGAAGGCCAAGGTCGTCGCCCCGATCGCCGGTCAGATCGGCAAGACCACCGCCCACCTCGGCGACTATGTGGCGCCATCCAAGGGCTCGCTCGCCAAGATCGTCCAGATCGATCCAATACGCGTCTCGTTCCCGCTCACAGACCGTGCCTACATTGCGTGGCGCCAGTCGCAGAGGGCCGGAACCGCCAGGCAGTTCCGCATGCGCCTTCTTCTGCCGGACGGCAGCGAATATGACCGCGAGGGCAGCTGGGACTTCGACGACAACCAGATGTCCAAGGAGACCGCCTCGATCATGATGCGTCTTTCGTTCCCCAACCCGGAGCGTCTGCTCATTCCGAACAGCTATGTGACGCTTCTAACCGACTATGCCGAGCCGCCGAAGTATCCATCGATTCCGCAGCAGTGCGTGTTCGATCTGCCCGGCGGCAACCAGGGCGTGTGGATCGTCAAGGACGACATGACCGTTGAAATGCGTCCTGTCGAGATAATGGAGAACTTCGAAGGGTGGGTGCCTGTCGTCGGCGGGCTGGAGCTCGGCGAGCGCATCGTCCTCTCGGGCACGTCAAAGCTTGGCCCGGGAATGAAGGTGGTGCCGGTCGCGCCCACCGCCAACGACGACATAACGCCCGGCTACGTGCCGCCGATCGACGAATGAGGAGCCTGACATGAAGCTCACCCTCAGACCAGCCATCGACCAGATAAAGACGTTCTCGCGAACGTTCGTCGAGAGGCCCCGCTTTGCGATGGTAATCGCCATCGTGCTGACAATGGCCGGCGTCATGGCCATCTGGAAGCTGCCGGTTTCGCAGTATCCGCGCCTCACGCCGCCTACGATATCAATCAACTACACGTACCCCGGCGCAAACGCCAAGGAGGTCCTGAACACCGTGGCCATGCCGATAGAGGACGAGGTCAACGGCGTTGACGACATGCTCTACATGTCCGGCAGCTGCGGCGACGAGGGCTCGTATTCGCTCACCGTATCCTTCGAGGTCGGCAGCGACCGCGATATGGACATGGTAAAGGTCCAGAACCGCGTATCCCAGGCCGAGGCAAAGCTGCCGAGCGAAGTGAAGCAGCTCGGCGGCAGAATCCGCGCCCAGTCGGAGGACATGCTCGGCTTTATCGCCGTGCGTTCGCCCAACGGCACATTGTCGCGCCTCCAGATATCGGACTACATCTATTCCAACATCCAGCCGGTGCTGCTGCGCGTGCCCGGCGTCGGCGAAGCCACGGTCTACGGCCCGAAGCTTTCCGTGCGCGTATGGCTCGACCCTGCGCGTCTTGCGGCGCAGGGCATGAACTCCGAAGAGGTCATAGCCGCGGTCTCGAAGCAGAACATCCAGGCTTCGCTCGGCTCCGTCGGCGCCGCCCCGACCGGCGAACACGCCGCGTTCACCATGTCGCTCGTCGCCAAGGGCCGCCTGATGACGTCCAAGGAGTTCGACGAGATAATCGTCAGGCGCGACGCCAACGGCGGCGTGGTGCGGCTCAAGGATATCGCACGCACCGAGGTGGGCGAGCAGAACTACATGTTCACCGGCCAGCTCGACGGCGGCAACGCCGTGTCGATCGCGCTGCAGCAGAAGCCCGGCGCAAACGCCATCGCCACGATGAAGAGGATCCGCTCAGAGATGGCGCACCTGCAGGAATCCTTCCCGGACGATCTTGAATGGACCATACCATACGATGCGACCGACTACGTGCAACGCTGCATCGAGGAGATCATCATAACGCTCGTCATCACGTTCTCTCTCGTGGTGCTGGTCTGCTACCTCTTTTTGCAGGACTGGCGCGCTACGCTGATACCCTGCCTCACCATCCCCGTTTCGCTATGCTCGACGTTCATCCTGATGGCTGCGCTGGGCTATTCGATAAACATACTTACGCTGTTCGGGCTGATTCTGGCCATCGGCGTCGTGGTGGACGACTGCATCGTGGTCGTCGAGCGCGTGCAGTACCTCATCGAGACGCGCGGGCTCAATTCCAAGGAGGCCGCGATCCAGGCAATGAGCGATGTGACGAGCGCGGTAATAGCCACGACGCTTGTTCTGCTCGGCATCTTCGTGCCGGTGGGTTTCATGAGCGGAATCACGGGCCGCATCTATCAGCAGTTCTCCGTTACGCTTTCGGCGGCGGTCTGCTTTTCGACCGTGTGCGCCCTTACGCTCGCGCCTGCGCTCTGCTCGCTGATTCTACATGAAGCCAGACCCTACAAGCACGGTCCGCTCGCATGGTTCAACTGGGCTGTCAACGCGTTCAAGGGCTTCTTCGTCAAGCTTGCCAAGTGGCTCGCTTCGAGAATATTCCTCGCGCTCGCGCTTCTGGTGCTTACCATCCTTCTGACGCTCCAGATGTTCCGCGGCACGCAGACGTCGTTCCTGCCGGACGAAGACCAGTGCGTGATTTTCGCCTCCATGGAGATGCCTGAAGGCTCCACGCGCGACCGCACCCGCGACGTGTCGCTGCGGGCGGTCGACCATCTGCTGCAGGTTCCCGAGATCGACAGCGTTTTGACGATCACCGGTTTCTCGATGGTCGGCGGACGCGGCGAGAACCAGGCGATGCTCATCGTGGATCTCAAAGACTGGTCGGAGCGCGGCGGCAAGGACCAGAGCGCCGCGGCGATGGTCCAGAGGCTCATGCAGATTCTGGCGGCGGTTCCCGAGCCCAGCTGGAAGGTCTTCATGCCGCCTGCCATACCAGGTCTGGGCATGGCCAACGGAATCTCGGTCAACATCCAGGATAAAGGCACGGCCGATCCTCTCAGGGTCGAGAAGGTCCAGAACAAGTTGCTTGCGAAGTTGAACGACAAGAGCCTGTTCCCCGAGGTCATGATGGCGTACTCGGGCTACAACGCGGCGACGCCCCACCTTAGGTTCAACCTCGATCGCGTGAAGGCCGAGATGTACAAGGTGCCGGTCGCCACTGTCTACACGACGCTTCAGAACTACCTGGGTTCGCGCTACGTCAACGACGTCAACCTCGGCACGCAAGTCAACCGCGTTACCGTACAGGCGGATTGGGAAGGCCGCGCCACGCCCGAAGCGGTTTCGCGCCTCTACGTAAGAGGCGAGAATGGCGCGATGGTCCAGATCGGCTCGCTCGGCACGATAACCCGCGAGCTTGGGCCGCGTACCATCTACACGCGCGACAAGTACGTGACGACCAAGCTCATGATCCAGCCGATGCCGGGCGTCGCCTCGGGCGCGGTCATGGAGAAACTGAAGAAGCTTTTCGCCGAGGAGCTGCCTGACGACTACGGCTACGACTGGGCCGATCTGTCGTTCCAGGAGGCCCGCAACGAGGGTGGCGCCGTAGCGCTCATCGCGCTCGCCATTCTGTTCGGCTACCTGTTCCTCGTCGCGCAGTACGAGAGCTGGACTATTCCGCTGCCTGTGATGCTTTCTATATTTGTCGCCGTTTTCGGCGCGCTTCTCGGGCTGAAGTATTTCGGCATCTACCAGACCGGTTCTGCATATCCGCTTTCGATATATGCGCAGCTTGGCCTCGTGCTGCTCGTCGGCCTCGCCTCGAAGAACGCGATTCTGATCGTCGAGTTCGCAAAGGACAAGCGCGAGAACGAGGGCTATTCGATAGTCGATGCCGCGGGATCCGCCGCGGGCGAGCGCTTGAGGGCGCTTCTCATGACGGCCCTTACGACGCTTCTCGGCACCCTGCCCATGATGCTTGCGACGGGCGCGGGCGCCGCGAGCCGCAACCATCTCGGCACGACGGAATTCTTCGGCATGCTGGCCTCCGTCGTGTTCGGCATACTGCTCGTTCCGGGACTCTACTCGCTGTTCCAGACGTGGCGTGAGCATGTAAAGAGGTTCTTTTCCTACTTGTCCATGAGGGCCTTGCGCCGTCGCCAGCTAAAGGCGCGCGCTGATGAAGGGGTGCCCGTGGTTGAGGAGCTCCCTTCAGACGATGTTCGCTAAAAGACTTTGAATGATCAGAAAGGTGGAAACAGATGAAATCAGTTGACATTAGGATTGTGTCCTTTGCTGCCATTGCGGCGGTTACCGGATGCGCAAACCTGCCGTCGGTCGGCCCCGACTACAAGTCGCCGGAAGACTATGCCGCAAGCAGCGTCTTGCCGGACGCCGGCTTGCCGACGGAGGATCTGACGGAGACTTACGAGTACAAGCCGGCGAGCTCCAACGAAGACGTCCGTGTCGAGATATCGAATGAGTATCTCGCCCGCTGGTGGGAGCGTCTGAACGATCCGATTCTCGCATCTCTTGTTGAGAACGCAATATCCAACAATGTCGACTTCCTCATCGCACAGCGTCGTCTGGAGCAGTCCCTCTGGCAGATGGTTGGCACGACCTCCGCGTTCATGCCGAGATTCTCGCTTGACGGCAGCGCGACCAGAAACGAGTTGCACCGCAACAACCGCAGCGTCCAGGGCGCGTACCGCCATAAGGAAATGGATGTATTCAACGGCGGACTCAACGCCACATGGGAGATAGACGTATTTGGCGGCAGCCGCCGCTCGACTGAGGCTGCTATAGCGCGTGCGCAGGCGGCGGTCGCGGATGTGGACCAGGCCTGGGTGACGCTGACCACACAGATCGGCGAGAAGTACATCTCCCTCAGGACCACGCAGGAGCGAATTGCCGTCGCCCGCACCAACCTGGTTCTGCAGACCGAGACCTACGACATCCTTAAGTCCCGCCTCGACTCTGGCATCGGTGACGAGCTTGCGGTGCACCAGTGCGCTTACGTCGTTGAGACGACTCGCGCCAAGATACCGTTGCTGCTCGCAGAAGAGGAGTCCCTGAAGAACGCAATCGCGATATTGGCCGGCGAGATGCCTGGCTCATTCTCGGACCTTCTCCAGCCTGACCTTCGCCGCGACTGGCTTATGGCGCCCAATCGCGTTGCGGAGCTGCCCCTTGATATGATCCGTTCGCGTCCTGACGTAAAGTCGGCGGAGCGCCGTCTTGCCGCGCAGATTGCGAATGTTGGCGTTGCTAAGTCGCAGTGGTATCCGAGGCTTTTCATAAACGGCGGCGTCGGCATGGAGGCGACACACGCCTCCAAGTTCGCGCAGCCAGGCAGCTTCTACGCGTCGATAGGCCCGTCCGTAAGCTGGCCGTTCTTCCAGGGCGGCAACGTATATGCCAGCGTGAAGGAGGCCGAGGCCGCTGTAGAGGAGGCGCGCCTCAACTACGAGCGGACGCTCGACCACGCGCATGCCGAGGTGCGTAACGCATACTTCTCCTATACGCAGGAATATCATCGCTACAAGGCGCTGCAGGCGGCGGTCAAGGCCGCTACAGAGGCGGTCTCGATCTCGAAGGACCTCTACAAGAACGGTCTCAAAGACTTCAACAACGTTCTGGACGCGCAGCGCAGCCGTCTTGAGCTCGAAGAGCAGCTTGCCGTCTCTCGCGGACAGATCACCACCGACCTGATAAAACTCTACGGCACTCTCGGCGGCGGTCTTGCCACCAGTTCCGTCGACGCTGAGTGACGAAGCGCGAAGAGAAGTGGGCTCTTACACGGGAGACCGTCGGTGACGGGCGGCTCTCCGTGGTGATGCCTCTATACAGGCTTGCCGCGGAGACGGAGTCCAACCTGCGCGAAGTCGCGAATCTTTTCGAACGCTATCGCGTCAATACCGAGCTTGTGCCCGTTGACGACGGTAGCGACGACGGAACTGACGAGATTCTGTCACGCCTTGTTTCGTTGAACGATGAGTATAGTCATGTAACGTTTCGTCCCGTCATATGCAAACGCAACGGCGGCAAGGGCGCGGCGCTCAGGGCGGGTTTTGCGGCGTCTACCGGCAGATATGTGATGTTGCTGGATGGCGACCTTGACATACATCCAAAGCAAACGCCGTATTTCTTCGAGTCGATGGTGAAGAACATGGCCGACATTGTCGTCGGCTCCAAGCGACACAAGAGGTCGGTGGTGCAGTATCCATGGCATCGCCGTCTCGTAAGCGCAATATACTTCACTATCGTGCGTATTTTCATAGGGCTTCCGGTGACCGATACGCAGACCGGCATGAAGCTTTTCAAGCGCGAGGCGTTGGGTCCGGCTCTCGACCGCATGCTTGTGAAGACATATGCATTCGACCTTGAGCTTCTTTCGATTGCCTATTCGCGTGGCGCCAAGATAGCCGAGGCGCCGGTTCGCATTCGCTTTGGCAATAAGTTCGGTGCGCTTAAGTCATCCACCGTGCGGCAGATGTCGCTGGATTCACTCGCCGTCTTCTATCGTCTGCGCATCCTAAAATACTATGCGCACGTTATGGTGCCGCGCCCCCTCGACCACGATCCGCTCGTGAGCGTTGTGATAGCGTGTCCAAATCCAAGCTGGATGCTTAGCGAATGCCTTATGGCGCTGAGTCAGCAGACCTACGGCAACTTCGAGGTGATCGTTTTGCCGGACGAGCCTGTTTCTGAGCGGGAGCTTGCGGTTTCGGGGCTCGATCTTTCCGTGATTCCCACAGGCAAGGTGCGGCCTGCCGAAAAGCGCAACCTGGGCATAAAGCGAAGCCGTGGCGAAATTGTGGCCTTCATTGACGACGACGCATACCCTGATGTGCACTGGCTTGAATACGCAATCAAGTACTTCTCCGAACCCGACATAGGCGCCGTCGGCGGCCCAGGCGTAACGCCGCCAGGCGATGGCTATATGGCAAAGCTCGGCGGAAGGGTGTATGACAACATATTGGTTTCGGGCAACTACCGCTACAGATACAAGGCGGGCGGGGTTAGGAAGGATGTCGACGACTACCCCAGCTGCAACCTGCTTGTGCGCAAGGACCTTCTTGACAAGATAGGTGGTTATCGCACGGACTTTTGGCCGGGCGAGGATACGCTTCTCTGCAAGGATATAGCGGATGCATGGAAGCGGATAGTATATGATCCGTGGGTTGTTGTCTACCATCACAGAAGGGCGCTTTTCGGTCCTCATCTGCGCCAGCTCGGACGTTATGCTTTCCATCGAGGGTATTTCTGCCGCAAATTCCCCTCCAACTCTCTGCACCTCAGTTACTTCATCCCATCGCTTTTTGTGCTTTATTGCGTTTCATGGGTGGCGCTTTTTGTTGTACCGCTCCCTGATACGATGCCTGTGTGGCTCTATTTGGCGTGGCACACATACATGGCGGTGCCCATGTTGGTGTATGTTGGCCTTGTGCTGGTTACGACCATCTCGCCCAACCTGGTCAAGTGGCTTATTACCGCCGCAGGCGTGGTCGCAACGCATTTCACATATGGAGTGCAGTTCGTTCGCGGCCTGGTTGCAAAGAAGGCCCCTTGCGAGTTCATCGGCAAGGACCACCTGTAGCATTCTTTACCTTCCCCTCATTTTCTTTTTACGGCTTTATTTGAATTGGCACTTGAAAGTGCAAGGCCAGATATGATATAATACACACCGTTTTTGACTCCTAGGGCGATTAGCTCAGTTGGTTAGAGCATTACCTTCACACGGTAGGGGTCACTGGTCCGAGTCCAGTATCGCCCACCATTTGCAAGTCCGCCAAGCATGGCGGATTTTTGCTTTTGTGGACTATTCCGCTCATTTCGCCGCAAGCCTGAAATTTTGTTCCATTCTTCTCTTTTCTTCTTCCCACATCTCGTGGACGGTTTTGATGAACAGTTTGCGGGATGTTTCGTCCCAATAGTGCAAGTCCCAGAACGGGCCACGGAAGAAGAAGTCGTTGCTCCCGTATCCTTTCATTGGCAAATCCATTGCGAGAGCCTTGAGACCGCTTAGTCGCATATCCGCAAGTGTCATGTCACGACATTTCTCTTCTGAGAACCACATGCGGCCACCACCATAGCCCATCTTGGCAAGGGCAAGCTCTTTGACCATCTTCCGCATCTTCGCCTTGTTGAACGAATCCTTGTCTTTGGGGCGGCATCGTCCCCGCCACCAGAACATGTTCGTCCCCTTGGGTTGCCCTTGCATGTGTGCCCGTATGTCGGCAAGGTCGGCCTTGAGGTGTTCCGTCTCGGCATGGGCAATGATGTAGTTCCATGAGTCATCGCCCATTGTGCGGTAGAGGTCGTAGACAGACTTTTCGCTGTAGCCCGGCCCACGGCGGTAGAACCTCTTTGCCCCCTCCGGGGCATTGTCGTATATCGCCCGCCCATGCTCACTCCGGCGGAATTCCGTTTCGCGGACTGTTGAGACATCGCCTCTTCCGTACAGCCAAGCCGTTCCTCTTGGCATGAACTGGAAGTATGCACGTTGCTGTACATTGCCACATATTGCCGCACCGCATCCGCTGTGCGAAACGAAATGGTCCCAAGCCTCGTCATCCATTGTGCGGAGGGTGCTACCAGATGAGACTCTGCCATGATCGACAATTCGCCCCTTGAAGGTGTTGTTAAGCTTCCATAGCCGGATGCACTCGTCAAGTGCATCTCGGCCTTTCAAGTTCATCTTGTTCTTGTCCATTGGGTATCTGCCTTTGCCATTCTATTGGTTAAAGCACCATGTCGAGAAACTTGTCAATGAGGGCATCGACCTTTTGCCAGTTCTTGACGGTCTCCAGCCATTTCCTCGGGATGGCTGAGTGGCCGTAGTAGCTCCCGGCAATCTGGCCGCACACTGCCCCGATGGTGTCCGAATCTCCGCCAAGATTCACGGCGGCGACTAGGGCATCGTGGAAGTTGCTCGTGGTGTTGAAGGACCATAGGGCTGCCTCAAGTGTGGAGACTGTCCATCCAGAGTTGTTGACATCTTCGCGGGTTTTGTATGCCGAGCCTTCCGAGGTCCGTTTGCCATCTAAATGCTCTCCTAGAATCTTTGCGAGCTTGTCTACAGTTTCGCGGACTCTCTTCGAGCAATGTGTGAGGTCGCTGATCTCATGCATGATATTCGCCGCGCCTTGCTCCTTTCTGGCTATGAACCAAGAAGGGGCAAATCGCATAATGCTGCCGTTGCCTTGAGATTCCTCGCTTCCGTTGACGAACGACTTTCGAAATGCAATTTCTTTGCAGGCAACGGCTGTGGCGTTCCCGACATCGAACGACCTTCCATCCACTGATGAGAGATAGCCGTCCTGATACCACCTGACGAATGTTCTGCCGATGTCCTTCAGATCGTATTTACCCTTGCGGACGAACGAATCCATGATACACATCGCCATCGAGCCATCGTCCGTCCAGTAGCCGGCGGGAAGGTTGAACACTGGGCACTTCACCATTCCCGTTATCCACGGATGGGACTCCTTGCCGCTGAATTGTATGGGGCTGCCGAGGCAGTCGCCTATGACGAGTCCCCACAAAGCTCCCTTGGCACGATCGCGGAAATCTGTTCCCGCATCTTGTTTCTTCCCGTTTGCAAGTTTCGCATAGCGGGCATTGAATGTTTCTTCCCTTGTCATGATTAGTTCTCCCTTTGTTGTTGGTTGTGATTACTTTTGCATTTGGTTTTGGGCTTCGATCCATACATCAAGGACATCTTCGAACGGCTCTTTAACTATCACTGCCGTCTTCTTGTCCATAATGACTGTTCCGTTGTGCTTGTAGTCCTCTTGGATTGAGGTTACAGTAGTGAAGTCGATTGCGATGCACGGCTCCGTGTTTACGGGTTCTCCGTACTTGTCCCGCTTCCGCATCGCCTTTAGCCAATCTTCCTCCTTGAGTACCTTGTGGAGCATCACAATGGATGTCCCGAGAATTTCGATAGGCTGCTGGTTCATTTCGCCTGCCTGTAGTGTCCGTGTGGTAGTTGTCATCTTTTGCTTCCTTCTTTCGTCAAGATTCTCAGGAAGGGACTATCCCCCGCAAACGATTAGCCGCCCATCTTGGGATCAAGACGAGCGGCCTACTGAAACATGTTTTCCCTTTCGGGCACATCCCCGCATCTCGCGGGAACCACCGTGGTGTTCCAACTCGGTTGGTGCGACTTGCCTTTCGGCTCATCGACTCCTGATGTCTTGACGGTGGGTAGTATATCATATTGCTGATTCGACCGCAAGGGGGTAAATGAAGAAATTTTCATCTTGGGGTTCTTGCAGTCAGACGGACAATATGATACAATTTTGTCGACAGCCGAAAAGGCGCTCTGGATATGCAAGGAGAATCAGGCAGTAATGGGAGAACTGACGAAAGACGACGCGGCGAAAGTCGCGGAATACAGGAAGACTGAGCTCGGCAAGTATGAAAAACCGAGCGTGACGGCGGATATCGTGGTCGTGCGTCCAGCCTACGACGAACCGAAGGACGGCGAGTGGCGCAGTGACCCGGAGTTCTCGCTGGACATCCTGCTCATCAAGCGTGGCGTGTGGCCGCACGAGGGTTGCTGGGCCCTGCCTGGTGGCTTTCTGCGTCCGAATGAGACCATTGAAGAGTGTGCGAGGCGCGAGCTTCGCGAGGAGACCGGTGTCGAGGCCAGAAACATAATCCCGACAGGGGTGTTCTCAAAACCCGACCGCGATATGAGGGCGTGGATCATCTCCAATGCTTTCATCTGCCTGCTCGGGGTAGGCGATGTGGCGGAGGCCAAGGGCGGTGACGACGCAAAAGAGGCGAAGTGGTTGCGCATAAAAATGCCAACGATGGGGGACGGAGAGTTCAACCTTCCGTTCTACGACGGCGGGGAACGGCTCTTTTCTGTCAGGGGAAGGTACAAGGAGGACCTGTTCGGCGGCACGGTCACGAAGATAGAAAAGAATCCGCTGGCGTTCGACCACGCCGAGATCATAGCACAGTCGTTCCTACGGATGCTCGCATACGACAAGAAGGAGCTTGTATTTCTCTTCCTGCCAGAGAAGTTCACGCTATCGAACTACATCGATGTATACCAGTACCTCACGAGATATTCGCTTGAGCGCGATCCCATAGACCGCGGCAACATCCCGAATTTCCGCCGCCAGCTTACCTCGACGAGCAACCCGCTACTCGAGGTGTGCGAAGGCGAGTGGGCGGATCTCGGCGGCCGCGCCCACGCCCCGGCCAAGCTCTACCGCCGACGGTAGACGCAGGCCCGGTCCGGGCCGCCGGGAAAAACGAGCGGACCCCATTGCAGTCAAATCAGCAATATGATGTAATGCCTTCAGTTGGTTGAAATGACCATAATACAATGCTGTAAAGAAGGGAGACGGAGCAATGGACAGGAACAGGGCAAAGGGAATGCTGTGGGGGCTTATCGTGGGCGACGCCTTCGGAAGCCCCATTCAGTTTACCGACAAGGACAGCCACCCGTGGATCAGCGAGATGGTGGAGTGTCAGGTGTTCAAGTTGCCGCCCGGCTATTGGACAGACGACGGCATCTAGCATCGTGCGGGAGTGTTCGCGGTGGAGCAGTATGAGCTTGTGGTGCCAGTCGTGCGTGATGTACTGGTGGAGCTGGAGGCGCGAGGACTCTCGGGCGTCTCCGACCTGTCGCCAGAAGACTGGTTCCGAATCGATTCCATCGTTTCAGATTTGTGCCTCACGTCCCTCGCACGCCGCGAACGCGTGCTGTACATGTATTTTTTCTAGTTTTTTGCCCCACGAAAATGTTTGGAAATGGTATAATTCAATTGAGCCCGACCTCACAAAGGTTACAGTTGAACATGAGCCTGACGAGTCGGAAGCGGTGGAGAAAATTGGCATAAGTGGCTATATTGTAGTTGGGTTTCTTATCTGCAAGCTCATCAGGACATAACAACATGAAAATCATTCATACTAGCGACTGGCACCTTGGAGACCGTCTCCATGGGTGGGACCGCACCGACGAGGAGGAGCATTTCTTCTCGCAGCTCAAGACCGTGGTGGCGAAGGAGAGTCCAGACGCGCTGCTCATAAGCGGAGATATCTTCGACACTGGCACGCCGGGTAACGACGTCGCCAAGAAGTTCAACGATGCGCTCCTCGACATCTCGGAAACGTGTCCGTCGATGGAGACAGTGGTGATCGCCGGCAACCACGACAGCTATTCTCGTCTGGTGGTCGACGAGTCGCTCTGGCGCCGCCACCATGTGCATGTGTTCGGCATCCCCGCTGAAGATGGCGAGGGTAGAGCCGTCTTCTCGGGAAGCGTGGTCGACATCCCGCAGAAAGGCGTGATTGCCGCCGTTCCGTTCTGCCACGAGCGCAACTTCCCGTTCGTTGCCGACGCCCCGGGGGCGAGCCGCATGCGCGAGTACTTTGCGGGGATGGCGCAGTTCGCCGCTGAAACGGCGAAGGGAAGGGCGTGCGTCCTGATGGCGCACCTCGCGGTCGGCAAGGAGACGGACTTCACCGGACAGGACAAGTCGATGGCCATCGGCGGACAGGAGTGCGTCGATCCCGACGTTCTCGGGGCTGGCTACGACTACATTGCGCTCGGACACATCCACTGCCCTCAGTGGATCAAGGGCGGGAAGAAAGTCTCCCGCTACTGCGGCACGCCGCGTGCGATCCACTTCGACGAGGCATACGACCATGGCGTCGACATTGTCGAGGTGGAGACAGGCAAGGAGCCGGCGCTGCGCACCGTCGTCCTGACGCCGAAGCGAGAACTTTTCACGGTCGGCGGCAAGGAAGGCCTCTCCTTAGACGACGCGCTGAAGGCGGTGGAGGAACTTGCCGCGCCTGCAGAGACATACGTCCGCCTCAATGTCGCACTTGGCGAAGGCGGGTCCGTGGGGCCGGACTGGGCGGAACGTGCGCGCCGTGCCTGCGTGGCGAAGAACTACCGGTACTGCACGATCAATCCGATCCGCAAGGAGGTCGCTGGGAAAGCTGCGGCGGAGAGGAAGGTGCTGACCGTTGCGGAGCTAAAGGAGCTTTCCAACGAGAAGGTCATCGAGATACTTTCGGCCAGACGTTCGCTTACGTCGCGCCAGTGCGAACTTGTCAAGGGGCTCATGGAGGAGGTGGGTGTATGAAGATCAAGAAGCTTTCCATTGGCAACATCGCGTCCATCGAGTCGGCGGAGATTGACTTCGAGAACGGTCCGCTGAAGGACTCGCCGCTCTTCCTCATCTGCGGTGAGACGGGGTCCGGCAAGACCACGATCCTCGACGCGATCACGCTCGCGCTCTACGGCAAGACGCCGCGGTATTCGGACGGCAGGCGCAGGAACGACTGCCAGATTGGCGGCATGGCTTACAATGATTCGCGCCAGATCGTGCGGCACGGCGCGGCCAATGCGCACGCCGTTGTCGAACTCGTCGGCAACGACGGCAAGTCTTACGAGGCGCGGTGGTCCGTGGCCTCGGTAACGCGCGGCCCCACCAAGGGCAAGCTCAAGGATGCCGAATGGGTCTGGAAGGACCGCTCCAAAGGCGGGATCGAGTACATGAAGGACAAGGAAATTGAGTCGGTGGTCGCGCGAGCGGTCGGACTCGGCTTTGAGCAGTTCTGCCGGACGACGCTGTTGGCGCAGGGACAGTTCACGAAGTTTCTGCTCGGCGACGAAGACGCCAAGGCGGAAATCCTTGAGAAGCTGACGAACACCGAGAAGTTCAAGAAGTTCGGCATCGCCATCGGCGAGAAGTACGCAAATCTAAAAGACGCTGCCGACTTGTTGGAAAAGGAAATTCAGCGCCTTGCGGGACTCGGTCAGGAGCGTCCGGTTGTCGAAGCAAAGATAGCGGAGCTCAATGCCAAGCTCGTGAAATCAGGCGAATTGATCAAGTCCCTTGACGCCCGGAAGAACTGGCTTGTCCATGCCGAAGAGCTGGTGCATAACGAGCAGGAGATACACAAAGACCTCTCCGCAGCATTTGCCGATCTCAAGGCCACCGAGACCGAGACCGCCGCACGGCTACAGGAGGCAAAGACGGCCGTTGACGGCATCAACGTATTCCTCGCCGAGAATGAGTCGAAGGCGGAGATGTATACGCAGGCTGGAGTGATTCTGACGAACCTCGGATACGTTCGCGACGCCAGAGAGAAGAAGGCCGCTGCCGAGGCGAACCTCGCGAAGTTTGAGAAGCGGCTTCCGGAGCTGAACAAGCAGAAGGATGATGCCGCCAAGGCGCTTGTCGCGGCCATTAAGGTTTTGGACGTGGAGTCGGCTAAGGAAGAGTATGAAAAGCAGAAACTTGCCGCGATGAATCTCAAGAAACTCCGCGCGGACAAAGATGCTGCGGCCAAGAAACACGGCGACCTCAAGGCGCTTGGCGCTCAGATCAAGGGGCTCGACAAGCTTATCAGAGACAAGGGGAACCACGAGAAGATTTTGAAGGATCGTAAAGAAGAGCAGGAGGCGAAGCTCTCTGTTCTTCCCGAGCTCAAGAAGGCGTTCGGGGAAGCGGAGAAAAGGCGCGACGCCGCGCAGACGGAGCGCAACAAGGTCAAGAGCCTGGTCAATGACGGAATCGCGAAGATCGTCGCGGGGCTGCACGTCGGGGACGAGTGTCCGATCTGCAAGTCACGGATCGAGCACCTGAACACATCCGAGTGGTTCTCCGGGCTGCTGGCGGAGAAGGATGCCGCATATGCCGCGGCGGACAAGTCCTGTAAGGAGGCGGAAAAGGCATTCAACGCGGCCAAGGCAGCTGCGGACGGCGCGAAGGCCAAGGTGTCCGATGCAGAGAAGCAGATTGAGGCGGACATGGATGATATCAAGGCGGCGCACGGTGACATTCAGGATTGTGCAAAGATCTTTGGTATCAAGGGGACGCAGGAAGATGTCGATGCCTCGAAGAAGGCCTGTGAGAAGGAGATGGCCGCCATTGACGAAAAGCTGAAAGAAGCCGAAAAGCAGGAGAAGGCTATTGACGCGATTTCAAAATCGCTCAAGAAGCTGCGCAAGGCAAAGGACGCGGCGAAGGATGCCTTGTCCCTCGAGGAAAAGGCGTGCCTAAACTGCGAGGCGTCCATCAAACAGGCCAAGAGCGGAATCCAGGCGGAGGATGCGCGCGCCGAGGAGTCGCTTGCGAAGGCGTCCGCGAAAATCGTGCTCCCTGCGTGGCAGGACGCCTGGGAAGCGGACCACGAAGGCTGGGAGTCGACATTCAAGAAATCCGCTGACGAATACCTTGAACGTAAGACGTTGCTTCCGAAGGTGACGGCGAAACTTGAGGGGTTCGTGAAAATGGCCGAGCAGATAGCCGATTGCCGCAAGCGCGTTCTGGAGAAGGTTCCCGCTCTTGGTACGGATGAGGCAGTTGGGGATGCCGACGAGGGTTCGCTTGGCAGGGTCAATACCTCGCTTGGACAGCTTGAGCTTGTCGGCCGTCAACGCCAAGAGCAGGGCGAGAAGAAGCCGAAGGATCTGGCAGAGGAGGACACGGTCGAGGTTTTGTCCGCCAAGTCCGACGGACTCAGGTCCGAGGATGAGCGCCTGCGGAACGAGCTTGCCGCGGAGCAGCAGAAGATCAAGGATGACGACAAGTGCGCCAGCGACCGTGCGGCCAAGGAGAAGGAGCTCGAGGCGGCGTGGGCAGAGCGCGACGAATGGAAACCGATCGCGGATCTGTTCGGCGACCAGACTGGGAAGAAAGTTCAGCGCGAGATACAGTCGTATGTCCTCATGAACGTGCTAGGCAAGGCGAACCACTACCTGAAGCAGCTGTCCGACCGGTATGAGCTTTCATGCGAAGGGCTGGTGCTGTCCGTCGTCGACGCGAACGAGGGCTACGTGGTGCGTCCCGTCAACACGCTTTCAGGCGGCGAGCAGTTCCTTGTTTCGCTTGCCTTGGCGCTAGGTCTCGCGGGGATGAATGACTCTGGGCTAAGCGTGGACATGCTGCTCATCGACGAGGGATTCGGCACCCTGAGCGGCGAGCGTCTCAATTCGGCGATCGAGGCGTTGGAGCGCCTGAACGCGCTGACCGGCTCCCGCAAGGTCGGTGTCATCAGCCATGTCGAGCGGCTCCGCGAGCGGATCAGGACGCACGTCGAGGTAACGCGCAACGGCCATGAACCCAGCAAAGTCCGTGTTGTCTCTGCCGGCGCCGCGGCCTGAACTTCCGCGGCAACTCTGCCGCGAAGGCGCGACCCGAGGCGGCAAGTGGATTGGTAAAATGTAACTTATTTGCGTTATAATCACTAAATATGCGCCCGATCTCTTTGTTCCATAACCACAATGAAATTGCGAATTGATGTGTAATTCACGCAGTTTTCTCGGTGATTCGAAATTCTTTCTATACCCCCTTGAAACTTTGGCAAGAATTTGGTACAATTCACACGCCTTAAGGCGAGGTAGATCTCTTGCGGAACTGCGGATGTGGTTCAGGAAAAACACAAGAGGATTTCTTGACGAAGGGCACGAAGCTGGATAGTTTCTGCAAGAGCTCGGTCGGGTGATCGAGACTATAGCGGACCGAGAACCGGAAGGGGATCGTGATGCAACTTGTGAACTGAAGGCTTCGTCAACTGAACAACAACAGGAGACGAAGTTATTATGTCTAAAGACATGAATGAAACGACGGTCAAGGCCGTCAATGAGAAGAACTCGATCATCGTCAAGATTGACGAGTTGGTCAAACAGAACGTTGCCCAAGGTGTCATACGCAAGTACCTTGGCTATATGAATGCACAAGGAGTGCTTGAACTCCTCGGCATTGCCACCCTTGAAGCTAATCCCCGCCGTCCGACTATCAATCGGGCAACTGAGGCGATTCGCGAAACACTTGAAACAACGCCGGAGCTCATGAGCTGCAAATCCAAAGGCTTGCTCATTTCTTGCTCGGTGGTTGAGGAACTGGAAAGAAATCGTCTTCGTCTTTCTTTCGATTCGGTGAACAGGAACTTTGAGGATGTATTGGATGGGGGACATAATCTCTTTGCCATCTCTACATTCCTTATCGAGGAACTTCTCGGCGAAGACGAACCTTTGCTCAAGAAGGCAAAGAAGATTGCCAACTGGAAGGACTTGAAAGAGTTCTGGGCAGAGAATCGCGATATCGTCGTCAATGCTTTGCATAATGGCGGACAGAAGTTCACGTTTATGGTCCCGGTAGAGATTCTCACGGTCCAAAACATATCTGAGGAAACGCTTGTGGCTTTCACAAGCAGCATCTTCGATATCTGCCAGGCCCGCAACAACAATGTCCAACTCGCCAACCTTGCTAGCGGCAATCAGAAGGGTGTGTTTGCGATAGTGAAGGAGTCTCTCCCGCAATATCTGAAAGAGCTTGTCGCCTGGACGAGCGGTGAGCCGGACAAGCCAGTTAAGGGTGAATATGTTCTTGCTATTGCTACGCTTATATTGAATGTAGCCAAGAAGAGCGGCAAGATGCCAACTCTTCTCGAGACGTTCAATATCGCGCCGACCAGTTTCTACAGCGGTCGCGGAAAGTGCGCGAGCGTCATGCAGGATGTTCTTGAAAAGTATGAGGATGCAAAGGCGAAGAATCCCAACGACGAGGAGGTCCTTGCTTTCGAGTCATCTCTCTCGCTTCTCGGCGATATGCCGCGCATCTGGGACACGATCGAGCTGAACTTCCCCAGGCTTTACAATAAGTTCGGCGGCAAGGCGGGAAAGAGTGGCGCGTATGGCCGTCTGAGGCCGTTTGCGGCAAAGAAGTCCGCAACCCTGAAAAAGGACACTCCGTGCCGCTTCCATTCGCCGGATTGCACAATCGCCAAGGGCACCTATCCTACGCTTGACGGCTATGCTGCTCCGCTCATGTACTCCATTACGGCGTTCATGGAATGGAATGAAGAAAAGGGGTCTGTCGTCTGGGCAAAGCCGGTCGATAGTATAATCGACTTCTATTCCAACACTTCGGACAATGCGCCGATTGCTTCCACCATGGAACAACTTGGCGAGCTTATCGTCTCTGCTGTTCGCGGCGATCCGCAGGCGCTCGGCAAGGCAACATACGCCTACAATGCAATATTGACTTCGGTCCAGGCTGCTCTGCCTACGATTTGACAGCTAAATAGGATTTGATAATGAACAACAATCTTTACATCGTTGACAATTCGCCTGAGGGTGCAACCGTAAAGCAGTATCTGACCGAGTGGTGTGGCATGTCTAAGCAGATGGACATAGCGACAGGCTATCTCGAAATCGGTGGACTGCTGACGCTCGACACTAACTGGCAGAAGCTCGACAAGATGCGTATAATCCTCGGTAATGAGGTGACGAAGCGCACTGGCGACGTGCTGAAAGACGCTGCCGCGGCGTTTCTCGCACAGATGAAGGACAGCCTGAACGCTGAGCAGGAGAAGAACGATTTCCTGCTTGGTGTTCCGGCTATTGTTGCCGCACTCAAGTCCAAGAAGATTGAGTGTCGCGTGTTCGACAAGTGCAAGTTTCACGCGAAAGCTTATATTACGTACTTTCGTGACGAAGCAAAGGCGGCCTTCCCGAAGTCGATGAACGTTCCTGATGGATATGCTCTTGTCGGCTCCAGCAACTTTACGGCGGCGGGCCTTACGAAGAATGTCGAATTGAACGTCCAGATAAGGGATAATGTCAACGAACTGCAGGACTGGTTTGATGCACGGTGGGAGGAGAGTGTGGACATGACGGATGCTGTGCTGAAGATCATCGAGGACCAAGTGCGGGAGTTTTCGCCGTACGAGGTCTATCTGCGTTCGATGTACGAGTTCTTCAGTGGGCATGAGGAGTCCGTTTTCGAATGGGAGAATGAGTCCTCCGTTGTCTACAAGACGTTGTCGCAGTATCAAAAGGACGGCTACAACAATCTCGTCCAGATTGCCGACAAGTACTCCGGCGCTTTTCTGTGCGACGGCGTTGGCCTCGGCAAGACATTTGTCGGTCTTATGCTGATTGAGCGCTTCGTCAAGCAGGAACGCCGCAATGTTGTGCTGGTCGTTCCTGCCGCTGCGCGCAAGTCTGTTTGGGAGACAACAATCACCAAGTTCATGCCAGAGCTCCTTGACGGATTCTTCCCGTTCCGCATCGTCAACCATACGGACTTCATCCGCGACAACATGAAGAACCTCATGGGGCAGATTGCTGCGCAGGGCGAAGTAGTCATTATTGACGAGGCACACCATTTCCGCAACCGCGATGGTAAGGCATACCGCAAGTTCTTTGACATTCTCGCGAGTGGTCCGAAGAAAAAGGTGTTCATGCTGACGGCTACCCCGATTAACAACAGCTTTCTCGACCTTCAGCATCTTATCGAACTCTTCACCCACAGGCAGGACGACTATTTCAAGTCTCTCGGCGTCAACAGTGTGCAGGGTCATTTTCGCCAGCTGGAAAAGACGGTGGACGAACAATGTGCCCATGGTGCGCAGGAGTCTGAACAGATCCAGTCTGCGTTCGCCGACGATCCACTTGTGAAGGAGCTGGTCGTGCAGCGTAGCCGCGCCTACGTGAAGCAGAGCCTAAACGCGGCGGAAGGTGCAAATGTTCTCTTCCCTAAGGCGAAGACGCCTGTCGTGGCGAACTATTCGATGCGGCAGACTTGCGGGGATCTGCTCGAACACTTCACGGCGCTCTTCAGCAGGCGGAACTCGCGTGGAGAGCCTATACAGATACTTTCGCTTGCTGTCTATTCGCCATACGAGAAAGCGTACTATATCGGCGATCCCAACAAGATCGACCCCATGAAGTCCGGCCGCCAGAACCAGATTGTCGCGCTTCTTCGCCAGTTGCTTCTGAAGCGCTTCGAAAGCTCTGTCGCCGCGTTTCAGGATACTTGCGTTCGCATATACCAGCGACTCAAGACGTTTATGGTCGATTTCCGCGACAAAAAGCCGCATCTGATTGACAAGATGCTTGCGCAACAGTCGGATGTCGTTGGGTTTGTTGACGAGTATATCAAGGCAAACCTTGTCGCAGAAGATGAAGATGTGGTGGATTTCATCGCCGATCTTCCGGATTACGTCTGGGACGTGGAAGAAAACCTGAGCATTGACGACTTCGACATCGGCACGATGCTTGAGGATACGGTCCTTGACCTGAATAACCTCTCGCAGCTAATCCGTGACATGATGTCCTTTGATCCGTCGAAGGACGACAAGCTCAATGCTCTCAAGAAACTTCTGTCTGATGAGCCGCGTTTGCAGGACAAGAAGATTCTCGTGTTCACCGAATACCGCGCTACTGCGAAGTATCTGGAGCGCGAGTTGAAGAAGGCGGGCGTTTCTGGGGTGTTCGAGATTGACGGACAGAGCAACGTTGATCGTCACGAAATGGTGCGGAACTTCTCTCCGTACTACAACGACACGACATCTGCGGAGGTTGGCGCGAATGAGATTCGCGTCTTGATTGCCACTGACGTTCTTTCTGAAGGGCTGAACCTCCAGGACGCCTCTCGCCTCATTAACTATGAGCTTCATTGGAACCCGGTGCGTCTCATGCAACGCATCGGCCGCGTAGACCGTCGCCGCAATGCCGTGGTCGAGGCGAAACTGCTCGCCGACCATCCTGGGCTCGCATCTGACCGCGATGACGTGTTCTACTGGAATTTCCTGCCGCCAGAAGAACTTGAGTCACTTCTTGCGCTCTACCGTACCGTATCGCGCAAGACGTTGCGCATATCCAAGGTGTTTGGTATCGAGGGGAAGAAGCTTCTGACCCCACAGGACGACTATGATGCTCTCGCCAACTTCAACGCACAGTACGAGGGATCGACGTCCCCAATGGAAGAAGTGGCGCTTGCATATCAGAAGCTCATGAAGGACAATCCTGACTATGCGGTGTCCGTCAAGAACCTGCCGTCGAAGATGTTCAGCGGCAAGGGATCGTCCACATCGAAAGGCGTGTTTTTCTGCTACGAACTTCCAGTCAAGAACCTCGACGGAACGATGTCCGAAACTGGCATCTTCCGCTGGTTTCTCTACAACCCTGCGGACAAGTCCGTCGTTGAAGAAGTCCTTCCCATCTGGAAGTCCATCCGCTGCGACAAGGACCAGCCCCGCGTCTTGACGCTTGGTGATGCGGCGTTTGCCTCCATCCGCAAGGATATGGAGAAGCACATACGCAACACCTACCTCAAGGCAATTCAGGCGCCGCTCGGCGTAACGCCTCGCCTCGTCACCTGGATGGAACTGGTATAATATGCGAATATGACAGGGGTTTAGACATGACGAAATCCGAACTTGAAAAACTGATTTCACGCGGCGAGACGCTAACCGTCGAGTTCAAAAGCGATCGCGACAAGTTGCCCGACCGGGCACTTGTCGAGGCGGTGGTTGCGATGACCAACACTGAGGGCGGCATTCTGCTTGAGGGTGTTGAAGATGGAACGGGTGAAATAACAGGATTGCATCGTTCTCACATCGGGTGCGGTACGCCAGAAGCGCTTATTGCCAACAAGACTGTTCCGCCGGTGCAAGTCACTGTTGACGAGATTGATTGCGGCGACGGGTTAAAAGTGTTTGCCATCAACGTGCCTGAATGCCGTGGTGTTGTCGGTACCAAAGGTGGGTACTACGCCAAGAGGCGTCTTAAGCTGGATGGAACGCCGGAAACCGTTCCCATGACGCCGTTTGAAATACAATCGCGCGCGTCGCAATTCCAGTTGATCGATCCGTCGGCACAGCCAATGGCGGCAGTTCCGTTGTCCAAGATTGATCCGCTCCAAAGGGAGAGAATCAAGTCGTCGATCCGGCGTAGCAACAACGCAGACAAGGCGCTTCTTGAACTTGGCGATAGCGATTTCGACCGTGCGCTTGGACTGGTGAAGGATTGCGGAGGACGGGATTATCTGACACTCGCGGGCGTCCTTCTCCTGACGGACGAGCAGACGATAAGGAAGCATGTTCCGACATACGAAATCGCGTTTCAGGTTTTGAGCGGAAACCTCGACATTCAGGTTAACGATTACATGCGCAAGCCGCTCGTGGAGGCGTACGACAACATTGTGGAGCGATTCACGGCTCGCATAGAGGAGTCTGAGATGATGGTTGGAGCCCGTCGGCGCGTTGCTCCAAACTTCGACATCGTCGGTTTTCGCGAAGCATTGACGAATGCGCTCGTCCATCGTGACTATTGTGTTCTCGGCACCGTCATCGTGAAGCTTGACCACTATGGGCTTTCCATTTACAGCCCGGGTGGATTTGTCGATGGCGTAAGCCTCGAAAACATCCTTTCGACGGCTCCGAAGTCGCGGAACACGCTTCTTGCCGACATTGCCAAGCGAATTGGCCTTGCAGAGCGGACAGGCAGAGGTGTCGACAAGATCTTCGCGGGCGTGTTGCGTTACGGGCGCAGAAAGCCTTCGTATGACCGGGATATCGGTGCAGGCCTTTCGTTGACAGTCTTTCGAGAGAAGGCGGACTTCGGATTCCTCAACTTCGTCATTGAACGGGAAGAGTCGATTCGGAGAAGCCTGACCGTTGATGAACTGCTGGCCATAAGTATGATGTTGCGTTCGGGGGAAGTGACGGTTGACGAGGTTGCTGCCGAGATACAAAGGAAGGCGGTAACAGCGCAGACGTTACTTGATGACATGATAAAATGGGGGGATGTTGTCGCGGTCGAGAAGGAAGGCGGCGTAAGATATATGCTTTCGCCCAAGACCGAGCAGAGCCTTCGAGGGCAGTCTGTACCGGATAGAATGGGCGATTCGGTTTATGTAAAGTATAAAACCATTGTAAAGACAATCTTAAGACAAAAAGGGTCCATTAAACGAGAAGACGTTGCCGTGCAATGTGGTGTAGATGCTCGAAAGGCGGGGTATATCCTGAAGAAAATGCTGGAATGTGGCGAAATAATCAGGATAGGTGAGCGGCGTTGGGCTATCTATAAACTGCCGGATTCTATGAACAATTGATTGTCTGAGAAAGGAGAGGCGATATGGAGTATGTAGCGAATCAACTCATGGACATCAAGGATGTGAAGGATGTTTCCTCGCTCCTGGCCTATTTCCACAGTCATCTGAACTGGAACCTCGGCCTCGATTCTTTTGAGGACGTTGAGGATTACCTCTACGATTTCACCGCCGCCGACCTTGGCCTGAAACCTGAGGAGTTTGCCAAGATAAAGTCCCTTCGCCAGCTGCCGCCTTTGGAGGAAGAGCAACAGTGGGGGATCTTCTGCGTCGAGTTTGCTGCCGAGAAGTTCTACATAACTGCGCTTCGCAAGATTCTCTCGTGCCTAGTTCCAAAGGCTCGCAACGCCACGAAACACGCCGTATGGGATGAGAAGGATCTGCTCTTCCTCTGCTTCTGGGGAACTGGCGACAACCGTACGATTTGTGTAGCCCACTTCGAGCAACGGAAAGAAGGGCTTTCTATCGTCCGCACCATCCATTGCGCACCTGCCTGCGAAGATCCGATGATCCTCGGGCATTTTGAAGAGAGACTATTGTTTCTCCAATGGCCGACAGACCGTTCCGACAATGAAAGATGGCACAACTCCTGGTCTGCCGCATTCACAACGGCATACGGCGATGTTATCAAGACCTCAAAGGCGCTTGCTGCGCGTATGGCCGAAGTTGCTGTCGGAATCAAGGATACCATCCTCGAGGCTATGGAGGTAGAGACGGCTAATGGATTTGCGCATCTTCTCTTCAACAAGGTGAAGCAGACGCTTGTCCACGACCTGACCGCCGAGGATTTTGCCTCGATGTATGCGCAGACCATTGTCTATGGACTTTTCTCTGCGCGTTGCCTCGACAAGACACCAGAGGATTTCAGCGTGGAAGAGGCGATTGACCTCATCCCCAGCACGAACCCGTTCTTGAGGGGCTTGATGAAGGACTGTCTTGGCGTCCGTCACGGTATGCTCTCTTTCGACGAACTTGGCATAGGCGACGTGGTTGAGATGTTTGCGCATGTTGATGCCGCGAAGATTGCCGCCGACTTCGGAAAGCAGGCGGGAGGTGGACGCGAAGACCCCGTGATCTACTTCTATGAGGACTTCCTCAAGGCGTATGACAAGGAGCAGAAGGTGAAGTGCGGTGAGTTCTACACCCCTATGCCTGTCGTCGGCTTCATGGTTCGTGCCGTTGATCACATACTCAAGACACGCTTCGATCTTCCCGATGGCCTCGCCACGGACGCGACGAAGAAGGTGGAGTACGTGCCAGAGGGAATGAAGAAAGCCAAGAAAAAAGACGCGCCCGCGATTCAGATTCTTGATCCCGCGACCGGCACCGGCACATTTATCCGAGAGATCATCCTCAACATCTACGAGACATTCAAGGGAAAGAACCCAAAACTCAACGGTGAGGGTTTCGTTGAGGCATGGAGTCGTTATGTTGATCGCAATGTCCTTCCGCGGCTCAATGCCTTTGAGTTGATGATGGCGCCATATGCCATTGCGCATATGAAGCTTGCGATGGTGCTTCGCGATACGGGTTATGACTTCAAAGGCGACAAGCGTCTTCAAGTCTATCTTACTAATTCGCTTGAAGAGCCTGGCAACTCGGATAAGCAAATGATGCTTTTCGATGACGATCCTCTTGCCGCTGAATCCGTTGCCGCCAACGCCGTCAAGAAGAATACCGGAATCAACATTGTCATTGGCAATCCTCCGTACAATGGCGAAAGCAAGAACAAGGGCAAGTGGATTATGAAGCTAATGGAGGGCTACAAGAAAGAGCCTGGCGGCAAGCAAAAATTGAAGGAGAGAAATTCTAAATGGATCAATGCCGACGAGGTGAAGTTCATTCGCCTTGCACAAGATTTTGTTGAGCGCAGCGGAAGTGGTGTGCTGGCCTACATCAATCCGCACGGGTTCATCGATAATCCTACATACCGGGGAATGCGTTGGCGGCTTATGCAGGCGTTTGACGAGATTTACGTGCTGAACCTTCATGGCAATAGCAAGAAGAAGGAAAAGTGCCCAGATGGATCGAAGGATGAGAATGTATTCGACATTCAGCAGGGTGTAAGCATAAACATCTTCGTGAAGAGAGGTGTCGATGACGCAGGCTGTGTCATCCATTACGCCGACCTCTACGGTCTACGTGAGGCAAAATATGCCGTCCTTGAAAAGAGTTCATTTGCCAATATCAAATGGCAGTCCGTTGTTCCAACGGAGCCGATGTGCTTTTTTGCGCCTAAGCGTGACGATGGAACTGAAGAATATGAGAAAGGTTTTCGCATTGATGAGATTTTTGATGTTGGTGGTGTTGGCATTACTTCAAAGCGTGATGATGTGGCTATTCAATATTTGCGTGATGATATAAAACGGGTTGTATCTGATTATGCCGTTTTGTCTGAGTCTGTAATAAAAGAGAAATATGCCATTCAAAGCGAAACGGAAGAAAACCTTGTCTCATCAGCGATTGACAATGTAAAAACATTCGGACAAGATGACCGATACATCTGCAAGATAACTTATCGCCCCTTTGATGTCAGGTGGACATATTATACCCCAAGAAATCGAGGATTTTTATCTCGCCCAGTGTACAAGGTGCTACGGCATTTTACTTATGGGATAAATGTTGGATTGATAACTGGTCGTCAGGGGCATGTGGTAGGTAGTAATTCTTTGTGGAATTTAATTAGTGTAACGACTAATATTGTTGATCTCAATGTGTTCTATCGAGGTGGTGGATGTACATTTCCCCTCTACCTTTACCAAGACTTCAATGGAAAGGTTCAGAGGATGATAAATTTGAATCAAAAGATCGTGAAGAAGATCGAAGAATCTCTCCGTGCCTCTGCGGCTCCGCGTGAAATCACTCCTGAAGATGTCTTCAACTATATCTACGCCGTCCTACATTCGCCGACGTATCGCCAGAAATACAAGGAATTCCTGAAGATCGACTTCCCGCGTATCCCGTATCCAACTGACGCCAAGATGTTCCATGTGCTTGCCGCGCTCGGTGCGCAGCTTGTCGCGATCCACACGATGAAGGACTTCGATGAGGCGGAAGATGTGGACTTTGACAACGCTGGTGGCGCGGAAGTTGTGAAGGTGGAGTATAAAGACGGCGCGGTGTATATCAACAAGTCTTCGCGCTTCACTAACGTGGAGTGTGAGACATTTGACCAGTACATCGGCGGCTACCAGCCGCTCCAGAAGTGGCTCAAGGATCGCAAAGGCCGTACGCTCTCCGCCGACGATATTTCGCACTACAAGCGTATTGTCCGCGCCCTCCGCCGCACCGCCGCTCTCATGTCCGAAATAGACAAACTGCCAGTGGTAGGCGAGTGAGTGACAAACTGAGGATGTAAAGGACGTACGGCATGTCAAAAATCTTCATAAGATTCTTCAACGACCGAGAAGTGCGCGCTGTTTGGGACGACTCGACAAACGGCTGGTTCTTCTCGGTTCAGGATGTCGTTGGCGGCTTGAACAATAGAGTGTCGAAAAAGTAGAGGGAGGCATGTTATGCGACGAAGCGAATTCAAACAGTGTGACATATACGCCGAGAAGATCGCGGCGTTGAGGCCGTTCCCCAAGGAGACGCTCAAGTCGCTGCGCGAGTACTACCGCGTGGGGCTTACCTACACGAGCAATGCCCTTGAGGGGAATTCGCTCACGGAAAGCGAGACGAAGGTTGTGATCGAGGATGGCCTGACAATCGGTGGCAAGCCGCTCAGGGATGTCTATGAGGCGACCGGACATGCAAAGGCCTACGACTTCCTCTACGGCATCTCGAAAGACAAGCCAGTCGAAGAAGCGGAAATCTTGGAACTCCACCGGCTTTTCTATTCACAGATCGACAAGGACAATGCCGGTGCGTGGCGGAAGGTGCCGGTATTCATATCCGGTTCGCGCAGGGTATTGCCTGCGCCGGAGAAATTGCCTTGCTTGATGGCGACGTTCGTCAAATGGATGGCAGGGAACGAGGGTAAGTTGCACCCCGTCGAGTTCGCGGCACTTGTCCACCAGAAGTTTGTTTACATCCACCCGTTCATAGATGGCAACGGCCGCATGGCCAGACTGCTCATGAACCTTGCGCTTCTTCGTGCAGGATGGACTGTTGCCATAATCCCGCCAATCTGCCGTCACGAATACATTGCGACGCTTGGCAAGGCTGGCAAGTCGCCGAATGACTTTATCAGATTCGTGGCAGATCGCGTCTGCGAGACGCAGAAGGAACTTCTTCGTCTCATGGGGCAGTCCATTGCCATTGACGACGAGGGAGTAAACCGCGCGGATGATGAGGGGGTAAATGAGGGAGTAAATTCGCTCTTGGCGGCCATAAGGCAGAATCCGGGCAAACGTGCAAACGAGCTTGCCACATATATCGGGAAAAGCGTGCAAAGCGTTGAACGTTATGTGAGGAAGCTTAAAGACGCAGGTAAGATTGAATTTCGTGGTGCACCAAAGAACGGCGGTTACTTCGAGGTGTGACATGGCATCTTCTCTCCAGATGATCGGCAACACGGCGCTTTTCGCGTCGCTTGATCCCTGCGGTTCGCTGGCGCGTCTTGTCGCCGCACGTCCTGTACTGAACTATCGCGTCCTTTAGCATCTTTGCGATTAACAGTGAAAGGATTATTAGGAGATGAACATCACAGTCAGCCAGATCGAGAAGATTAACGCCGTAGAGGGGCAGAAGATGGAGTTCAAGACTTCGGCGTTCTATGCGCCGGGCGAACACAACCCCGGCTTAAAGCAAATGCGCACGATCGCCGAGACGGTGGCGTCGTTCATGAACGCCGATGGCGGAGTTCTGGTAATTGGCGTAAAGGACGACGGCACGGTTGTCGGAATCGACAAGGACCTTGACGTTCTTGGACTTCAGCCGTCCAGCGTCGCTTTGCACCTGCCGCAGATGGATGACTCGACTTTCACGTACGGAGCCTCTCATGACAAGTACCAGCTGAAGTTGCGGAACATGCTGAAGGCATTTCTCGGCCCTAACCACATGAAGTATCTTGGCGAGATCAAGTTCGGCAAGGTGCCAACTCGCCCGTCGAAGGCTCTCTCGTCAAGTATATGCTGTGTCGTCGAAGTCAAGAAGTGCGACGAGAGCGACTTTGTCTATTGCAGCGAGAAGTATGCGGCCAATGGCCCCGCCATTGACGAGATATTCGTACGCAGCGGCAACCAGAAGCGTAAACTGCATGGCGCTGAACGCGATGTGTTCGTAAGGGATCGCGTCATGGCTGGATTCAATGTCCAGAAAGAAGCCGTCCGTGCGGCCATTGCGGCGGCGGGTTCAGGAACGGACTATGCAGCGGTCATGGACTCGGTACGTGAATTGCTCTCTCGCCTCGACGGACAGCATCTTGCAGGTGCGGAGATCACTGTAACTGGCGGACATCCGTTTACGCAAGAAGCTGTTACTGCGGCGAACAAGCCGAAGTCTCTTGCGTGGGAGGGATGTCATTATGCAGAGACATCTGGCTGGCAGCAGTTGGTGCTGAAGGTTCTTGAGAAGTTGCAGGAAATCGACGCGGCGAAATACGATGAGCTTGCTGACGACGCGGCGTTCAAGAAGCATCTTGTTAAGATACAGAAGCCGAAAGAGAAACATCCCGACTGTTATCCGACCAAGTTCGGTGCGGACGGAAAAATACGCGTCAAGAAGTCGCTCGGCGGTAAGATATATCTATGGCGCGAAGACATGGTGCTTCGCAAACTGATCGCCGCCTTCGGCGTGGATGTCGGCAAGTTCATGTTTGTGGCGGGATGATACTTAATCGGAGGGGGTGAAACATGAGGAAGCTTTTGAAAAAGGATTATGAGCTGGTCGACAATGTTGTGTTTCCCATCGTGGAGCGGTGTGGGCTGGAGGGTTGCGAGACGGACATGGGTAATCCGTTCCTCTTCCTGTTCTATGTTCCCGAGGGGAACGCCGAGGCGAAGGTCGTTGCCGCTGCGAACGAGACATTCCACAAGCTCGGCGTCCTGCCGGCGGAGAGGACGTTGCAGATAGGCGAGGGAAGCGACTATTGCTATGTAACCGAGTCAGAGAGCGGTGATTACATGCTGGCGTTCAACCATCCCGTGGCGATGTCGTTCAAGGAAGGCGACGAGGAGTATCAGTTCACCATAAAGTACGATAGCGAGCAGCAGGCGGCGGAGGCGCTGGCCTGGGAAGCGGAAACCCTGGCGCTTGTCGACGGCATTAAGAAGGGTCGGTTGAAGGTGAAGAGTCCCGACGGTTACCTCGTCCTCGCTGGAGAGTTCTATGACGCGATCGAGTTGGGCGAGAAGACAATCGAGTATCGAGACTTCACGAAGTACAACATCAATCGGACGATCGGGCTAAAGACTGTTCGCTTCAACCGCGGCTATGGTTCGAAGGGCAAACCGCCGAAGCAGATGAAGTGGGAGGTTAAGAAAGTGGTCCTCCTCGACGATGAAGAGAACGAATGCGATCCGTTCAGCGTTCCGGAAGACTTCTGGCCTGTCACGATTGCAATACATCTCGGCAAGAGGATTCAATGAGAGGATCGAATTGAGTGCCGCTCTTTGGAGTCTCCTTGGAAAGAAAGGAAAAAAACGACGTGCCGATGAGAGCCTATTTCAGTATTCGTGCATTCAACAACAATGAATATGCGTGGCCTGATCCTCTTGGAGACAAGGGAGAGGCTGCTGTTGTCATTGAGGACGTCGGCGACTCCCTTGAATGTGGACGGTTATTCGCATATACGGATAATTATCCGTACTTCTGGATTGAATTCTTCGCTGAGAACACTCATTTTTGTGCAGAGCATCGGCACTCTCGTCTTTATTGGGATGGGTGCGTTTGGACGCATACGTTGCTTGAAGACTTCAAATATCTCTTGGAAGATCGTGTGCGGTTGTTTGTAAATGGCCGACATCTACTTGATGTAGGTTATGAGCAGTTTGCACGGGTTGTAAAAAACACGAAGAAGGGTGATTACGAGCCGCAGTATAAATGTACGGTTGCGGTAATCGATCCGAGGGTTCGCTTTTTGGCGCTTGCCTCGCTTGCCTATTTCGACGAGAAAGGTGCGAAAGCAAAATGTGAACTATATAAGCGGCTGAATCCAACGAGGCAAGAGGCGATGGCAGTGCTGCGGCGGTTCGGGCTTGATGTCGAGTTCGGCCCGAACAAGGCTGACGAGGACGCCGTATATGGTCATCTAAACGACTTCTGCTCCGCAAGTAAGAATGAGACCCCTGCGCAGATACTCGGGCGGACAATTCCGCTTCGTGTAGAATGTGAAGAGCCCGTGGAGCCGGGTAATTTGGATGCGGGAACGCTGGCGTTGACCCTGGCAAACGAGCAGGTAGGTGTCGTACTGAGAGGTGTTGAGACGATAGGTGGCGTTCGCAAGACATACGCGTTCAGAGTTCCGACAGATTGGGCTCGAAAGAGCGTTGTGAATATCATCGAAAAGATGTCTGTCGCGCCGACGATGCCGACGGATCGTGAAGGGAGTCCAAATAGGAGCGAGATACGAATTATCAAGTGGGATGGTGTCTTTTCGGCGGCATGGGGCGGTGTGATCGGTGGAACGTGGCATCCACTTGTTCGCATGGCGAAGAAGCTCCGCCTTGTTTATGACATGCTGAAAGAGGATGCTGCGACGGGTGTTGAGGAATCTGCGATTCGCCTGGTAGGAGAGTTCAAGATTGCAAATACCCCTATGGATTACATCGTGTCGTCATTGGTATTCCAGGTAGGGAAGGAGCTTTTGCTTTGCCGTAGTCCGAACGGAGAAAAGTCTATTCAGGTACAGAACCCCCAAGACGGTCATGTCTTAGGTGTAGTTTCTTCGATGTTTAGCGATGTTCTTGATGCGCTTCTTGAAAACGATAGCGACATCAAAGCGAGGATCGAATCGTCCTGCAGCCATCAGGGAAAGCCCTCTGCCTGCGTAGTGGTTGTTAGGGGAAAATAGGATGTTAACGCTGGAGGTTGAAAAATGAGATCTGTGATTGTTGCTATGATCATTACCATAGCCGGAGCAATGTCGGCGAAAGCGGACTACTGGACGACGTTCTGCAAGACGCCGGGCGGGCAGCAGTATTCGCAGGTCGGGTACGTGAAGCCCGATGAGGACGGTTTCGTGACAATCAAGGCCGGTGCAGTAACGGTCGTCGTATACAAGACCCAGGTCTGGTATCAGAAGATACCTGGCACGGCGCCGCAGATGCTGTAATGTGGAGGTGGAGCATGAGCGAACGGAATCTATATCGCGGTATGGTCGATTCAGTCGGAATGACCGTGACGGACATCACAATGGCGAATTCCCTGACTTGGCTGGATGCATTGGTGTTCTTATCGTAGTGCTTTTCGTTGGTGCCATCATATGGTATTTGCTTGCGACAGAAGTTCACTCGTATCCACTATGAGGACAATTGCCATGTTGCACGATTACAAGCAGCAAAAGAAATTCATTCTTAAGTGCCTAGGGACAATAGGGTTCCGAAATGTCTTCATGGATCACATATCGATTCGCCAACCGTTGCTATGGGATGGGTACAAGATTGCAGAGTTCTTCAATTCCGGGGAAAAGGAATTTGATGCTGTCAAGTTTCTTGCGTTGAAGTTCAATCATGTTGCTAGAACATTATCTTTCCCAAGGAAACCAATCCCATTGCATGAGGAAGTATTGGTCTGATCGGTTTGAAAAGGCAGAGAAGAATCCCGAACTTATTTTGGCTCTCTCGTTCTATGCCAATGGATTTGCATCGTTCAAGACAAAATCCAATCACGGGCCGAATGCCGAATCCAAAAATGCGGAATGCCTGTTTAACATTGTTAATCATGCGACCTATTGGTTTGCGGAGTTTGGCCTATTGGCACCCCATTAAGCAACTCTTGCGCACCAAGGGAAATTTTGCTGCGCACCATTTACTCTTTTGCTGCGCAGCAGGCGTCTTGGAAGAGCGTACGCTGCAACTTGGGAGAGCGGGCGTCTCGCCCGCTCATAAGAAGGGATAATCTTCCATCTACGCGGGCGAGACGCCCGCGCTCCCAGTGATTCGCCCTCTCTCCTAAGACCAAAATCACAACTATATATGGCCTTATCAATAAACGCACTAGGGCGAACCACAACAGCCCTACCGGACCATAACTCAGACGATGCCGGATCATAACCCATACGGTAAGGTCAAATCCGTTTGCCCTAGCGGACAATAACCCATACCTCTAGGGGCGTGGTACTTGGGAGAGCGGGCGTCTCGCCCGCTCTCCCAGTACAGGGACATTAAAATCGTAGTGCTGGTGGTGACTTGTAAAGAGGGTGGGTCAGCAAAAACTCCTTAAGCCGCTTTGGCCA
>CAMZEN010000013.1 GCA_947305775.1 uncultured Verrucomicrobiota bacterium
TCACCCAGAAAGGACGGCCCGGAATGTTAGGCCCGTCAATCAGCCACCCAGTTACATTAATTTGGGGATTAAGCCATGATTTAGGCCGCTCTTTATGACCCCTTGCCATAAAGTCTACGTGATACTGTATACCGCGCTCTTTAAGTTGCCTATCAAGCTCCTCGAATAGCGGCAACCGATAGGGGCTGGGAATATTCATTACAGAAACAAATCGCTTCATAGGTTCAACCTTAGCACCAATCCTCTTAAGGAACTTCTTTTCGTGCCATACACGTATCGGCTTCCAATAGCAATGCGCCCTAAGCCACATCACAATAGCCTTTTTCACGAAAACGAAAAGAGTGCACTTGCCTAGAACATCTGCATGTTCATTGGCATATAACCATTTGTCTTTTAATCCATATGGCGATTTGCGACGCCAGATATTCGTCCACTGGCCTCGCACTATATCCGCTTCGCTTGTCTCGTCATACCATCCCAAGCCATACTTCTCCAGCGCTTCGTATGCCCCTGGCGTCGCCTCCTTGTAATCACGCCATGCCTTGGTACACGCCCTAGTACCTTCCACATAAGTTGGCTTATAGGTCGACAGCAAAGATCCGTCGTAGCGATAGTAGATATAACCCTCATACGCAACCGTAACCCACTTCGCCTTCTCACGAACAAGGCGAACATTAAATATCGCATCTTCACAAGGAACTCCTGTCGGATCAAACCTGAATTCATGCTCATCCAGGAACGACTTACGAAACACCTTGTTCCAAGAGTAATAGAAAAGTCTTCGCTTGACAAGATATCCGACGTCAGAAGGAGTCAACTCGCCGTAATATTTATCATCAGGCACATCATGAACAACAAACCCGTCATTGACATAAACACCCCTAACACCATAAACAGCGACATCTGCACCATGTGTCTCCAAAGCATCAATACACCGCGAATATGCCTCTGTCCTCACTTCGTCATCAGAATCCACAAATGTTACGAACCTCCCTTTCGCGACACCAAGCCCGGTATTCCGCGCTGTAGGCAAGCCACTATTCTTATCATGCCTAATAACAGTTGCAATCTTAGACGAAAACCAATCCCTTTGCACTGGCACATCAGACCCATCATCGACAACAATGATTTCATCTTCATCCGTCAACGCCTTGTCAAGAGATGCGATGCACCTTACCCACCACTCCCTGCGTGTATTATAACCTGGAACAATTACACTAAGTCTTGTCATCTTTTAAATCTCCTCACTACACTTTCAATCGAGACCATAATCTTTATAAGCCATATCTGACCAGTTCTATCCCACCACCACATGGGAATCCGATATCGAAACTGCTGAATGCTTGAGCTGTCGAACATGCCAAAGTCTTTGAGCCGTCCATAAGCCGCGTAAATTTCGCAACGCCCATTATCATTGCGATCTCTCATCCTCACCCAATCAATAATGTCACACTCGCAATGCATCCTAACACGTTGCCGCATCGCCTCATAAACAGGTGCGCTCATCTGCCCTTTACCAAAACATGCTTCCGACATTAACCTACGCACCATATCAAGAAATGAAACACACTCGCCAGACGTCTTTGTGGAATGCATTGCAGAACCATCAATCTGCCTATACGCATATGCCTGTGCTTCGCTCTGCACGACACGACCAACTCGCGTAGCTATTCGCGCACACACAGGAAACTCTTCTTTGACTCGAATTCCAGGCACAAACCTGTTTCCTTCAAAGAGTGCCCTCTTCGCGACGAATGTCCACATCATCCCACCAGGCATAAGAACATCCCAACACCACTTCTTTGCCGCATCACCATCAAATACGCCATACGCCTCATTCCGAACAAATCCATAATTACCGTCAAAACCGACGCCTACAAATCTAGTTCCAAACCTAATCAAATCAGGATTTTCGCCCTCAACAATTCGTTTCGCCTCCTCCAACCGCCATGGAGCATATTCATCATCTGCATCAAGCCATGTTATCCATTCGCCTTTCGCCGCATCGAGCCCAATATTTCTAGCGACAGCAACTCCCTCGTTAGTCGTATGAATTATTTTGAACCGGCTATCCTTTGCCGCATATTCATCAAGAATTGCCCCGCTACCGTCAACCGAGCCATCGTCCACGCAGATGCATTCCCAGTCCTGCACAGTCTGCGCTATGACAGAGTCGAGACACTGACGAAGAAAGCGCTCCGCATTATATACGGGGATTATTATCGAGAATGTCATCTCTTAAACTTAAGCAATCTCTGCAAACAGGTGATGCTTTGCAACAAGACTACCAACAGCGGCACAGGGACTCGTCTCGCTATCTCTAAAAGCAACCTGCCCCGCGCCAATCGCTCCCTGTTCTGATTTAACATATTTAAGACATCACCAAGCCCGTCTACGCTAAGAATCGCTGCCATATTCTCATATCGGCAAGACAACTTGGAAACTGGGGCTGTAGCCGCCGTTATCAAAGCATTCTGCATATTCTTGACGAACCATTTTGCATTCAGCAAAGCCGCAGCATCCTCATTTATCCCATAACGAGGTAGCCATAACTTTCGTATCCGATATGCCTCTTGAAATTCCGCAAGCCGCCGCAGAGAAAAGTTCCTCACGGAGCTTCCCTCATTTATGATATACCTGTAGAGCCCCTTATGTAAAACGCCAACCCGATTCACATTGCATAATAACTGAAGATTATAAATCATATCTTCAAATGCCGTTACTTGCTCCACAGCACTGAAAGTAGAGAAATCATATTGATTGCGATATAACTTACCCCACATAGTTACCTGGTCGCCTCCAGCAAGCAATGAATCATAGAGGAACCCATTGATGACATCACTACGCGAAAGATATAATTCATTAGGTGCGCCAAGTTCCGCTGCCCCAGCATGATCACATTGTGCAACATCAAGATTATTATCTTGCAGAAATTTTAAGAGCTCTTCCAAGAGAGTGGGCTCAGCTACATCATCTTGATCAACAAAAGCAAAGAATGGCGCCTTGGTAACTCTTAAGGCAGACAACCTGGCGTGATAACACCCTTCATTTGTTTTATGGATGACTCGAATGCGAGCATCTTGTCTAGCATAGTTATCTATTATTGCACCAGACTCGTCTGGCGAGCCATCATCCACGAGCCACAACTCAAAATCATTATATGTCTGCGATAAAACCGAGTCTATCGCGGCACCGAGTGTTTTTGCTCCGCGGTATACCGGGATTATAACCGCTATTGTTGCGCTAGAACTGGACATTTTACAATTCATCCAAGTGATTCTCCATCTTTTCATATTGAATACCGACAACAGAATCAAGCTTGCCAGAATTCAACGATATATTACCCATCTCAACATTGTCAGCATACTCTGGCCATGGCAACAAGGCATATGAGCCACCAAACCGAGACACCATCATCTCGGCAACCTCCTTTAGCGAGTAGTCACATCCGCCAACATTATATGGACCAGATGGAACTGGCCTCGTACATATCTTCTCAACAATCCTGCACAAATCTTCGATATAGGTATATGTCTTCCTTATTGATCCATCACCCCAGATCGTTATTGGCTTGCCTTGCTTCAATTGGGTCATGAAGAAGCCTATTGTCCCATATGAATACTCTTTTGAGAGAAGGTTCCCATAAGGCACGCATATCCTAAGTGCAACATACACAACGCCATACCTCGCATGATATGCGGAAAGGAGCTCTTCACATGCCGTCTTGGTAGCGGCATATACAGAGCGCGCACAACGCTCCGACATTTCAGACACCTCGCCACCACCATTATACACAAGTCGGGACGATGGGAATATGACATTCGGAGATTCTTTGCCAAAATCTTTGAGTCTCTCCAACAAGCCCAATAAACCTATAACATTTATGCCGACAAAAGATCTTGAAGCCTTAAAGCTTGCTTCCACGCCACTTCTACCAGCAAGAAATATTACGGAAGAATATCGCGATGCATCAAATGTATCCCAAAAACGTTCATCTGTCACATCACACTTGAAGTATTCGACTGTATTTACAGTGCCTTCATCTTGAATATCAAAGCCCACGCAGCAGATGCCACAACGGTCCAACCAATGAGCCAAATGCCGACCTAAATATCCATTTACTCCAAATATCGCTACCTTATTCATTTATCAGACTCCCATTTTGAGACTTTTTGTGAACTAAACCTTGCTATTGCCCTTCTACCGCTATCCATAATCAATGTCACAACAAACACTATAAAACCACCCACAATTACAGCATAAACCCTATGCATTTGTATTGGCGCAATCCATTTATCGAACAAAAGCAATGTACGATTAAATATAGGGCCGGAAATAGTTGGATTGCCTCCCGAATGCAACAAATACACCATAAACACTGACGGAGCGCAAAAAGCACAAAGCCTCTGCAGCCATTTCGGGAACTCGGTCTTCAGAAATATCATGAACATCATTGCTCCCATAATGAGCACCCATGGCGAATTATAGTCTCCAGCATCTGCAAGATTTGCCCTGCACCAGGGGCTCACCACCGTCGCTCCGACGAAAAGGACATGAAAGCACTGTGCCATCAGAAAGATGCAAATAGCCTTCCTTCGCGAAATGGATGCAAACCACTCCATTCTCTTTAACACATAGGCCGAGACATAGATAAACAACATGGTGTTAAATGAATGTCCAAACCAACCGGGAACGGCAAGCTCGACAATTGGGAGCCAAGAGAGCAGCATTGCAACAGCATACGCTCCCCACGCAGACCGTAAAGCCGACATGGATTTCCGCTCTATCGCAATAAGGCCCTCATTTATAATTGGCGCTACAAGCATAAGGGCAAGATAGGAATTACCGAACCAACCCATCGAAAAGCTATAATGCCACCTTCCGATGGCCAATGGAGACAGCAGAAACAACACAATTGACGCATACAACCCCATACCAAGAAACTTGCCGATGCGTCCCCACGAAAACTTGATCCCGTACCAACCCGAAATAAAGACAAAGGCATTTGTTGCCCAATAAAGCAACCATGCGCCAAACTTCACATCATGGTTTTGTCCGTCAACGGCAAACGGTCCATTGTTGCAGCCGTGATACACAACCACGACAAGCATCAAGAAGCAACGCAAGACCTCTATGTTAAGATTGCGTTTCACTTTATTATCCGTGCCATACCCATTTCCCAAAAGTCCCAAACGCCTTTATGGCTTGTTTTGCACAGCATCCACTTGAGCCATCCAAGGCAATGGATGCGGTTCAGCCAATACAATACATTTCTGAGTCCACGATGGTAAACAATATTCCCAGCGCTCATATACTTCCGTAGGCTCTGCCAAACCGTAATCCCTCTTGCCTCTGCATTCATACGATGCCACAGCAAATCAAGGTCTCGCAAAAGCGAAGCCGCACCCTTCGGTACTTTCCATGGGATGGCACCGGCATAGTGGATAACCGCGCCTTCAGCAATCATATCAGGCGTTATGTATTGATGTATCCTCTGCCAACAAAGCGAAACCAATTTTGTCTTGCCCTTCGTTGCAATGTACAAAACCGTTTGATCGTTGAACGGCGGCTTCAGCTTCAGAAGTGCAAAGCACCGTTTGTGCAAGGCATGCTCCCGAAAATACTTCAGGTTGAAGAACGTAAGCCCTGCACAAAAATAGTCGTCAGGCGAGAAATCGAAGCCATGTTCCTTGAGCCATTCACCATCTACATCCCATGTTGACTTTGCGCCGTCCCATGTACTTATTAAAGCGACATCCTCGCGGCGCTCAGCCCACAACTCCGCGATATCCCGCATCCAAAGAAAATCCACGTCGCAGTAAATGCAGTAATCAGCATCGTTCAACAAATCCGGCAGCAATAGCCGGGCGTATGTCATATGATTACCGTGCCACAAAAGACAATCCTTGAACAGATCTCCAGTAATCGCAAACCGCCGGAACTCGCTTCTCTTATGATACCTTGCGACAACATTTTCAAGCAACGCAAAGTCCTCACCCTTTATCCCGCCGTCAAGGATGTTGAACCTTAAGACAACATCTTTGCTAGCATACTTGGCGATGCTGCACGCAGTCACGAACAGGCCACAGAAGTAACCCGCATCAGAGGCAAGAGCGATCTCTATCTTTTCTCTCCCCATTGCAAAATCTAACGCCAAGTCGCTAGTAGTTATTTTTTGATAAACTCGAGCAACTTCTCGCACGAATGACCAGTCTGGTATTCGCAAGTTCTGGCGTAACCTGCAGCTGGTTCAAAACATGGTGCATTCAAATTATCTGCTACGGCCTTAAATAGTTCTTCTTCTGTCTTGACAAGTGGTCCAGGCACCATATCCTCCCAGCCGTCAAGCAGTCCCGAGCAGTTAAACAAGTAATCTTCAAGATCATACATGAAATTCAGGCATGGCCGTTTCATGACACCGAAATCCTGCCCTGCCCCAGAGTAGTCTGTTATGAGAATGTCGGTAATTAACAACAATTCATATACATCAACATATCTCTGCTTATCTGCAGAAATCGGCAATGAACATATCGACGCTCCAACTGTTGGAAATTCCTCAAGCGTCCTAGGATGATGCTTTTCTATTATCACGGCTTTGTTGCTGGATAGCATTTCTCGCCATGCCTTCTGGTGGTCTTTATCGAGTCCGTAGAAAGAAAAAACCTTCTTCCCCTCTTTGCGAAAAGTTGGTAAATATGTGATAATCCTGACCTCAGGATTGAAACCAAACAGTTCAGAATACTTCTTTCGCAGACAATCTTTCAAAGTCTCGTTTGCTTGATTGCAAATAAGATAGTCGTTTGTTGGAGTTCCGATTCTATAAATCCTGTCGGCTGAAAAGTAATCCTTATCGCAGCGAAGAAGTTTCTCGACATCGCGTTCGCTACCAACAGTAACCCATGGTTTCTTATGAAGAGTAAGCCGTCTTACCAGAAATCCGAAAAAAGACGCCTTGCGAGAAGCAACATTTCCCATCTTGTTGCCACCCTGCTTTATGCTATACCCATGCCAAGTATTAATCAATTTGGCTCTACCTTCTAATGGCCAGGTCGTTAAATCCCACTCAATTGAGATACAACAAACCCATACCCCAGCCCTCAATAACGATAGTGCTGCGTTTAAGCTTCCCTTCAGCCGAAATTGTAGCCTTGGCGAAACTGGCAGCTTCTCACGTACCAAATAATTGCCAATCCAAACGATTCTCAAATCACTATTCTCAAGGAGATACTCGGTAAGATATCGCGGATTATCTCCATAACTCTTGCCCATCCAGGCACCAATAGCGATGAGCTTCTTGTCCCTTGGCCATAACCATGCTATTGGTTTGACAATCTGCTTCAGCAACACTAATACTGTTTTGTTATAAATGTAGCCAATCGATCTCATAAGCCAAAATCAGCCGGTGTTAGCAACCGAGTATTGAAAACGTCCACTCCAACAGATATCCATTCTTTGGCGCGATCAACCGTATCAACCCCTGCGACCGAAACATGGATTCCTGCATCTCTCATCCCCTTTATAAAAGAACACGTGCTTTCCGTAATTTCATTGTCGCCTATAGATACGGACCTTATACCGCAAGCCGACATTACGCGCGTCATGTAAGGAATCCGCCAGAGATTGTCTGCACTGTCTATTGCAGTCCACCCAGAAAGATGCAATGAGGCAAAACCGTCTGCACGCCTCGCCAGCTTAGTAGCCGTATCAAGCCCAAATATCTGGTAAATAACCCTGCCTCTCATCACAGTAGATGCATTGGCCATTATGTATTCAGGCAACTCGCGCGATACCCATTCGTCGCTCATCGCGTGAGGATCCAGCGAGACATATCCATCAAAGCCGTCGTACGCCTCAAAAAACTCTTTCAACGTCAGCGGCGTGTAGCACCCATCCAAAGGGGCACTTTTGAATTCTGCAAGAGTTGGTGTTTTGCCATATTCATCAGCGCTGCCGCCTGGATTGAATTGATGAGACAACACTGGCACGCCATCGCTAGTAAGTGCCACGTCTAATTCTAGCACCTTAAGCCCGTGTGCAATCGAGTCGTCAATAGCTTCCTTGGAATTACCATACTTGTGCAATCTTCCGCCGCCAGCGTATGCCCAGAGAACCGGTTTTGGTGCAGAATACCACGCACCTGTCTCGTCACGTAGCGTCTTCGGCTTAAACAAACAACACCAAAGTTTGAACTTTGATTTGGAAAGCAGCCGCCTTACTCGCCTGTAGAGCGTCACTTGCCTGCACCTTCACGTAATTGCGAACTTGATATACCCTCGGTGCGAGTGAGTCGTACCACTTCTTTTCCTGTTGCTTCACACCATGCAACAGCACGCTGGAAACCTGCGTGTACTTGGTCAGCACCTATCGCGAACACGTCGAAATCTATACCCTTTATCGACTCGTCGATATCCTTATATGGCACAACCTTATCCACATACCTCAACGCCGACACCATCTTCTTACGTGTCTCCCAATCATAAACAAGTTTTGCTTGTGGCTTGTACTTGGTCACTATTGTGTCTTCTTGAATCGCAACGGTAAGATTCCCTCCTTTGCCAGCAAGTTCTTTTGCCCTACGGAACAATTCAAAATGCCCAAAATGCAGCAAATCAAAAACGCCAACTGTCAATACGATTTTGTTCATTATACCTACCTTTCGATTGTTATCGATAAAGTTGCCTTAACTTTATTGATGCGACATGTTTAAAATATGTTATCACATAACGCAAATAATCTATTACGGGGAAATGCGATTTTATTCCTGCAAAACGCGCCAACCTGTTATTCACATACATAAAGAAAGGTCCGTGCCCAAGTTTTTCTTTACAATACTGCAAATGGGAAAGATTGGCATCAATGTATACTGTTTCTAGCGACCGAGCACAATCTATAAGAGGCTGATATTTTATAACACCTCTTCGTTTTCGAACAATATATGTTTGGGCACCTTGAGGCAAAAAAATTGCATTGTGAGCAATGGATCCTTCAGTTGACGCTAATCGTTTGACACTCTGGAGCAATCTAACCATCTCCACAAATGAAAGTCCTTGGGGATGTACAATTTCAAAGTCCATATTTTGAAATACACGCTCTATGTATTTTTCGCCGAAGTCCTTATCATTCCACTTCCAAGATGTACGTGAGAGATAAATGGACCTGTTTGGCGATATCGGAGCACCATCTGTCGCGCGCGCTATCAGAAGGTTTATCGTATCAAGATATTCAGCCGTGTATTCCAAGCTGTCACGTTTTAAACTATCCTGAAAATGGAAACTACTATCGGGCATCCAGATACGCCGAAACTTTGTTGGTTTGACGATTCGTTCGAGCCTATCTTGTGAAAAACCAAGTAGTGACAGCATTTCCCAGAAATTGTCTGCGAAGTTATCGCCCCAACTGGATGCTGTCCACACAAAACGAAGCTTCTTTATCTTATCATCAATCTTTGCATCATTAAAAAACCACAGGTGCCGCAAGCAGTCTGTGATACAATGTCCCCATACATCAAAAAACATGCCGAGATAGACGACTTCCTCATCTCGGTAATCGATTGTACCACTTTTATACGCGCCCTCCTGCCCTTCCATTCCATCAAAAGTCGAAGAGCTAGAGATGAATCTGCCTGACGAATCTACCAAACCTCCACCCTCGTGATCACGCCCCGGGTAGATGGTCGCCTGGTCATATGCAACAACTTGAAGCCTCTTATTGTTGTGATAATCCAAAGATGAGAGTTTAACAGTCTCATCCAGTAACTTTGGGTCAATATAGTCAGTATTCAACATATAACATAAATACTCACATCTACTTTATTCTCTTTTTTGCGCAGCACACTCCGGCTTTGCAAATTTTACGAATTTCTTCTAGCAACCGATATGGCTTCCAAACAAACCAATGGAAAATTAATGGATGAGAAATCAAGTGGGCCCCATATGTTTCATGAGATATTGGCAAACGCATGTCTCTTCCATATTTCCTCTTAAGCTCTTTAGCATGAAATACAAGTTGCTGGGCGTATGACTTTCCATAACCCGGAGTCTTTTTTATAAGCCTTAAATCCCCACCAACTGCACAAAGATAATTCAGCAATGCCTTATTTCGCGCACGATATAATCTCAACGAATCAAAAAAAACTATTTGTCTTTCCTGCGAATCGGCAAAGTCTAACTGTTTCGGTGTCCATCGCCCATGAATAATGCTTCCATCTCTATACCGATATACATACAACGGTAAATCCACAAAAAAGACATTTTTGGCCTGAAATATCACATGCGGCATCAATACTTGATCTTCGTACAACTTGCCAACTGGGAATCTCAACGACGCAAACAACTCTTTCTTGAACAACTTATAGCATGCAGATGCCGCACAGCTCCATCTTTCACACCAAAAATCCTCAGCAGGAATTTCTGCGCATGCAGGTACTGTTATAATTTCTGCAAAATCTGTTTCGCCATTCATTTGCCGAACAAAATCACAGGCCGTTATTGCAGAATCGTGTTTTTCACTTTCTTGCTCAAGAATCTCCAAAAACTTCTCCCGTACCCAATCATCCGAATCGATGAATGCGACATATTTGCTATTTGAGTTTGCGAACAGCCAATCAAGGCCAGCATTACGCGCCGCCGATAATCCGCCGTTTTGTTGATGTATTACATGAACGCGTGTATCATTCGCAGCATATGCGTCACAAATTGCGGGACAATTGTCAGATGAACCATCATCTACCAGAATGAGTTCAAAGTCCTTAAATGTCTGCGCGAGAATAGAATCCACGCATTTGCGCAAATATTGTTCAACTTGATAGACCGGGACTATAACTGTTATCTTTGACAAGATATCACTCCGTTTCTTTTCAATGGCCTGTTATTGCACTTGTGGTTGCATTAACAAGTGTCGCACCTTATCCAAAAAGGCTTCCGCGAAAGAACGATTATTCAATCTGGAGAGGATATGCAGCAAAATATACGCGAGGAGAGAAAACGGTAAAACCCGAAGAATGTTGGCAATAAGCGCCGCATAACGCATAGCAAGCCCATGGCTAGCTAAAAACATTTGCATATCACACCAACTTTTGATTACACCTCGAATCTCCATGCCATGGAGTTTTAAGAGATTCTCTTCGTACGCAAAGGTAAAATACCGTGGCATCATATTAACTAAGCACGACACTACATCTTCATCCCAATAATTCTTATGCTTACTTGCACACTCAAGAATAAGTCGATTTGTTTCAAAGTCATCCCTAACCAATCGGGCATAAACTTCACCTTTAGTCGCCCCGCCTTGTCTCGTCCGGTAGAAATAGAGAGGGACATCGTCTATTGCAAACTTTTTAAGGGACCAGAACAAGGTAGAAGAATACAACAAATCCTCTCCCATAACATATGGCTGGAAGTGCAAATTGGCAACATACTTATTCTTGAAGATACACACCCAAATAGAACGTCTAAACGACAAAAATTCTTCAAAGCCCCTTCGACATGAAACATACGGCATATTAGGTTCTAATGCTGGCCACGAAACTATGTCATTACTTTTAATAAACCTCCTGAATGCATAACCATCAATATCTGAATGATGCTTACATACACTAGCAACATGTTTTAATGCCTCTGGGTGTATAGCATCATCAGCATCTACAAACCAAATCCACTCGCCTTTTGCTGAATCTATAGCGATATTTCGCGCATGGCTGACGCCAGAGTTTGGCTGATGTATCACACGAAAGCGTGCATCCTGCTTTGCATATTTATCAAGTATTACACCAGATGCATCTATCGAACCGTCGTCGACGCAAATTGCTTCCCAGTCTGTAAATGTCTGTGACAAGACGCTGTCTAGACACTCGCGCAGATATGGAGCCACATTGTAAACAGGAATTATAATGGAAAATAACGGGTTATCTTTCATTGCAGTTCTAAATTCCCATCTGTTACCTATCCCATGTTCCCTGTCACCTAGAACATCCGGCAACTGCTAACCGCGAATCGCATTCTTCAACCACTCTCTACTATATTCTACTCTTCGCTCAATCCAGCCACAATCATACTTCACCTCTTCTCCGGCCGTTAGCGATGCAAGCGCTGCCGGCACTGAATCGGCAATCAATGGGCCTTCTGCATGCGCCGCAAACTCTTCGATCCTTGCAAACATCTTTTGCCTCATTTCTGAATGTGGCCTTATAATGCGTGCATTGCAATTATTGTTAATTGCAAACATCAGCGCATGAAACGAATCGCTCACCAACCACCGCACATTCTTGAACGTGACCAAAAATTCCTCTGGCCCCGCACCGACCAACACTTTTACCCGCTCAAACGGATTAATTTTCCGCCATAGCCCTTTTAGCCATACTTGAACCCGACCCCAGCTATAAGGTAAAGGCAAATTAACATTAACATCATCATTAACCAAAACTGTAACCTTGCAGTTGTTCTCTTTTGCAAAATCTTCTAACGCATGCCAATGCTCTTCAAGTTTCTCCGAGAGAAAATAGCAAGCCAGATCTCTCTTTGGCCCTTTGGCATCAGTTGGCCCCATATACCAGGCAAGCATAGTTGGATCTACCACATGCACCGCCCCTACCCCCAACTTGCGGCAAAGTTCCACCCCTTCAGCTTCGCGGCAACTAATAGCCCTAAACTTGTGGAGCCCTCGCTTATACATAGCCATCAACTCAGCCGGAATCTCAGTAAGACCAAACGATGTCGCATACGCAATTGCTGGGATATTCGGCGCGCCCTCAAGCAGATAAGCCGTAGGATCACCCCAATCTCCACAGTGCCAAACCTGATCGGAACCGACAACAAGCATATCCACGCCAAGGTCTTTTGGTGCCGCACTCCAATCCACAAAATGATATTGCGTTCTCTTGATGTATTGCTTAAGAAATCTCTTCGTTCGCCTCACACGTAACCATTGGTTTATATCGCCTAGTCCTAATGACGCACGAATCGCAAACTTTATCAACTGCTTGAAGCCAAACGCACCATACTCAAGCTCGAGCGTCGAATTCTTCTCATTCATCCATCGATCAATTACAACAACCTTATGTCCCATCTTCTCCAGCGCGGTCTGCAACGCCCAGCACTGCAGCACCCCACCGTAGTTGAGTTGCGAATGGAATGTGAGTATACCTATTTTCATTTGTGCAAACCTAGTCGTCTAAGGTTTATGCCGACAAAAGCCCGGATTCGAGTTTTGAGCGGAGGTTGAAGCATACGATTGACCAAGGAATCGAAATCTGATTTAAGCACCCTGCGAAAGAATCCGCTTCGGTTTCGGTGAGGGTTCGTCGGGCGCACTATTGCAGGGTTGCCTTTGACGGCATTATCGAAGTCTGCAACCTTACAATTGAGACCAGTTGAAATCGAAGAAAAGCTCTGTCCCCCCTTCTCGGTATTTACCAAAACAAGTGAGGTCCCCTTGTCATCATCCATGTCAGGCAAGTGAGCGCCGACGCCCCAGAAGTCTGCAATTGTGATATCGGAACCACTTCTAAGGTTCTTGCAGGGACAGTTGTGGCATGACGGGCGATTATAAAGCTCGGCAAGAAAACCGCGCATAAATGGATCGTCACTGAAAACAGATAGATACTCCTTATCGTTAGCGAAGCCTAACGATAAGGAGTATCTCTTCCAGCCGCAATCCTTGCGCCTGGAAGAGATTCTCCTTATGTCCCTTAACCCTCCCGCCCTATCAGTGTAATCGGAGGACGCGCGTTTTTCAAGATATTTTTTCCACGCTAGGGGCGAAGGAACTGCGTGGCACACTACATCGACAAGGAGCAAATTTTCTAGGGGCAAACCCTTATACATCGCGAGAAATTTGTTTAAGGCGGCGATTTGGCAAGGGGTGCCGGTGAAAAGGACTGTGCGACCCGCGTCAAGGAAATCTTTAACCTGGCGGTAGCAGTCTCCTACATCAGACTGCACATACTTGGACCCTCGCAGTTCCGCCAGTTCGTCTTCAGTTTCGACTGATCTATGATAGACATGCCAATCATTATGATCGAAGGCCGCACCGAAGACTACCCCACCCTTTGCCAGGATATAGCCTGCAAGAAGAGAAAATACTCCGCCTGAAGAACTCGCGAGACGCAGCGCGTCATCCTTGGCCATAGCCGCATATACACCAAGGGGACGGCGGACTTCAGCAGGATTGATAGACGGGCACACCTTCTGACACATTCCACAATTAATGCACTTTGATGCGTCAATATGCGGATACAGGAAGCCTTCCTCGTCCGCTCGCATGGATATCGCGCCGCGTTGACAGACGGCCTTGCATGCAGCGCAGCCTGTGCAGTGGAGTTTATCGACTAGATTAATCACTGGGATTATCTTTTCAGCTTTGACGCAAACGCCGAAAAGCGGGTTTTAAAGAACGCCTTTTCAGATGCGTCAAGAATCAAGAACCATGAAAACGGAATCAGCACAATCTCGATCAGGACTGTAGTGGCGCAGATTCTAAGGAAAGACCGTGCCATAAAGAGGCGCGGCAAAAGGCCTACGCCCAAGCATATTGCAATCAGCAAAACAATAGGAATGCACACTCGTTTCAGCCAATACCAGGCGCTCATGCCAACGAGCCGGCGAGCGAACCAGACGCGTCCCAATGCGCAAACTGTCATCGTTGCGACCATAGCCCAACCAATGGAATAGACACCAACACCAAGTTCTATTAAGAGCCAAGCCAGCGGCAATGTTGCGACCAGCGAGGTGCCCAAGAAGGCTTGGTAGGCGGCGACTTTTCCGTTGGCATTGACACAAATCATATGACCGACGGCCATTTTGTCAATAATGGTCATCGCCATTACGAAAAGGCAAATGCCGGCCGCATATTGCGGAGGGTTTCGAAGCCACAGGCGGAGAACTTCGGTAACCTCCAGCGACAACGGGAGTGCAAAAACAAGAATAAGCAGAGTGCCGATTTTGCAAGTCTGGAACGCCAATTTTCTGGCACGCTGATAGTCCTTTGCACCCCACGCGTTGAATATGGCTGGGGAGAAAGCGCCGATCATGCTTCCAGAGAGAGTGTTGCAATGTCCTGAGAGGCTTGAGCCGACTGCGACACCGGCATTAGCCTTAGGTCCAAAGTATTTGTTGATCAGAATGGCAATGCCTTGTTCTCGTAAGACGGCGCCAAGAGTTCCCCAGGCGTTCCAGAGTGAGTATGAGGCCATCGCTTTCAGGTTTCGCCAACACGCAATATGTCGACGAACTATGCGGCACTCCTGGAATATGAAGTGGGCTCTTATCGCAACTATTATGTTGGGTAGAATGGCCAAAATGCACTGCCAAAATGCAAACTTTGCGAGCCATACGCTTGGGTGCGTGACCATGTAGTAGAGGAATATCGCATTAAGCGTTGTAGTCGCGAACGAATAAATGGTCAATTCCGCTATGTACTGATGGGCGGTATACATTGCGCTCCATGGCAAGGTGACCATGCCCAAATAGCATGAAGCGCAAACAAATCGCCAAACCCAAAGACAAGCCTGAATGCGGTCTGGGGGGATTGTAAGGAAATTCCGAACCGCCCATTCCCCAACAGGATAACAGAGAATCAGCAAAATTGTCGGCATTACCGTCTGGATGACAACTGCTGTTGTGAACCACATGCGGCTGTTGGCAAGTCCAAGCTCTTTATTTTCATGTTGCTCGCCAACTGCAATCGCGAAGAATCGCCCTATCGCACCAGCCAATATGCCATTCAGATATGTGATGAATACCGTCAATCCACCAACGACACCCATCAGACCGTAATCAACTTGACCGAGCGCCATCAGCGTCCACCGGCCACAAAACAGACCTATCACCAACGCATACAGACTCCGCCCGTATGTGGCGACAATGTTCAGGAAGATGCGGCGATTCGCAGTCATTTCAAAAATCCAATCCCAATCTGCGCATTCGATTCGTCAGTGTAATAGTGTTTTTTTGCCCGCGCATAAACTCACTTTAAGTTCTTGTTCAGATAACACATTTACTTCCACCGCCCTGACGCTGCGCCCCGGCAAATACAGGGGTTTTAGAGATGTGGTGCTGATGAGTGTCCCTACGCCAGCATCATCAGCTGCCCCTTGCTTGAGAAGGAGCTGTGGAGGAGATTAGAGACGGCTTCTCGCTCCTCGCCGCCAAACCAGTTGAGCGGCGACGACCAGACGGCGTTGACCGGCGTCGAGCGTTCGTTCATTGCGCCGATAAATGCCGAGAGATAGAGCATCTTGACGCCGCTGTCAATCTCGCCGAACGATGTCCCCTTAGTGTCGAGATCGCTCCTGCGGTGGATCGCCAGGTATGGAAGCCCCCTTGAATCCAATTCCATGCTTTGGCTGATCAAGTCGGGGCATACATGGCAGACCTTATCCGTCATCGCCCTGAACACATCAGGGTTGTTCTTCTGCTGCATGACCATGCAGGTCGCAAGATCGGCGGCGCTCCTGTCATCTGCTTTAACAGGCGTGAACCCTATGCTGCCGGACATGCGGGCAGGGTTGGGATCGAGTATCCACAAGAGGCCAAGCTCCGAAAAGATTTCTCCGATCGGGCCTTCCGTCTTGAGAACTCTCGCTGCATCGTAAAGGGCGAATTCGGAAGTGCCTATACCATATCTGCCGTTCCTTGAAGAAATGATATAGTAGTGACGACGGCGGATTAGGAACTCTTCTGACTTGTTCGAAAGCCTCTCTTCCTTCACGCGAACGCGATGATCGTCAATGCGAAGCAACACAACCGAATAAGTCAGTTTGCCATACTGTGGTGAATTGAACGAGATTGATATCTCAGTAGGCCACCCATCGGTTCCGAACCACGATGCCGGGTAATCAGACGCTTCCTTGCCTTTCGTAATGCCGTGCAGGAAGCTCATCGCATCAAGTATCTGCGACTTCGATGATCCGAGACCGCCGCCAACGACGGCCACACGATCGAAGGATACTTCCCGCACTCCACTGTTCTTGAAGTTCTCGAGACGAAGCGATGTGAAGATTCCGTCAGTCATATCACTTATGCAACATCCTCTGCGGCAACAGAAACCTCTATCGCAGTACCGAGGGCATCCATGTTCACGACCATGGAATAGGCATCACCCTTCTTGACAAGGTAGCCCTCGAGCCCTGCCATCGGGCCGGACTTGATCCGGACAAATCTGCCTGCCTTGTCCGCCATCGGCACGTTCTTCAGCTCCTGCGCGCTCTTCATTGCGCGAACAACCTGCCGCAGCTGATGGATGACGGGTCGAGGCCTATCCAACGGTATCGTCATCATGACAAGGTTGCTCCTGAGTGCCTGAATGCGCTGAGCATCGTCCATATGAGCAAGAAGGTATCCAGGGAAAACAGGAATCTCATTGCGAACCTTGCGTCTCTGGACGATTAGGACGTTCACATAGACCGGAAGATAGTTCCATATCCGGCTCCCCGTCAGCCACGCCTTCATCTTCTTCTCTGTGCGCGGTTTTACCCGTACGAAATACCAGGTTTTTGCCATTTTATAATTTGCTGTTTCGAGCTTATAACAGCATTTATTTAGCCGTTATAAATTGACAGGGGCGAAATTAGGTTGCACTCCGTTTTTGTCGCGTACTCACGGTACTTGACACTCAAGGCTCGCATCCAATGAACTCTTTGGAACACCAGACATACGCCTAAAGAGCCTGGCGTATTGAGAACTCTTGTCTGACTTCACGGTGAAGAGTCTAGCATCTAATTCGTCTTGCAGTTGGCTAAAATACGCAAGATATGGCTTGTTTCATTAAGTTATCAAACCCAGAATTGCACAGACGAAGCTTTTAGAAATCAAAAATTTCTACACAAACCCCCTTGCTGTAAGCGAAATAATATGCTAGAAGCTTAGTCTTGCAGTAAGGGGGCATTGAAAGGTTACGCCTCGGCGAGGATGCGCTCGCGCAGGCCCGCGTGCTCTTGCGCGCTTATCAGACCAGATTTAAGCAACCTGTCGGCGCGCATCAGACGCTGGGCGACAGTAGGTAGGCGGCATCCGCACGAGTCGTATCCGTGCAACGCGTCGGAATAGACTGCGCCCTTGCGAACGGACTTTCCGTCTTTGGCAAACGACGGTATAGCGTTCACCGCCTTTCGAAGCGCAGACTCGTTGGCATGGTAGTAATGGTGCGTCATCGCAGTAGAGGTGTGTCCGACGATGGCCTGCACAACGACAAGCGGTACGCCCGCGTTCGCCGCGAAGGAGACGAAAGAGTGGCGAAGTGAATGGAATGTCGCGGTCGGTGTTAGGCGGCTTCGCCCTTCGTACATGACGCTCCGGACAATGCCCGCTCCGTCAAATATGCGCTCCAGCCCCTTCGAGATCCGCCAGCGTCGTGTCTCGTAGTCCGTCGCGATGACCGGCATGACATATCCGCTACGGCTCTGGGATGGCGTAGAGACCAGCGAGGACATGAGCTGCTCGTGTATGGGAATCGTGACGACCCGTCCACAGGCGTACTTGCGCGTCTTGTTCGGAACGAGCTGTATTATCCCCTGAGCGAGATTCACGCTTTCCCAGCGGAGACGGCAGCAGTCGCCGAGGCGAAGACCTGTGTAGACGGCGATTGAGATGAGGCGCGGCCACTCGCCGCCCTCGCTCTCGGACGAGGCGACCACACGGCGCACCTCGTCCGTCGAGAGCTCGCGGCGCGGGCGAGTATCCGAGAACTTGGATGCGATGTAATTGAGCGGGTTCGCCTCTTCTCCGTCCTTGCCAATAAGGACGCGGAAGATGCCTCTCAACGAGCAGACGCAAAGGTTGAACGTCATGGCGGAGCGCCGCTCGCCGAAGAAGCTCATGTACTCGTCCACCATCTGACGCGTGACGGAAGCAGCCTCGAGGACATCGGGGTACGAGCTCTTCATCCATGTAGAGAAGTAGCGCCACGCGCGGTAGCGGTTGCCGCGCACCCTAGGCGAGAGGCGCGCTGCCTCGGGGGAACGTTCGTACCTTGGCCACTCCCTGAGGAGCGGGCCTGGATCGGTGTCGCGCTCGTGTTCGCACTCCACGGCGACGACGAACTTCGAAAGCTCCATCTTCGCCTTCTCGTGGTCCTTCGTGCCTGTCGTGCGGGAATATATCTTGCCCGCGCAGGACACCCTCATAGTCCAGACGCCGTTGCGCTCGCGCTGCAGGCTGCCTGTCCTGAACGGCTTGTTTTCATCCATGCATGGTTCCTTTCCTATTCCGTTTTCAGCCGACCGGCCCCATGCCGATCATGCAAGGGATATGATGCCGTAAGCGAACGTGATTATCAAGCGGAGAAGCAAAGGTTGTGGTACAATATCAACTAAACAATTACAGGTGGCAAGGCTTCAGGAAAGGACTACGCTTAATGACCATTACGATGGAAGAGAGAATCTACCGTGACGAGTACGACGCTCCGTCAATCTCGGTGAAGGCACGCCGCGTCGTATCGACAGCAGCGAAATTCGCAGAGATGGTGAACACGGCGTTCTGGGAGGATCGCGACGGGGATTGCATTGTCGTGTACGAAGGGCCGGACGAACCTACGGCCGCAGACACGATTCCCTGCTCCGAGATGGGAAAGGCTGCCGAAGCGTGGGCCCTGGAGACGTTCGACTGGTGCGCAGAGATGCCGGATGAAGCGGAGATAGGCGAGCCGTCGCTGATCGACGAGAGCACTGGAGACTATACAAAGTTCGCACACAGGGATGTGACGATACAAATCGAGGATCTCATATTCTACGGCGGAATTCGGCTGGAGGCGTTCGACCGCGACGGGTGCAAGATATCCGGCATCGCGTTCGTACCGAGCAAAAGGAAGATGGACGCGGAGCTCGCCGCAATAACCAAAGATGAACCGCGCACGCAGCATAAGAGAGGCGAACGCAAACCGAAGCCACGGCCAAGCCGACGGGCACGCTAGAGCGCAGGACGCGCGACGTTGGCCCGTGTCGGGCTTTCCTGCGCGGTGCGGCCGTTGACCCCTCCAGACGAAGAAGCCCGCCACAAGGCAATGTGGCGGGCTTCTTGCGCAAGGCTCCGAGCCGTAGTGTCAGGCGGCCAGTTCGTCGACTGCGACCATGTAGGTTGCCGCCGTGCAGTAGCACTTGTGGCCCCTCGCTCCGGCGTTGGGATCGACAAAGACGTTCACCTCGCGGGGGAGCGGCTTGCCGAACACTTTCTCCATGACCGACTGAACCTTGTCGCTCATCGCCTTCTGCTCCGCCTCGGTCTTGGGCTCAGGCGTATAGTATGTGTAGTGGATCATCACCGCCTTCTGGGCAGGCAGGAGCACATACCCGAGCCTCGCCTCCTCCACCGCCTTGGCGAGGCGGCTTGCCTTGTATTTCTCTTCCAGCATCATTGTCTTGACCTTTCCTTTGGGTTTTCGTTTCGCCCCTTTTCGCGGGCCTTTCCCGCTCAAGGAACGGGCAAGGAGCGCGGCAGATTCGCCGCGAGTGAAGCCGAAGCGTTCCTGGGCGGCGGAAAGCGCCGCGATGAAGTCGGGATGGTTTTCGCGAAAGTCCTGCGCCGCGTCGAAGAGGTCGCCGTATTCCGTTTCGTTAAGCCAGTCCCGGATCGCGGCCCATTTGCCGCGCTGGGTCAGCGCAATGACGATCTTCAGCTTGGAGAAGGTTCGCGTCGGCATCATGCAATCGACAAGCTTCCATTCTGCGCGAATGTCGCTTGCCGTCTCGATATAGCCGGTCAAGGCGTATTCCTTACCTTCCGGCGGATCGGCGGGTGACTTGAGGTCAAGATGCTTCCAACCCGCCTGTAGATATGAGAGCCGCTTGGGGTTGACTATCACGCCTGATGGCGTGTCGAGAGTTGTTGGCGCGTGTATGATCGCTCCGTTGACGAGTTTGCCGTAGCTTGTGTTCATGGTGGCGTTCCTTTCACTTGGCTTCAATTCCATGTTCCTTCAGATACTGCTGCTCCTTCTCGAACTGGGCGAGTTCGGTTTTCCAGTTCTTGCCCTGACGGGCGTACTCTGTCGCGAGCGTTGTCGTTCTGTTCTTGATGGCGATGGACTGGACGCGGGCTGCGGTCAGCATGTCGATGTTGTCGAACATCGGCCAGAGCCAGGAGGCATTCCACGTCGAAATTCGCGGCACATCTGCCGCGTCGCCATTTCGCGGCAAATCCGCCGCGTCGGGATTGGCAAGCGACCACTCGCGCAGCCACAATTCAAAGAGGCGGTTGAGGATCGAGTCTTCGACAAATCCGCGCTCGTTGCGGAGGACGCGGAAGTATGTCTGATGGTCGAGCTTCGCGGAAGCGTAGGTGTAGCCCGCCGAAGTACCTGCGACAATGGCATACGGGATGCCCATTGCCGCGCCTATCTCAGAAAGCATTTCCTTTTTGAAGTCGGCGTATGTGGCGATTGGCGCTTTGACATACAACTCGTCCATCTTCCAGCCCTCCGGCATGGTCGTGAGCTGGTTGACGTCGAGCGTCACGGCGTCCATCGGCTCTATCTCCGCGCAAGTGTCATCTTTCGGATGGTCGGTGTAGAGGATGCCGCCGTACTCTGCCGCCTTTTCCGCAGAAGCTACGACGGCGTTCGTGTAGCGCCGGAGCTTGGCGAAGAGCGGGAGCGCGGCGGCGAGCTCTGGAACGCCGCGATGCTGCTCCGGGCGGTCGGCACGAAAGACGTGAACCATGTTCGCGGCGGGAATGATGAGCGCACGTTCCTCGGCGAGGTTTCCGTCGCAAGGGTGGCTGACGAGGACGCGGTACGAGACCGGATTGCCGTATCGGTCGTAGGCGATGCCGTCAACCATGAATGGCTTGCAGCACCCTTCGCCCCCGCCGTCGCGACATTCACAGGCATTGTCACCAGCAATCCGGTCGGAGTCTATGAGCGCGAGGTCGAGTTTCACGGTCGTGCGCAGGGCGGGATTCTGGGCGAGAAAAACAAACGCCTCACCGTCGCGGGCGCGAGCTATGCGCACAGCCCGCAGTTTCTCACCAAGGCGGATCGTCTCTGCCCAAGCGGTGAAATCGCGCTCTATTCGCGAGTTTAGGGCATCGTCTTCTGAAGCGTATCGCAGCCTGGGGCCGTTGCCTACCGTGTCGTTGGCGAGACACTGGATCACGCCGCGAGCATAGGAGTTGTTCTGATACTCGTAGCGAGAGCGCATACGGAGAATGCGGCGCGTCTCTGGGTTCGCGTCCGCGTCGGCAGAGAGGAAGTCGGCCTTCCACCAGTCGTTGTCTTTCCCGGCAGACTCCGCAGAGGCGAAGTGCGCACGGATTGCGTGGAACAGACCGCCGCCGTTCGCGGCAGATTTGCCGCGACGCTTCTTTTTGCCGAAGAGATTGAGCATATTCATTTGACCTTTCCCTTGCGCATGTATTCCCGGTGGAACTTATCGCTTGTGAATATCGCGGCAAATGCGCCGCGCCCATCGGTAGCCGGAACGAAAAGCACGGTTTCGCCAAGCGACACGGTGCCGGGCGTTCCTGCCTTAACGACAAGGCCAGCGTTTAGATCGTAGTTCACCTTCTCGCCCTCGTCAAAAGATAAACCCTCCGCGCATGGCATCCACGGATTACGGGCGAGGATTTCGCGGACGGCCTCAGGAGCATAGTGGTCGGCTTTCTTTGACGCGGCATATTTGCCGCGCTGCGGTTCCGCGGCATATTTGACGCGATTCTCCTTGCCGCCATTCGCGGCATATTTGCCGCGATTCATTTGCACCGCCTTTCGCCGCGATGGTCGAAGTCGCGGTAGAAGCTTTCGAACGTGAAGACGAAAACAACGTCGAACGCGGCTGATGGCTGCGGAACAAAGTGCTGGACAACGCCGAGCGGAACGGCGTTCGGGGCGTCGGCCTTGACCGCCATGCGCGTTGAAGGGTCAAAGCCAACTTGCTCGTCGCAGTCAAATGAAACGCCGTGCGCGATCTTCAACGCGAGGTTTCGCGGACATGCGCGGCAGTTTGCCGCGTTCAGTTCGTCGGGATCGATGATGTTGAATTCAGGTTTCATTTTGAGTCACCTTTCTTTTGAAATGCTTCGATTTAGGGGGTTGGTTTTGCGCCCAGGCGCAAAACCAACCCCCTAAATTCCTTTTCCGGTTTGTGTTGATTCCCCCGCCCTCACCACGAGAACAGGGAGAATGTCTTGTTGCCGCTCCAGTCGGGCTGCCCCGACTTGACTGTTTCGCTCTTTACCGCCCCGACCTTGAGTCCGTCCTCGCGCTCGTGGAGCGTCGCCTCGGTAGGCTCGTAGTATTCGACCGTCCGCATCGTCTGCGAGGCGCACCCGCACAGGGCGGCGAGGACGATTGCGAAGGCGCTGGCGGACAGGATCACCGCGAGCCGCTTCATGCCGCACACCCCGCTAGCGCCTGCTTCGCAGCTCGGCCTTCGGCCTCGGGGGATATTCCTTTCTGCCTCGCCTCGTATGGGGCGCGCCACGCCGACCAGCCGAAGCGCTGGCAGACGCGGGCGAACTTCACGGCATCCCACATCACCTTGTACCGGCGCGGCCTCCACCACCCGAAGGCGGCGCAGGCGACCTTTACGCCGTTCCTGCAGAATCGGGCGTTGCTGGCGTCGAAGGACTTTTCGCCCCCGTCCGACTCGTGCCACTCGGCGTCGTGTATGAACGCGACGGGCGCGAGCGACGGATGCACCGCGTCCAGCGCGGCGCGAAACCACTGCGGGAACGACTCCGGCCCGATTCCGTTGTAGATGGAAGCGAGCTCCTCGTCGGTGTATCTGGCGAGGATCTCGCGTCCTTCGAGTCCATATGTCTCGCACAGGCCCCGAAGCCTGCGCGCCTCTTCGATTGTTACCATTGTCTCCTACCTCCTTGAACCGCGATTCGGTTCCTTTACTTCGTCACCGTCGAGACGGTTTTCCTGGAGACGAGGAACCTGCCGGCGGTCATCTCCGAGAAGATGAACACGGCGGTCTCGCCCGCCTGCACCGCGTCGAACACGTCGCTCTCGCCCTCGAAGGTGACGCCCGATGGGAGCGTCCAGTTCGTCGAGGACGACATCGTGATGCGCAGGACGAAGGCCCTGCCGCGCCCCGATATCGCCGAGGGGAACGAGAACGCCACCTGCGTTCCCGTCAGTGTCACGCTGTTCACCGCGCGGTTGGAGAGCGCGACCGTCCCTCCGGACGCCGTGGGCGACTTGAGGTCGAGGCATCCCATGCCGTCTATCGCGCTCTTCGCCTCGGCGATTACCGACGCAATGTCGGGAGCCGCCTTGAGCGTCGTCAGCGTGATGCACGGGAAGAAGTCCGTCGTCTCGTAAGTCCTCCCCGTCATCCTCGTGATGAGATCTGGCGATCCGCCGCTGTTGTTCGCGAGCATGACGGGAGCCGTGCTGTCGTACCCGGACGAGTCCACGATCCTCACGGCGTACCTCGTCCCGGCGTCGAGTTCGACTGGCGTGTCGAGGGTGAACGTCACGGTCGCCCCCGCGACGGAGAATGCCTTGGCGTCAGAGGTCGCGAGAACCGTCCCCAAATCGGCCGTGCGTATCTGGATGCGCTTCAGAGACGAATCGGGCGTCGACGTGTGCGTCACGATGCCGAGGCGCTTGAGGACGATCTTCTCGTCCGTGAAGCCGAGGGCCGACGGCTTGAAGATGCAGTACAGAAGCCCATTCGTCCTGTCGGCCGCAACGCCATAGGATACGGTCGACTCCACGAGGCCGCCCGCATCGTCCGGGAGGCGGTCCCTCGGAACCTTGCCCGTAGCGTCCACGAGCCGCCAAGTGCGGAACTGGAGCGTGCCGTCGGCGGTGTTCGTGCCCGAGCCGAGCTGCACCGTCGCCTTCGTGGTCTTGGAGCCCGATGTCCCCGCTACGGCATTGCGTCCGAGGGCCACCGCGTCGATGCCAACTGCGGACGCGCCCTTGCCTACCGCTACCGCGCCGGAGTCGCTTGCGCCGCTCCCCGTCCCCATGCCCGCGTTCGCGTTCCAGCCGACCGCGACGCCGTTCGCGGCCGCATTCGCGCCCTTGCCGAGCGGGATGGTCTGCGAAGCCTTCCACGCCGCGAAATCGGGGTCCTTCTCGGCGAGATCCTCTATCCTCTCCACCATCGCCTCCCTCACCCTGACGAGGGCGTCGCGTATGTTGCCGAAGGACGAGAAGTAGGAGTTGCAGCAAGGCTTCTCCCCCTCCTCCGGCGGCGTTCCGTCGTCCGACGGATCGGGCGTGATCGCCTTGGCGAGCGCGTCCAGCGCGTCCGCTATCCCTGCGAACGACTCGAAGTACGAGTTCGGTTCGTGCATCGTTGTGTCTGTTCCCATCTTGTGTGTTCCCTTTCATTATTCGGGCCGGACCTTCGTTCCGCCCCAGTCTTCGTAGAATAGCGCGCGAAGCCCCTCGCCCGCGCCCGTAACGACGTCGTCGTGGTCTGTCGTCAGGCCTTGTTGCCCGTTCATCCTGTCTGGCATGAGCAGTACGGGATCGTCCGTCCATGCGCCGGTGAGTCCTGTGCAGCCCTTGTAGCAGTACCTTGCGGATGTCATCGTCTCCGGCCATGCTGGAATCGTCCCTGTAGCACCCGTATCCTGATAGCACTGGTTGCCTGATGTCGCGCCTTTCGGCCATGCGGGCAACGGGCCGGAAAGCCCTGTGCATCCGTCGTAGACTCCGGTGCAGTTCGTGATGGACGGCCCCCATTTCTGGAAGGTGCCAGTGAGGTTCCTGCAGCCCTGGTAGCAGCAATGGGCGGTCTTGATCGACCTTCCCCACGGAATCACATCTCCCCGCAGTCCGCGTCCTTCGCGCGTTCCGTTCCAGTAGCAGTATGTCCCTTGCGCGGACTCCACGAAGTCGCCCCATTGCACCGGCATCAGGAGCGGGCGGGAAGCGTATGTGCGACCGTTCGCGGAAGTCCAGCACTCGACGAATCTGAACCAGCCGAGTCGTCCATCAAACTTCACGCGATAGCGTCCAGGAGCCGTCCAGTTGTGCCACATCGTGTACTGGCTCTCGGGCCAGTCCTGCGTCGTGCCGTCGCCCCAGTCTACGCCCACGGCATCGTATCCGTCGAGCGTCGTTATGTAGAACTGCACTTGGCACTGCCCGCCATCGGGAATCTCGACATCGTCGAACTCGATGTCGAAGATTGTCTCCTCCTTCATGGGCTCGACCGCAAACATCTGCATCATGGCGGCAATCATCTGAAGCAATCCTTTCATCATATCTTGGACAACTCTATCGCGGGGTCGAGATACACGAACCCGCCCGCCGCATACCACGAGAAGTACACCCTCACGTCCACCGGAGCGGCCTCCGGGATGTCGATGGGCATCTCGAGGACCATCTGCGTCAGGTCCGTGTCGTTCACCCAGACGGACGACAAATCGTCCGCCCAGCGGCCATGCACCGTCGAGTACCACACCTTGCCGTTCACGGTCGCCGATATTATGAGCTGCCTGTACATCTCGGCCGCGACCGCGTAGCCCTTGAATGCGATGTGCGCCCTCAAGGTGTGCCTTCCGGTCGTGCTCGGAGTCAATTGCATCCCGTTGAACGGCCGCCGCCCGAGCACCATCATGTCAGCACCAGAGCAGGTGTTGTTCGAGAGCTTCAACGCGGCCGTGCCGCCGCCCGTGCGCCTCACGCTCCACGTGTCGCAGAGGCCGTTCGCGCAGCGGAACGCGAAGTGTCCGTCCGCGCCCTCGCTGTTGCACCCGATCCCCTGGTAGATGTGCGCCGCCTTCGAAGAGGTCGTCGTCATCGCGGCGAGGCTGGCGTTCGACTCGTCAACGAACACGCTCCCGTTCTCCGAGTAGGTGGAGAAGACGAGCGCGTCCTCGTTGTACGGATACTCCGGGTTCGCGAGGTTGGACTCCATGAGCCGCACCCTCGCGTGCGTCCCGTTCTGCGCGTAGAGCGCCTTCCCCGGAAACCACGTCTTGATCGAGTTGAAGTCGGCCTCCGTCGCGGAGAGTATCACCGTCCCCTCGATGGTCGCGTCGGTGAGGCGGATGTTGTCTGCGTAGAGCGCCTTGCCCCTAGGCACCTTGATCGTTATGTCCGTCGCCTCCATCACCTTCGCGTACATCGTCGTGTCCGAGGACGAGAACGACATCACGACCGCAGCGTAGTTGTCGCCGCTCGAAGTGGCGTTCGCGTATGTGCAAAGGGCACCGATTCCGCTCGCGTCGCTGCTTGCGAGCCGGACGTCTACATCCTCGATGCGCTTCACGACGCCGGGGACGTAGTTCCCCGAGTAGCAGCGGTAGAACTCGAGAACAGGCTCCTTCGCGTACCAGACGTTCGGCAGGTTCACGCTCACCGACTTGAAGAGAAGCTCGTACACGTTCGAGAGGTACATCATCGCGTAGTCGATGGAGAGCGAGGTCGGGTTGGCGGCATCCAGGGTCGCGCCCATCTTCACCTCGATGTTCTCGACCGTGCACGAAATGTAGCCTTGCAGGTAGAGGAGCGTCGGGACGTGCGTACCGGACGAGCCGTTCATCCGGATCGTCTGTTCCACGTTTCGGACGGTGCATTCGATTCCCTTCTGGTTGGTCCCCGCAAGGTAGAGCGGATAGGCGTTCGAGGTGTAGTCCGTCCAGACGGGCGAGAACACCTTGACTCCGTCCACGTTCAGGATGTCCGCGAAGTAGCAGTAGAACCCGCACGGGTTCTGCGTATTGCCGGCAAGGGAATGGTTGATGATGCAATCCCTGATGTCCAGCATCCTCGCGTAGTAGACGTACACGTACGACTTGAGCCGGCTCGCCGCCAGGGCGGTCGCATACGCCGTCTTGTCCACGTCGATTCCGCGAGATCCGAACTTGCAGTGCTCGAAGGCGTAGCATCCGACGGACTGGGTGTTGTTCTGGAACTTGAGGATGTACTGGTCCGCGTTGATTCCGTCGCGGAAGAGATAGACGCGGTGCAGGAGAAACACGTTGACGTTCGGAGCCGCGAACGAACCGCTCGCAGCCGTCGACTGTATGTTCGCGTACTCCGCCGAGTCGCCGCCCCACGCGGTCTTCGCCGCCGACGGGACGAGTTCGTAGAGTTCGTCCGACGCGTTCGGCATTCCCATGAGCATCAGGTTCTTGACGGTGGAGTTCGTGCCGTTCGGGATGACCACGGCCGATGTCTCCGCCGTGCGGCGTATGAGGTAGCACGTCGCATCCGCGAACGCGGCCGCCGTCGAGGGAAGCGCATTGAGCGCGTTCGCCGGGGTAGTCCCGTCCCCCGACGAGCCTTTCGACGGATCGACGTACACGATGTTGAAGTCGATGTTCGAGTATCGCATTGTAGCCATTTGAGGTTTCCTTATGTCAGCCGATGAAAGATGAATACGACGGAAATCCGAGGAGGAGCCCTATCGTCTGCGGCACCGCAACTTCAAGGCCGGGCATCGCGCTCGGCGAGCCGCCGCCGTTCGTCCATGAGGACAACCGGGTGCGACCGTTGATGGTCGCGTAGCGGTTCATCTCGTCGACCGTGACCCCGGCCTCCTTAAAACGGACGATGACCTCTCCGTCGATCCCGCGCCTTATGGTCGCGTTCTCGAAGACGATCCTCGTCACCTGCGGAATGCTCGTGTCCGCATCCGCGACGAGGACGTCGCCGTAGACGGTCGAATCGTCGCCGAGGTACTTGACCCATGTCGCGCCCGCGAAGTCTGAGATGGTCGGCGTCTCGATGGGCGAGTCCGTCTGAATCTCCGCCCTGTACTTCCGGCTCGCGGCCGGCGTGAGCGAGAAGCCTCGGCCGCTGTTGTTCTCCGCGTATGCGACGTAGAGATACGACTCGTGTCCCGTCGCGCCGACCGCACCGCGCGGAATCCTGAAGTTGAGGATCGCGTCGTTCGCGGTCCCTGAGTTCGTGACCTCAGGCTCCTCGTCCGTCCCCGCGACTTCCACGGTTCCGATCCGTACCGTCGCCGCGTTTCCCCGGTCCCCCTTGGGGATGGTGAACGCGAGCCTCGCCTCGTAGGGGGTTCCGTAGTTCACGATCTTAGCCTGCGTCCCCGACTCGCCGGTCGTGACGCTGTGGACGTACATCCTCGCGGCAAGCCCCGGCTCGCCCTGGACGAGCGGCACCGCCTCGCTCCAGTCGTGTCCGACTGCGGCGTTGCGGAAGCGGAACCTTGTCGGCGGGAGAATCTCGACCTCGGCGTTCTCCACGTCGGGGTTGTAGTAGTCCTCGTAGGACTTCCACTCGATCCCGTCGCGCGAGAGCTGTATCTCGAAGCCTGCAGCGAACAGGGCGTCCACCTGCGCCGCCGTGTAGGACGCGTCCGAGACGGGCGAGGGCCGCCCCGTCCCCGCGTCCGCGCGGCGGTTCCTGATCGAGATGTCGAACTGCAGCAGGAAGCCGGGAGTAGTCTCGCCCGGCTCGAAGCCCGCAAGCTCGCACCCGAAGGTCGCCGATTCGTTCGTACCCAATGCCGCTATCAGTTCCGCCGTGTTCGTCTCTGTGAGCGGGACGTGGACGGCGTTCCCTTCGACCGTTATTCCCTCGGTCACGCGAAGCTGCGGGGTCGTGGTCGTGTCCCAGTCGTTCGCGACCGCGAAGTCCCACGCCCCGTATGCGCCCAAGCCTTCGAGCGGTTCGCCGTTCGTGTCGACGAGCTTCAGGACCAGCTCCGCGCGCATCCCTCGCGTGAGCGCGGGAAGCGACGAGACCTGCTGGTTCCATTCGTCGACGAGCGTTCCCTTGACGCTCGCCGCCCTGAGGTACATCGTTATCGTCTGCATAAGTCACTCCTTGAAAAATTCAACCGTCCGCCCTGAAGCGGAATCCGCCCTCGACCCCGTAGTCGAGGAAAGCCCAGAACTTAGCCTCGTAGCCGCGCTTGGCGCTCCGCCTGTGGATCGCAACGCCCTCGTCGTCGAAGTCGCTCTGAGGGACTGTTCCGTTCTGCGGAATCGAATCCGCATAGCCGAAGGTAAGGCTCATCGAGGACGCGCTTTCGATGTGCTCACGCCTTATCGATAGACCCCGACGGCAGCCGCTTTCGCCGGGATCGAACACGCTGGTCGCAAGCTCCTGCGAGTACGGAACCGGCTCCGTCGGCGCGCCCACGAGCGAGTAGCCGACGAAGTCGGGCGTTCGCCCGACGAGCCAGTTCCTGACACGCGTCACCGTGAACTCGCTCGACTCGGCGTAGCCGCAGTATCCGTCGACGTTCCCTTCCCAGTCTTGCTCACCCTCGTCAAGGGGCTGCGGGCACTTCCAGTGCGTGTTCCCGCTCCAGGCCGAGTAAGAGGACGGCATCTTCGTGAACGTCCCTGTCGAAGGCTGCCTCTCGCCGAAGGCCTTCTCCATCGCGCCTCCTATGGACTCGTTGAAAGGCGGATCGTGGATCGACCCGCTTCTCGACCTCGTCGTCCCCCATGCAGTCGTGCAGCGGATCGTCGTGAGCCGGTCGATCGCGGCGCGGAAGCGGCGCAACCACGCACCTCCGTTCTCCAGGATGTCTCCGCCGCAGGGCGTCAGGTAGAGTTCGCATCCGACCGTGTTTACGAGGTCGCGGTACGTCCACATCCTCGGGAAGTCGGACCAGTCATCCTTGTAGTCCGTCCATTCCACGTTGACGTAGTACGGCGCCAGGTCCCTTATGTCGCCGAGCAGTCCGATGAGGGCTTCGATCGAAACCGGCGCATACGGCCTGACATCCTTGAGCGCCCGGTCGAGCGAGCAGTGGGCGGCGGCGGCCCGCTCCATGAGAGCACCCTTGATCGCCATCACGTAGTCCGCCCGCCTCGGGTCTGGGTTGTTCCAGTCCATCCCCTTGTCGTCCCACGACTTTGGCTCTACGTATTCGATCTCGAGCATTTCCTCGTCTCCTTTCTCGGCGGATGCTTCATCTCCAGATGGCGACCTCTCCGAGATACGCCTTCCCGGTCTCGTCGCCTTTGACGAAGTCCTGGAGCGTCACCGTGATGTCGCTTCCTTTCGCTTCGCTCCCTTCGTTCTTGCAGAACCTGAATGAGACGCTTCCGCCATCGCGGTCTGGCTCGTCGCCTTCGTGCCAGCCGGAGTCGGCGCCGATCGAACCGATCACCCACTTCCCGCCCTGGTAGCGGATGCGCCCGTAGGTGAAGCGTCCGTTCGTCTTCTCCAGAGAGCGCACGAAGTATTCGTTGTTTGAACCCCTGAAGCGCGGAAGCCCCAGATACCTCGTTCCCGTCACGCTTCCCTGCGGCTCGTACCTTCCGAACTCGCCCGTCTCGCAGATCCACCTGTTCCAGGATGCGGTGAGCGTCTTCGGCTCCTTGCCGTACAGGCTTCCTCTCCCCCTGAGCTCGACCTCGTCTCCTTCGTAGGACGGGAGTCCCCAGCATGTGTAGAACGCGTCGCCCTCGCCCGTGTAGACGCCCTTGTCGCGGTCGTACTTGACGTTCTCCTCCAGCGGCTCGTAGCCGGGGAACATGCCGGTCATGTACACCCAGCCGTATGTCTGCGTGTAGTAGAGGTGGCCGCCCCCGGACCAGTGCATGTAGCCGTTGACGGGCGTGTAGACGGGGCTCAGCGTCGAGCCGTTGACCTTGAGCGAGAAGCATAGGTCGTTCCGCACCATTATGTTGTCGCCCCAATAGGAGTACGGCAGCCTGAAGGCGAAATACCCCGAGTCCGTTCCGCTTCCGACCCACACGCCGTCGGGCGGATTGAAGTTGGGTATCTTCGGTATGCGGAACTCTCCGGGAACGTAGCTGAAGCTCATGTCTCGCTCCCTCCCGTCGAACTCATGGCTCCCTTGTGTCCGATGATCCACGTGCCGGCCGGGATGTCCGCATCTAGGGCGACGTCCGGCAGAAAGAGCTTCGCGGAATGCGTCCCGCCTTCGCTTCTGCCGTTCGGGTAGACGGTCACGCTGTAGCCGTTCGTCGAGTCGCCTCCCGTCACCTTGCACATGAGAGCCTTCTCTTCTCCGCCGCCTCCACTCCCCGCTCCGCCGAGCTGGAGGATCGCCCACTTGGTCCCGGTGCCGCTCTCCTTCCAGAGGATTCTCGCGGTGCCGGTCGCGGCGGTTTCGATGACTCCCGTGGACGATCCCGCCCTAGGCTGCGCATACTGGTCGTCCGAGGCGGAGACCGTGATCTTGGCGGGCGTCACCCCAAGCACCATCGCGCGTCCTATCTCGCCGGCGGGGATCGGCTCCAGGAGAACGCACCACGGCATCCCCTCGCGGGCCGCCGTCATTAGCATACCGCTGAACACGGGCGGACAGGAAACGAACTCGTCCTCGTTCGTCTCGGGCGTCACCGCGACGCCGGTAAGAACAAGCCCGGAAAAGCGCTCCATGAGCGTCGATTCGCCGTTCTTGACCCTCACGATCCCGACGTCCAGTCCCGATGCTACGCCTTTCCCGGATGCGCTGTGCTTCGCCTCCTTGACGAAGTTCGCGGCATCCACAAAGGCGTTCCAGGTAGAAGCCTTGATGTTCACCGCCTCGCCGGATCGTACCTTCTCCATGAAACGCCTCCTTTCCGTGTGCATCCTTTGTTTTGGACCGTCAGATTTTGACGGCCCGTCCGTCAGTTCCCGAGTCCGAGCCTTCCGAAGTCCCCCTCAGGGTAGACCATCTCGACATACGCCGCCACGGGCTTCTTCACGACGTTCTTGCCGCTTTCCGCGACCTTGTCGGCGTACCTGACCCACAGGTAGTCCCAGCCGTACTTGCGGCTCACCTGTATGTCGCCAACCTTGAACCCCGCCTGGTTGGGCGAGACGGCGAAGCGGTAGGTTATCTCCCAAGGGGCGGACGCCTTCTTGGAGCGCTTAGTTCCCGATGCTCCGAGGAAAAGAACCTCGCCCGCCGAGAAGCCCCGGAAACCGGACTTGTTCACGGAGCCTGTGAGCTCCGCGAGCGTCTTCTTGTACGAGGTCGAGACGCGGCTCCCCGAGAGCGTGTGCGTCTCCGTGAAGTTGAGGACGGGCATCGTGACCTCGACACCGTTCACATTCCCCTCGTTGTCGACACCTATCGCGCCCCCGAAGTCCGGGGCGTCGTCGGGGTACCTGCCGTCGGTCTTCAATGACTGGTTGAGGTGCTTCGTCCCGCCACCGGTGTCGAACGCGAACACGGTCGTGTCCTCGTCCTCGTCGGGAGATGTGTCATCGCCCCCGCCGTCCTCGTCCGTCTCGTAGACCGCCTTGACCTTCCATGTGGTGTCATTGATGCGCTCGACGGTCTCGACCGATTCGAGACTCATCCCCGTCACGGACTTGTGGTTCGACTTGACGGCGGAGAGAGCCTCCGACTCGTCGTCCACGTTGAAGACGAGATAGGGAATCTCCACCTCGATCACGTTCCCTTTCGCGTCGATTGTCTCGTCGCGCTCGGAGTACGCCTCCTCCACACATACTGCTGCCATAGTCTCCTCCTTTTCTTTTACCTTCGTTTTTCGTCAAGGACCCACGTCATCCCCTCGAAAGTTGCAATACGTCCACATTTCAACCCCTTAAAAAGATGCAATTTTCCCCAAATCAACCCCTTAAAAAGTTGCATGCTTAATTCCGCACCCATGACTTTCCGTGACTTGGTCGCCTAAAACACCTTGGATTTCCGTGACTTGGTCGCATCATAGACCTTGGATTTCCGTGATTTGGCCACCCAAAACACCTTGGATTTCCGTGACTTGCGCTTGACAACACAACCTGTTTTTTGCTATAATACCCGCGTTTTACAAGCCTGTAAGGAGTTTTCGCAATGTACATGAAACGAACCATAGACGCCTATCTGGAAGAATGGGCTGACGATCCTGGGCACAAGCCGCTTCTCCTTCGCGGCGCAAGACAGATCGGCAAGACGACCGCCATACGCCATCTAGCAAAAAGGTTTGATTCCTTTGTTGAAATCAACTTCGAGAAGAACTCAGCCATCGGCAGGGTCTTTGAAAACGACTTCGAGATGGACCGCATCATACCCGAACTAGAGACACACACCGGAAAGGCCATCGTTCCCGGCAAGACACTCCTCTTCCTCGATGAAATCCAGAACTGCCCACGAGCTATCTCGGCGCTCCGCTACTTCTACGAAGATAAGCAGCCCCTGCATGTCATAGCCACCGGATCGCTTCTCGAATTCGCATTTAGCGAAATCTCCGACTTCGGCGTTGGTAGGGTACGCAGCCTTTTCATGTACCCGTTCTCATTTGCGGAATTCCTGTCCGCAATCGGCGCAGACATCACGCTGCGCAATGTGCGTACCGCTTCGTTCGACACCCCCGTTCCGGGCGTAGGGCATGACAAAATGCTCGAATATCTCAAGTCGTTCATCATCGTCGGCGGCATGCCAGCGGCTGTGGCTGAATATGTCAGCACCAAAAGCTACCTCAGGGCACAGCGCCAGCAGACCGACATCATCGCGACACTGAAATCCGACTTCGACAAGTACAAGTCAAAGGTGTCGCCAACGGCCATACGGGCGACCTTCACCTCCGTGGTAAGACAGACCTGCACCAAGTTCAACTACTCCGACTCGGATTCGGAGGCCTCGCATCAACAAGCCAAAACCTGCACAACGCTCCTGGAACGCGCCCGCGTCATCCACCGAATAACGGGGGTGCATGCAAACGGCATTCCGCTTGGCGGAGACATAAAGCTCAAGCAGACCAAGTTCCTCATACTCGACACGGGACTATACATGTGCGAGGCGAAGCTGGATGTATCCACATGGATTCTCGACACTCCCGAAAAGTTCGTGAACCGTGGCGTGCTTGCCGAGGCTTTCGTCGCCCTTGAGCTTCTCAAAGGGGCATCGCCATTTGATGACGCGTCGCTTTTCTACTGGCACAAGGAGGCGAAGAACTCCAACGCAGAGGTCGACTACGTCGTGCAGTACCGCGACAAAGTACTTCCGATAGAAGTGAAGAGCGGCAATTCAGGTTCAATGGCAAGTCTGCGCACCCTCATGGAATCCAAGAGCCTCCCCCTCGGGATCAGGACTTCGGAAGAGAATTTCGGGTCTCTGGACGACGGACGAATCCGCATAATCCCGCTCTACATGATCGGCGAATACGACAGGATTCTGCGCTCTGCCGGAGTGTAAAGAACATGTCAGAATGTAAACCAAGTGTTTACATTTTGACACACTCTATTGGAACGTCATTGCCGTCCCGCCGCCGGCTCCGTCCTTGAGGAGTTCGGCTGTCTTCTTTGTGTGCTTGACAATCTCCTGCGTCGCGGTGAGCATCCGCTGTTCCATCTGGTTGCCTCGAAGCGACTGCGCGGCGTTCTCATCGATTGACTCGTCGCGCTCGGAATACGCCTCCTCGACACGTACTGCTGCCATAGGCACCTCCACTTCTTTTACCTTCGTTTTTCGGCAAAATCGGCTCTTCTTTACCTTTGTTTTTCGTCAAAGCAACCCATTCTTTACCTTCGTTTTTCGTCAAGACAAGCTCTTCTTTACCTTCGTTTTTCGTCAAGCCCCCTTGATTTGTCGCCAAAATTTTGGTACACTATTCGCCAAAACACAAAGGAAAACGAATGTATATTGCAAGAAACATAGATTCAGCCTTGGTTGAATGGAAGGACGACCGCTTCCGCAAGCCAATGCTGCTGCGCGGAGCGAGGCAGACTGGCAAGACCACGGCTGTCCGAAATTTCGCCAAGCTATTTGATTCGTTCGTTGAACTGAACTTCGAGAGGAACAAGTTGCTTCCCGGAATTTTTGAAGACGATCTTGACGTCCGCCGCATCGTCCGGCAGATCGAGGGCATCATGCGCAAGAGAATCGTGCCCGGCAGGACGCTTCTCTTCCTTGACGAGATTCAGATGTGCCCTCGGGCCATTTCCGCCCTTCGGTACTTCTACGAGGAAATGCCTGAACTGCACGTCATCGCAACCGGTTCGCTCCTTGAATTCGTGTTCGACAAGATCAAGGATTTCGGCGTAGGCAGGATACGAAATGCGTTCATCTATCCGTTTTCCTTCGCCGAGTTTGCCGAGGCCACCGGAGACGGAATACTGGTCGAGCACATGCGGGAGGCAACCTTTGGCCGGCCCCTTTCCGAACTTGAACACTCCATGCTCCTTGAGCGCATGAAGACATATGTCATAGTCGGGGGAATGCCGGCGGCAGTCGGCGCGTATGTCCAGACACAGAGCTACCTCGATGTCGCACGGATGCACACCGACATCATGACCACCCTGAAATCCGACTTCGGCAAATACGACGAGAAAGTCCCGTCGGCGCGCATCCGCAACGCATTCGCCTCCGTAGTCGCGCAAACGGGCGGCAAGTTCGTCTACAGCAACTCCAATCTGGAACTGTCCTACAGGCAGGCGAAGGAGGCGACAGACCTCCTTGAACTGTCGAAACTGATAGTCAAGGTCGCGTCGTGCCACGCCAACGGCATCCCTCTTGGCGGAGACGTCAATCCAAAGTCCAGCAAGTTCATGCTCCTCGACACGGGGCTCTACATGCACGAATGCCAGCTGGACATCGCCGACCTCATCTCAAGACCACCGGCCGACTTCATCAACAAGGGCAGGCTTGCGGAGATGCTTGTCGGGCTTGAGCTGCTCAAGTCATACGACGCCTTCACGGACAGCGAACTCTTCTACTGGCACCGCGAAGCCGCCAACTCCACGGCCGAAGTCGACTACCTGGTGCAGCACAACGGAGCCGTCCTCCCTGTCGAAGTCAAGGCAGGCACGCGAGGCGCGATGAAGAGTCTCCACATGCTCATGGCAGAGAAGGGAATCGAGCTGGGCATTAGGACATCGCAGGAGAATCTCGGTGTGATGGGAAATGTACGCATAATCCCCCACTACATGATTGGCGAGTGGAAACGGCTTCTCGCAGACATTCACTGAAACGTCATCGCAGTTCCGCCGCCCGCTCCGTCCTTGAGGAGTTCGGCGGTCTTCTTCGTGTGCTTCACGATTTCCTGCGTCGCCGTGAGCATCCGCTGCTCCATCTGGCTCCCACGGAGCGACTGCGCGGCGTTCGCGTAGAACGTTCCCTGCGGCTTTGCGATTGAAGTCTGCTTCGCGGTCGCGTCCTGCGCATTGCGCAGCTTCGCCTCGTACTTGTCCACCAGTCCCTCGGCGAGTGAGTAGGCGTCCTGCGCCTTGCGGATTCGCTTCTCCTCGTCATCGGAGACGTCTCCGTCCGCCGTCGCCTCGGCCATCGCTTTCTGAAACTCCGCCTTGGCGGAGGCCGCCGCAATCTTCGACTGCGAGATGAGGTCGTTCAGGAGCTTCATCCCCTTGGCCGCATCGTCCTTCAAGGCGTCCTCGACCTTGCGGTCGGTCTCGCCCTCGCCGCGCCTGCGGCTTATGTCCTCGGCGGTCTGGTCGAACGACTCCTGGAGATCCGCAATCTCCTTGTCGAACTTCCGCTTCGCTTTCTCCTCCGCAGCCTTGATGCGCCGCTCCGCCGTGGCGTCCGCCTCGGCAAGGCGTCCTTCAAGGTCGGCTATCTTCTCCAGGTCCTTGTCCTTCTTCGACTTTTCGTAGGAGAGGATGGTCTGGATGAGCGACTTGTACTCGTCGCGCAGCTCGCGGATGTCGGACACCTCGTTTTCGAGTTCGCTCCGCGTCTCGCGGATGAGTCGCTTCTCGATTTCGGAAGCCTTCTTCGATGCGGAGTCGGCCTCGTCCATGCTGGCGTGTTTCTCGCTCCGACCCGTCTCTACCTTCTCCTCCAGCTGCTCGTGTTCGGTCTTGCCGCCGGTCAGAGCGTCCTTGTCGCCGTCGCGGATCGCCGCGAGGCGTTTACGGGCATCGGCGATCTTCTTCATCGCGTCGGATATCTTCTCGCCGTTCTTCGCAATCTCCTCGGAGGACTTGTTCATCCTGAACGTGACCGTGTGCCAGGCGTTGACCCACCAGCCGCAGAGCGACTGGTTTTCCTCGCCAAGCTCTTGGATGTTCTTCCGCGCTTCGTCGATTTCCGCCTCTATCTGGTGGATCGCCTGCGCCTTCATCGCCTCGTTGAAGCGAGACTGCGCGTCGGCCGCCATCGAAATTGACTTGGAGGCATGGTCAATCGCTATTCCGAGGTCGCCGTAGCGTCCCTTGAGCTGCCCGGCGAGTTTTTCCGCCTCCGCCATCTCCGCATTCGAGAGGTTCTCCTTCTCCGCGAGCTGTCCGAGCCGCTCCATGCGGAGCTGGTCGGTCGAGCGGAGCTGGTCGCCTTTGTCGCGGAGCTTCCCCATCTCGTCGGACAGTTTCGCCGTGTGCTTCGAGGCCGAGGCCATGTAAGCACAGAGACCGCCCAATGCGGCGACGACGCCGATCAGCACCCAAGTGATCGGGATTGCGCAGAATGCGGTCGCCGCTGCGGTGGCCGCGAGGTAGCCCGCCGCCACGACCTTGGTGGTCGCGGCAAGGGCGACGTTCGCAGTAGCCGCAACACCCGCCGTCAGCGCGGCTTTCGTATGGGACAGGGTAATCGCCCGTCCGACCGCCGCGAACGCCACGTGCGCCGCCGTAGCCGCCTTTGCCGCGATTGTGCCGATTGTCTCGGCGGCGGCATGCGCCTTTGCGCTCACCGTGGCGGCGATAGTGGCCGAATTGAGGCTTTTCAGGGCGGCTGTGACCGCAGCGAAGCGGCTGGCGATGGCGGATTTCGCCGCTGCCGCCGCCTCTGCGTTCGACATCAGCACCAAAGAGGCCGCTATCTGCTTCGCGCGGCTGTCTATCGGGAGGTTCAGGGCGGCGAGAAGCCGCGAAGTGCCGACCATAGCCGGTATCGCCGCGTTGCGATAGTCCGCAAACGCCCTCGCCATGAGCGAGAACGCGCCTTGAACTGCAACGGCTTTTGAAGCCAGCGCTGCCTGGACTCCGGCGAAAGCGCCGAACACGCCAGACAAGGCGCCGATCCCGCCCGAAAGCACACGGCTCACGGTGCCGACGGTGAGGAGTGCCGCACCCAATGCGGCTATCGAACCCGCCGTCACCGCGATTGAAGCGACGAGTCCCTTGTTCGCCTCGATCCACTTCGTGAACGAGTTTATGACCGCCGTTATCCGCTCGACCATCGGCTTGATGGTCGAGTTGAGTGCTTCACCCGTGGCGTTCATCGCGCCCTCGACCGCCGACTGGAAGAGGCGGAACGATCCGCCTATCCCGGCGTCCATCGCCCTGGCGGTGGCGTCAGCCTGGCCGGAGACATCCTTGAGCTTCGCAAGGAACTCGTCCAGCTCGCCGATGTCCTTCGTGAGCGACATCCCGGACATCATGCCCCTGACGTCGAACACGTCCTTCATGAAGGCGAGCCTCTCCGCCGTCGGGAGCGACTTAGTCGCCACCGCGATGTCGCGCATCACCTCCGCCATCTTGCGGAGGTTGCCGTTCGCGTCCGTGGCCTCCACCCCGACTTCGCGGAGCGTCTTCTGAACCTTTACGTCCGCGAACTGCACATACGCCTTGCGGAGCGCCGTTCCCGCGAGGGAACCCTTGACGCCCATGTTCGCCATGACGCCGAGCGCCGCGCACAGTTCGTCGAGCGATTCGCCCGCCGCAGCCGCCTGCGGCCCCGCCATCTTTAACCCCTCGAAGAGGTCGGTCAATGTCTGCGCCGATCCGTTTGCGGTGGCGGTCAGGATGTCCGAAACCTGCGACATCTTCGATGCCTCAAGGCCGAAGATGCGCATCGAGTTAGCAGCGATGTCGGCGGACTCCGCAAGTTCCGTGCCAGTTGCACGGCTCAAATTCAAAACAGAGGAGATCGAGGCTTCAATCTCCCCCCGGTCGAATCCCATCCGACCAAGCGCGACCATCGCGTCAGCGACCTGCTGCGCGGTGAAGGACGTCTCCCGCCCCAGCCTCTGCGCCGTTTTCGTCAGCGACTCGAACGCCTCGCCCGTCGAGTTCGTGACGGCCTGCACGAGCCTCATCCTGTCGTCGAACCCCGCGAACGATTTCTCCGCGAGCGCGAACGGAAGCGATATCGCACCCCCGATGGCCAGCATCTCGCGCCCCATCGCCGTGCAGGACTTGGAGAAGGAGCGAAGCTCGGCCTGCGCCTCGCCGAGACTCCTACGGAGCTTCGAGGAATCGGCGGTCACTTCGACGTATGCGCGTCCCGCCTTGATGTTCGCCGTCGCCGACATGATACTCCTCCTTTCACTTCTCCTCTTCAAGGAACACGCCCGCCGCGTGTTCAAGCATGCCGAGCCGCTCCCGGCATTCGTACTCCTCGCCGTGGTTCTCCCTGAGCCACCTTGCGACCTCGCGGATCTCCTCCGCGAGTATCTTGAGGCGCTCTACCGCATATGCGGGATTCACGATGTCCGTCATCTGGCGCCTCCCCTGCAGAACGCGGCCTTGAGAGCCTCCTTCATCTCCTCGCCGCGAAGGACTATCTTCGGCGGCAACGGCGCGAAAGGGTTGAAGTCCGAGGGCTTGAACGGCTTTCCCTTCTTCGGATCGCGATTAAGGTTCGCCATGAGCGCCATCTGCGAGGATACCATCCCCCACTCGAACTTAGCCCGCCCTTCCGCCATGAGCCCCAGCTCCCTCAAGGTGAGGGGACCGGGGTCGACTCCGCAGATTCCGGCGAGCCGGGCTGCGGTCTCAAGGAGGTCTTCATACGCTCCTCGAACTCCGGGCTCGAGAGAGCCTTCTCGAGCGCATCGAGGTTCTCCGTCTCGAACCTCCTTGCGAGGTCGACCGCTTTCCTGAGGAAGAGCCGCCTCGCCCCCGGGAAAAAATCGACGAGCTCGTCCAGGAACGCCCTGGTCGCCTCCGCGATAGATTCGCCGGCCAACGAGCTTCCGAAGTCCTCGTCGGTCACTCCCGCCGACTTCGCCTGCCCCTCGCAGAGAACCCACAGGATGTCGACGAGGAGGATGGGGTCGTTGGCCACGCGATCCAGCGTGTCCGTCGCGACCGCCCCGTCCTTGCCTGTCGATATGATGTTCACAAGGTCTACTCCGAGGATGTCGCGAACGCGCTTCATCTGGCGGACGTTGAGCTCGATGTCCCAAGTCCTGCCTTTGGTGTCTGTGAACCGTCTCATGATTCTTCTCCTTTCCCGCCGTCATCAGCCGCCGTTGCCGCTTCCGTCCTTCCAGGTCGGCGCGCGCGTCACCAAGGTCGGCTTGCAGGTGACGGATACGGTCAATGCCTCCTCCAGAGGCTCGGAACGCGAGAACGACGTCACGACGAAGTCCGCGTCCAGCCCGTTGCCGTCGCCGTCCGAGGCGAAGAGAGCGATGGCGGAGTTGTTGAAGTACGCGTTCTTGATCGCCTTGAACCCGTTGTCCGACGTGTCCCAGACCATCTCGAACTCGAGGCTCGCATCCTTCAAAGTCGCAGCCGTGATTCGCCAGCCCTCGGCGGCGCGGGTCGTGATGTCGGCTTCGCCGGTCTCCAGCGTGAGCGTCACATCCTTGCAGTTCGCCATCTCGGAGTTGGCGGTCTGTCCCGCCGTTCCGTGGAATAGCTTTGCGTCCAATCCAAGCTTGTATGCCATTTTATGGTTCTCCTTCTGTTTGTCTGTAAATCACTTGACCGCGTCCTTCCACATCTTTGCGACGTAGGGCGCGGACTCCTTCAAGGCGGGACCCATGAGCGGGCGCTTCGGGTAGCGCTCGCGCCTGTACTTCCCGCCGAACTCGTGCGCTGCCATCGAGGGGCCGACGAAGTTGAAGCCGGGTCCTACGAGAACCGACCTGTCGCCATCCGAGCCGAAGAGTATCGCCCGCTTGAGGAGGCCCTTGCGCGAATGCGGAGGCGACCCCGGCGGCGACGCCTTGGGGCTCGTCACGACTTTCCTCTGGGCTACGCGGCGGACATAAGCCCCCGCGCGGCGGAGGATTTCGCGGCTCGCTTTCGCGATCCTTGCGACAAGCCCATCCTCGTCGAAATCAAGCTCGCACTTCATGGGAGTTGACCTCCTTGAAGAGAAGCTCTATTACGCCGGTGAACTGCCGCCTGTCCCTCATGTGGTCCGGGACGTACAGCGGCGCATGGTTCGCCTCGACGCACTTCGCGCCCCTTATCGTGCGGTGCAGGAAGTGCAAGGCGAGCGTCTGCACATAGCTGACGAGGTCGACCAGATCGTCCTCGGTCGCCTTTCTGAGGACACCCACCTGCACGGTGAGAAGATCCTCGCGGAATCCGCGCGCAAGCATCCTGTGCCTGATGCCGACGGGGACGACCACGATCCGCGTCCTCTCCTTGATGTCCTTCAGCGCGAACTCCGGCGCGAGCTCAACTTCGGCCTCTCCGATGTCCTCGGCGACGCCCTGCGCAAGTCCCATGATGTCGACCATCTTGACTCCTCCTACTGCATTCCCTTCACGACCTCGAAGACGAGCGACGCGACGGCGGAGAGGAGCGAGATTATCGCAGCCCCCATCGCCGCATGCAGGGTCTTCTGAAGGCCGGTCGCCGTGGCGCACGGAGGCGTGTGGTGCGCCCCGTCGGAGAAGTGCATCTTGACCATGCCCTTCAGCTCCGCGATGTCCATCCTAGCCCGAGTGAGCCCCTCCCAGAGTTCAGGGAACCCCGGAGGCATCTCCGCATGCTGCTGTTCGCCTGCTGCCATTGCTACTCACCTCCCGTGTGTTTGGCGTGAATCCTGTAGGCCGTGCGGAACGAATCGCTCCACCGCCAGCACGGTTCTCCGCCGGGCGCAAGGACTTCATAAGTCCCCCCGAGGAACTCGATCTCGTCGCCGACCTGCGGCTCGGAGGCAAGCTGCCCTTTGGGGACTATGAAGTCCCGCGTCTCGATCCTCGTCCAGACTCCGCTCTCGTCCGTCGTGCGGAACACCGTCCGCCCCACCACGGCGCGGACCGGAAGCTTCTCGCCGCAGAGGGGCGTGTAGCCGATCTCGGCGGCGAGGCGCTCGATCTGGATCGCGCGCATGTGTTCGATTGCGGACTTGATCATGGCCTTAGTTGAGGCCCTGCTGGAGCCTTACGACGACGAAGAGGTCCGATGCGCCCGCATCGGCTACCGCGTGCCCGATCCTGAAGGAGCCGGACGTCCCGGCCGCGACAGCCTCCTTCGCGACAGGATTCCATCCGACCTCCGCGCCCTTCGCGAAGACGACGCCGGACGCCTTTGTCGTCTCGTAGACGCCCGTAAGCGCAAGCGCTCCGAGCTCTCCGGCCTTGATGTCGAGCTTTGCGACTCCGACGAGCTTCTCGGCGAGGACGATCATATCGCCCGCCGCGACGTCGGCCACGGGCGTATGGTCTATCGCATCGCCCCTCTGAACATATCTTGCATCCATCTTAAGAGATCCTTTCTCGTTTGAAGATTAAGCGGCCCGTCCGCAGGGGCAGGGAAAGAAACAAGCAAAGAAACCTGCCTCCTGCGGCGCGGGCCAGAGAATGTTTAGGCCGCGGCCCCGTTGGACTTGACCATGCCGCGATGGTCCTGTTCGCGGATGCCCACGTCGAAGTAGACGCGGAACCAGATGCCGAGGACGTTGAAGTCCAGGTCTCCGCGCTCCACGGTGGGAGTGCGCTTCCCCTTGAGGTAGCCGATCTCGAAGGTGTCCACCGTTCCCGGCTTGCCGAAGAGGTACCACGCGGTCTCGCTCGCGCCGGCGTACTTCGCGTTGGAGAGGTACGGGCTGGAGACGATGGTGAGCCCCTGGTTCGCGAGGACGTTCACGGAAGGACGGATCGTGTTCTCCGCGCCGCCCGACATGACGAGCGTCGGACCCTGCGTGAGCTCCTGCGCGAGGAACTTGAGCCCTGTCGGAACGAGCAGGATCGAAGGCTCCACGTTCACCGGCTGTCCGTCCGCGTCAGTCTGGTCGAGGAACACCTTGATGGCCTTCTTGAGCGAGTCGGCGGAGAGCGCCGACGTCGCGCCCGTCAGGAGGTTCTTGTGGTTCGACGAGAAGAGAGGCTTGCCGTCAACCATCGTCGGGTTCGCCATGAGGCGCTCGAAGAAGAGCTGGTCGACGAGACGCGCGGCGCGGGAATGCGCCGAAGATAGCGCGGCAGAAATGCCGCGCTATCGAAGGGTAGCCGCGCAGATTGCGAAGCAATCGAGCGCACGAGCCGCAACGCGGCGAAGTGGCCGCAAGGAGCCGCGCCCATCGCAAAACAAAAACGCGGCAATTACGCCGCGACAGTCAATGAGTATTTGCCTCAGAAATTTCCGTCAGTCTTAGCTTCTAACATGCGCCAAGGAAATTTCCAAACTCATGGCGGTTATGATCGATATTATGCAAGATTCACTTAACAATCATAACCAGGCATTCTCAGCTAACATCTAAGTATGACACCAAAGACCACCCAAACAATTAGTGAGGTTAGTGTCGCCGTACCGACAAGACGTATTGTTAAGTGCGGGATAGCAACAAATGGATGCCGCCAATTCCTCATCATCCTCATCACCAACGAATCACTCGCGCTTATCATTCCACCCAGTACAAGCGACATAAAGGAAAGAACAAACAAATCATTTGGCAGTTCGGTGCAACTTTCACTTTCAGGGTCATAGTAATCCAAGATCACACCAGTAGCAACAATCATCATTAAGGTAATTGCGCCAGCAAGCCATCCACCCACGAAACTCCACTTGCTATCTCCCAGCAATCGTTTCGCAACATATACAGTTATGAAAGGCGGCAACGCTGGCCCAAACACACAAATATCAAGCCACGAGGAACCAGTTGCAGAGGGGTCATACGTCAGCCGACTAACAACCATAGCAATTATGCTAATAATCACTAGACCAATAAGAATCAATGATTCGCACTTTTTCATGTCATACTTTCACAAAGGTTTTACAACACGAATAATATAGTCTTCAACGACAACATGAGTCCTCAAAACACTTTCAACTTCTAAAAAGTCTTTGGCCATTGCGAAATAGACAGAGGTTTAAGATTGGGTTGTTTCCCATTCTGAACCGCCTTTTCGCCTGAAAATGCCTTGTCAAGCCACATCTTTCGTTTTGCATCCTTTTCCGAATCGTCAAGAAGCCTATCACCAAAATATATCGCAAGATTGCGGCAAGCTGTAGACACCCCAGCATTTCCAGCAATCTCTAATAACGAAACAATGTACTCATCCGAAATGCTTTGCCTCCATGCGACATGATTGTAAGCCATTGCCGCTATGTTGTTAATTGCCGCAGGATTTGTCCTCGCCTGTCTCAACGACGCAATAATTCTCTCATCCTGTGGTAGATGATCGAAAGGCAACAGCACTTTGAAATCATCATTGTCAACATCATACATAACAAACCCATACATATGCATACCCATCTGTCCAGAAGCCTCTTCCGTCTTGACAACATACAAGTCTTCTCCCAAATACCAAAGGCTATACCGTTCAAGTTCCTCCTCAAAGTTTTCTGGCTCCGAAAATGTACTCAGATATTTATATACTATCCGACTGTTCGTTGACACTTCGCATCCAGTGTCACATCGCTTGGCATTGTTCGCCAACCATGAATCAGCTTCGTGTGCGCCAACACTGTTTGCCAATCGACAATACTCCATTAGAGATATCCTGTCTCCTGCGGAATTCGTGAATGCATTGCCGTTTTCACACTCCATCCATTCCCTCTCGCACTCGGCGAGTTCCGCTGCCTTAGCGATTTCAGGCAGTTCGCCAGAGCCGTCAAGTGCGGCGTAAATCATTTCCGCACTTGCACCTCCAACTCCAGAATATGGTGCGCCAAGTATATGCTGCAACTCCTGTGCAGATTTTGAGACAAAGGAAGGTGCCCTTGCCTTTATGTAAGCCTCCAATATGTTCGGCTCATCGCCACCCTTACATTTTCCAAGTGTGCAGACCGGCAACCCATACTGGCACCAGAGCTTCCTGTTTTTTAAGTCGATGCCAAACGACAAACCTTTCAAGCCTGCGTTTTTTGACATAGCATACTTAGCAACTTCTCGCAACTTTGACAACGGTATATCCACAGGTAGTGCGCAGAGGTTCCACACAAAGCCATTTTTCACGACGAGTGTGTAATGAAGCTCATCATATGCGCCACCATAAAACTCCTGAAAACCGGAGATTGATGCGTTTATGAAATCTACGTTATCATTGCTACCTTTGCAGCAAAGAGAGGCAGGCCATTCACCTGAACATTTGCTAATAGTCCATTCATTGTCAGAGAAGCAAGTTTCAAGAACCACATTGACATCTTTCTGTTCATCGGATTGAACTTCGGCATTCCTGCTCCACATGAATTCGGCAGGTTTAATCCCGATGGCAGAATCCTTACCGGTTCCGCCTGTCTCCACCTTCGCCACGCCGAGCGAACATGCATAAAGTTTATCCATCACAGACCCGACAAGCCATTTGGCCGCCTTTTCAGGGTTGTCGTTGAAGCACCTAAATGGGAGCCACGACTGACAGCGTATGTTGCCGTCTTCATCCAAAACAAGCGTTGCTGGCGAAAGTCCGTATTCGCAATCCGCCCGAAACAGGAACTCCACCATTTCGTCGCGACGGTCGTCTAGAACCTTTGTAGGCAAGTAACCAAAGCAGACAACTTCTTCTGTCTGCGGATAAATGCAGACCACCATGTTATGCGAGTCGAATACAGCAGGGAACATACCCATCGTGCCTCGAATATAGATACACTCGTCATCCCGCTCCTGACGCAATCCCGCCTTCAAGGAATACCGCTCCATGAATTCGGTTATGCGGCTGACAATTTGATCTTCGCATTGCTCGGAATCAACATGTTCCGATGGGCTAACGCCGTCCCTCGTCACGCAGCCCGCAAGCGCCAGCATCACCGCTACAGCAGATATAATTAACCTATTCATTGCCCATGCCATTATTAATCAGATGAGGTGTTTTCTGTTTTCATATCGTTTCTCTGATCAATTCTCCATACTTGTCTCTGCCCGTTTTTGTTGCCGCAAACGCATCAAAGGTCTATGGCCTAGACTTTTGGCATTATTTGGCGACTCAAACAAAAAACCAAGAACAGCCTCTGCCAACGCTTCGTTTTTATCTCGCTGTTCACGCACCTCTCTTACATATTTCTGCTTCGTGCGATTATTTTCAATATTCCGTTTCTTCTCCGACACAAGGTCATCAAGTAAAGACGTAACCTTTTTTGATATGTCCATTTTTGTGCCAGAATCATGACCAAAATCAAGGAGCGACGACTTTAAACGGGCGACCTCACTTTCATTTGCCAAATCAATACCTTTAATGTCGCTAAAAAATGTGCTGTCGCACAACAAACCAGTATACTGTTTAAACAACTCAGTTAGTTTACGCTTGGCGTCACTAACTTCTCGTCGCCTAAAACCCATTCCCCAAGGTGCATCCATAGGCCGTGACTCCTCAGTTGCCAAATCGCTATTTCCGATCTGAATCATTGCATATATCAGTTCGGCATTAGAATAATGATTTGACACTGCCTGTTCTAGCAGTAAACATGCGCGTGGATAATGGCGATCAACTTCTTCCCCTTTTGCAAAGTGTAAAGCAAGCGAATAGTAACCAGATGGATTATTGTGCATTGCACTTTGAACTGCATTAGAAAAAGGCAAGACAGGCTCTAACAAACAGTCTTTGTCATTTCTCTGTAGGCGGTTCTGCAAGCGAGCATCCATTATTCCCCGCCTCGTTACTTGATCCGACAGCAGAATTCTTTGTTCCTCTGGGACTTGTACAATTTCAAAAAGTTCCATGTCTGAATCTTGACTGGAATCAAGTGATAAATCCTTTCTTGCAGCAATTTCACTTTCCTTGTCCTCACGTTCCGTCATCAAATCTTCTACAGAAATCATGAATGTCGTGCCATTATCATCTACAAAAGAATGTATCGTCATTCGACAATATGGATTATCCCATGAGAATGGCAATGTGCGCAACGGAGTTTCATTCTCTTTACCGCCCCCTTGTCGATCCTGATTTTCGAACAAACTTTGGTTTGGCCGCCTTAATCGAGCTACCGGAAGTATGTCTTTCATGCGAAAGTGCCCCTGACCTTCTATAATCTTCCTCATCTTATTAGATTCTTCCAGTAGAGATTCATGCGTAAGTCTTGCGCCAATATGCCCCTTAATCGTCACCTTAAATAACTTCATCGTATATGGCGTATATTCAAGTTGAGCTTGTGTACAGAAGCGAAATGGACGATCTAGTTTAACGGTGATATTCGTGAATGGCCTATATTGTGAATGATACCAATTACTGCACTCCACTACTCCATTGGTCATAAAATCAACCCTTTGGTATGGGCTACCGAATGCAAACCCACAGAAACTCTTGATACAAGAATTCGTCATATCGAGATTTACGTTCGGACTATTCGTTTTCGCCCAGTCGCTTTGGGCACAAGCGCAAAAAGCAATCGCACAAGTGGCTATTATAACAACTGTGGTTTTATAACGGTTCATTGTAACCTCCTTTGTGGTTTAAGCAACTCCTGATTGTTCACGTGCAACGAGCGAAGCAAATAACCCCGGTTTTGTCGCAAGGTCGTTGTATGTTCCTTCTTGGGCAATATGCCCTGATTCCATGACAATGATGCGATGCATATTGCGAACAGCAGATAAACGATGACTTATAAAGATTATGGTCTTATCCCGACATTCTTCATCAAACATGCGCATTACCCTGTCTTGTGAAAGCTCATCTAAAGGCGCAGTTACTTCATCAAGCAGAACAACGTCGGGATTCCCGACCAAAGCACGAGCTAGTGCAATTTTTGATGCCTGCCCACCCGAAATCCCATGGCCATCCGCTCCGATTTCATAATCTAATGCCTTTAGAACATCCTCATCCTTCTGCAGCAAATCGTCAGTAAGCGCAACGGAATCCAGTATTCTTTTTAACTGCTCATCACCAAGACAAATATTGCGTCCGACAAAAATGTTGTCGCGAATTGTCCCTTGAAAAATGAACGGCTTTTGCGAGACATAGGCAACATGTCTGGTGTAATACTCAAAGTTTATTTCTTCAATGTTTTCCCCGCCTAAACAAATCGCACCGAATGTTGGCGTAAGATGGCGTATGATCAATCGTAACAGAGTTGATTTGCCGCACCCAGATGGACCTACGATTGCGATATGCTCTCCAGGTTCCACGGAAATGCTTATATGCTTAAGAATTGTTACTTTATCCGAAAGGGTGAATTGGACATCTTGTAAGGCCAATCTTGGTTTGATATTATTAGGCAATCGTCCTACGGTATGACCATATGAATCGGGCAGTGATTCAAGTTCCTTTAGCCGTATAATCGCCTTCCTTGACTTTTGCCAACCAAGGACAATTTCTACGACCTGAACCATTGACATATTAAACGCGCCGCATAAGGCGGAAAAGCCCATATAATCTGAAAAAGCGAATCCATTTCCTTCGTGAAATATGAGACACGCCGCTACTGAAAGAACTGTGAACTGAGAAATCCCCCACACTAACCCACCAAGATTCCCGAAAAGAATGTGCAAGGTAAAGAGACGGATACGCATATCGCGGGATGGTGTGATTGTTTCAATTAGGCGTTTGATTGCAAATGGAAATGAATAAGAGGCCCTAATATCGGCCACACCGCGCAATGTTTCTGTAGCGACAAGAAACTCTTTTTCCGATGCGTCTGCCTGTCGTTGGTCAATTGACATCACCTTTCTGTTTCCCAACAAAAATAGCAAATGAAGCGGTGTCATGCAGATAATGACGGAAGCCAGCAATGCGTTTCCTTGTTGATGGGCGAAATTGAAATTACTTTCTAAGAAATATGGAGAACCAAAATACATTAAGTAGACACTAATCATTAAGCCTAGTACTGCAAGTGGCGCATCCACCCAAAGAGAAAGATTGTATGTTGTTGCAGTTTCTGTATCACGAGATATGCGGCGAACGACTTTTTCTGGCTCATTCTGAAGAAGGAAGTCATTTCGAGTGAAAAGAATTTTTTTCATCAGCCTGATTGTCCAATCGGATATTTGAATTACAGACAATTTCCCTCGAATGACAGAAGAAAACGCTCGCGCCACCACATTTCCAATGACAGCACACAAGAACAACAGCATAAGTTTAACAATATGAGATGCGCTATCTGGCTTACAATGCGCCAACACGTCTGTTACGCTTTTAAGCGCCATTGGTTCAATGAATGACTGGCAGATCGGCAGAAACACTCCGATCACCCAGCAAATGATAAGAAGATTCAGGTGTTTTCTCATTTCGGCAATGACTTTATTGATGGTCTTTTCACCGTCCCAACTTTAACCGTCAACAATTCTGAATGTCGTGGGATAGAGAGCTCACTGACATTGGTTGACAACCCTCGTCTTAACGCTTCCTTGGATGAGAAGACATGCCCTTTCTCCGTCATATAGTTTTGCCAACTGCATTTGGAAATTCCTGTTTTCCGAGCTAGGTATGAAATGACATTGTTGTATTCTTGTCTCAACTTTCTATATTCAAGACCAAGTGCATCAAGAGAGTAATTCCCTGAAAGTTCAATGTTTACGGTGTGAGCAAGAAACTCTCCTTCGGGGATGCATTTTCTTTCAATGCCTGCTGCGTATATTACAAGCGCAGCAGAGTCGCACCTTGCTGTATTATATGTAATTAGTTTACAAGATAAACCCTCTAGAATTTTAGCTATCCCCATTGCAACAGGAACTGAGCCACCTGGAGAATTAATGAGCAAATGCAATTCCTTTGTCGCATCAGGGACCTTGTTTACGAGTGTATCAATCAGCGCTTGCGCCGTTATTGCCGTGACGGGCAAAGAGAAGTTGATGTATTTGCAAGCGTCACACATGGAATGGAACCTCGATCTTTATAAATACTTTGCCTCTGGTATTGTTTTTAGAAGACGGATGGCATTTTTAGCATTTTGCACCATGTCTTCGTCTAGATGAAAATTCCTCGCCACCAACTTCTGCACATGCCGCAAGAACACTGTAGCGCACTCTCTCGCCTGAACTTTCTTCATCTTGCAGAATGTTGTGGCACTTGCCGAGATGCCAATATCACCATGTATCTTCAGATTCATGGCCGGACATTGCTTACAAACAGCATATATTGGGCAGTTCTTACATCGAGGATCAACAGGGATTCCCTTTATTAATTTTCCATTGCGTCTAATCCACTCGGATTTTTCCTTCCCTATCACACACGAAGAAAACAAATGGCAGTTGTATTGTGTGCCATCTGCATCATAAGATACGAGATTGTTATTAAATGTGCAAAATGGATAGTAATCAGGAGTCTCTTTGAAAAACAACCCGACATCAAATGGAAAAATACCAGACAGTTTGCCTTCATGTAAATCATCAATGAACATTTCCATCAATTCTTCCAATTGTTCTTCGAAGACTATAATATCACTATCTTCCCATTTGAATCCAATGCCTACATCGACAGAAATTGAAATCCTTTCTGCTACCATTTCCTTAATCGTTTTAGCAAAAAAAGGCAACGTATTCTTGAATAGTACTATTTTGACACGTTCTTCGGGCCAATTATCCGTGAAGAATCTGTAATCTATGGGCTTGTCAGTTCTTGTCAGCTTCTGAACCTCATTCAAACCGTCAAGGCTTAATGCCACATGAATTCGTTGACGATTTGCAAGTAGCCATTCCCTTATTTCACTGGTGAGCAATGTCCCGTTTGTTCTAATGTCCAAACTATATGGCACCGGTCTCTCTTCGCTCCAAAGCCACTCCGAAACCGACTTTATCAACTCGAAATTCAATAAAGGTTCACCGCCGAGGAAAGATATGGCAAGGTCTGACGTTCGATTATCATTTGCAGCACTTTGAAATTCCTTTTTTAGAATTTCGCGGCAACATTCAATAGACATGAACGACGTTGTTTTAAAACTTTCATAACAATATTTACAATTCAGATTGCAGGCTTGCGTAACAAGCAAAACGACCTGTTTTGTCTTTGTGTTTCCCAAATCTGTTTTGTAATACATACTTTCCATCTCACAATCCGACTTATTCACACAGTGCTATGACAGTGCGATTTTTTCTTCGTCCTGCCATAGCACTGACTTTTCATTGTTGCAAGTTCTGTTGCATCATGAACAAGTTAATTTTCTTACCTTGCCCAAGCACTGCAGCTGCCTTGGCAACCACCACTGCAACCATTCTTACAAGACATGTAGCAACCACCATCGCAACCGAAGTTGGTCGCATCATGCTTTACGGCGATATCACCATGATGCTCAGAATATGCACCAAGCATGGCATCAATGGCCTGTAGTTCATTTGCATTGATCTTCATTTTGTCACCTCCTTTCCGACCTTTTGGTCTATTTGTTTTACTCACTGAATGTATTCTGCCATAATTCCTTGTTGACGCTCAAACAATAAAAGGAGATGTTGCCTTACACGGATCAAGCTTATTTAGGACCTTGTATGCTTCAATCGCTCCTTTAGCATGTATCGCGTCTGATTCATCTAATACTTTTCGTCTCTGTGCAAGCATCTTGATTTGAAATTCGCAAGCAACAAATTTTTCTGCAAAAACCATCTTGCACCAGTTATGGTCGCGCCTCGCAACATTGCCACGATAGCGATAGTTAAAACCGGCGCATGTAGGACATACCCTTTTCAATATACACTCTCTACAATATGGATCCTCTGTAGCCTCTGCGCAACTCCATTCAAATTTATCGAGTTCCTTTGCTTGGTCTCCTAAGACGATGGGCGTAAAAAGGTGGCAACCATACGCTTTTCCATCAACATCATATGTGACCATGTGTGTTCCTGTTCCACACCATTTTTCTTGTTTCAAATCTCGTATATTATTCGATGCTTTAATATTGAGCGCCCGTGATAGCAAGTTTATCGGTCTCAATTTAGGCTCATTCAAATAGGTCTCGCTCAGAGCATACAATTGATTTAGATAGGCTTCTGAATCATCGTTATTCCAATCAACGCCTTGCGCGAGTGCCGCTTCCAAGGGGTACCCTTTACGTTGCAACTCCAAAATTCCTTCTGCTAGATGAGGCAATGTTTCTTGCGATATTGTCATGTGGAAACCTTGTCTCGGCCATGTTTCATGAAAGAAAGCCATATCGATAGAGCCCTTATCCGTATCTCTATTCTTTTTCTGCATTTCGGGCGTACCGTCATATGAAGCACCTACCGAAATGAGATGTTTGTGTTTACGAAACCAATTCTTTCTTTCCTCGTCAAAAAGAGTCCCATTGGTTGTAATAAAGAATATCCATGGCACAGGGAGCGGCTTCTCCTCTGTCCATTCAACAAGTTGCTTAATGAGATCGAAATTCATCATGGGTTCTCCTCCCATGAGATCAATTTCAAGTTCATGGAACAGATGGCTTGTCTGAACGACATGACATTCTTTTAAGATCAATTCTTTGGCAAGATCAAATGACATTACCTTATTAGACTTATGCTTTTCGTAGCAATAAGTACAATTCAAATTGCATGCATGCGTGATCATAAGCATACATGTCCTCCGCCCTTTGTGCGGAGGTTGTTCCCAAATTTGCGTTGGCATTGGTGAGTTCACATTTTGAAAAGCATCATTCATCGGTTGCTTACTCATCATTTAAATGTTATTCGAATTGCGATTGCCCCATATGCCCACCATCCTGTTGTTGCGATAAAACACCAGTACGGCAGGCCTCATGAACAGCGTTTATTACATATGCAATGCAGAAAACGGCCACGCCAAACAGCAGTGCAATGGCGACACACCATTTTAGGCAAGATAGAATTTTACGGAGTAGATTCATCTTTCCACCCAATACCCGCCTGCAGCATTGCACCGTGGGCATTCTGGAGCCATCACGCAATTTGTGCACATCCGTTTGCCTCCTGTACAGGCCGTACACGCCCATCCCATGAACATCCCCGTACCATTACAGACGGTGCATCTCATTTGTCCTGTTCCGTTGCAATACGAACATAGAAACTTTCGCCCACTGCACCGAGGACATGTTACCCAAACCAATTCTGCAATGGCAGAAAGTGCAATCATCGCTATTGCGACAAGGCCAATCACCTTTAGTCGATTGAATCCGAGTCTTTTCTTCATCTTCTTTCTCCGTGCCCTTGTTTTGATCATCACGGTCGGAGAATAGGGCTTGTCCTCGTTCCGTGTCGCCACTTAACAGTCTGACACAAGTCGAGGGCATGAAAAAACCTCTCACCGTGTCACGCTGGAGGTCCTAGTAATTACCTTTTCGGAAACACGATGAGAGGCAAAACGCTTGCGCGTTTCCTCTGCAAAGTGTCGTCCGATGTGAAGTTTACTAGGTTTCCAGCGTCGACTATCTTGCAGCATTGCAAATTGCTGTCGGCGGATTTCTCCCCGCCTTATCGCTTTAACTGTCTATGGGCTTTCTCCTTTCATTTCCAGTTTCACGATTTGAGATTGGTTTTAGAGCGCGGCAATTTCGGCGGCGGAAAGGCTGGTGTATTTGGCGATGGTTTCAACGGCCATGCCATCGGCTTTCATTTGCCGCGCAGTTTCAAGTTTGCCCTCGCGCAATCCAACTTCTTTGCCAGCCTTGTAGCTGCGTTCGGGCGCAGAGGCGAGGGTCTTGGCAACGCGCACTGCGTCCCAGAAGAGGTCGTACCCCATCAGCTGTTCCCGCGTGTACGCCGATTCTTCGACAAGCTTCACGGCCTGGCTGATTTCGCTCGACTCCATGAACTCGTCCGGGACTTGTTCGGTAGTCTTGTTTATCTCGGTCAGGAAACGAAGCCACAGCACAGCCATCTTGCGCTCTGCGATGCTTTGCGGCTTGAACTTCGGCAGTTCCACGAACACGATGTGGAAGCCCTCAATCAACTTGTCCGTGTATTTCTCGTGTACGACCTTGTAGTGGTGTATGAACTCAGGCACGTCCTTCTCGAAAACAGCGTCAACGAGATTGAGCGAATAGACGGGGCGAAGCAGCGAGAAGTCCTCCGCATGTTCCAGCTGATCCACGTACACCTTCGCAGAATTGAAAAGCGCCCTATCCTTGAAATCCGCCGTCCAGCACATCTGCATCTCGACGATGAACTTGCGGCCGTCCTTGGTCTTGCAGAACACATCGACAATGCTGTTCTTTCCGATGGACGTGCGCGGCACTCGCTCTGGCGACATGTATTCAATATCGGCAATCTCCTCTCCAGCCGGAAGCGGCAAGAGGGAGTTTAAGAGACTAGCAACAAGATTCGGGTGTTCACCGAACACCTTCTTGAAGGTCAAGTCTGCCTTTGGATCAAGGTATTTTGCCATTGTCTTTCTCCTTGCTCGCCGTTCCAGGGCATAGTATCCCTAAAGAGCAAGCGTGGGTATGATACCAAAAATCAGGCCAAAAGTCAATGGAGCGAGCGCGGCGAATTTGACGCTATGCGTCATAAACGCACGATTTGCCGCGCAAAAACCGCATATAGTACGCGGCACTTTTGTCTGGACTACACAAATGCCGCGATGGGCTGGCGACGCGACGCGGCGCGTCAGGGGCGCAAGCGCGACGGATATGACGCGAGAGGTCACGCGAGGCGGCGCGTGGTGGACGCACTCTTGCGCACAACAGACGCGACCTTGCGCGTGGGGAACGCGACACGGCGCGTGATTGGCGCGACGTGTCGCGTTGCCGCGTTGGGCGCGTTAGCTCCAGTCGTGGAACTTGAGCCAGCGGGTGACGGGAACGCCGCCGATGGTGACGGTGAGGAGGACGTCTTCGCCCCACCATGCGCCGTCCGGCTGGCTGGACGAGTTGACGTAGTTCATGAACGAGATTTGCGTCTCGCTGGACTGGATGTCGCGCAGCTGGTCGAGGACGGCTATCGGCTCGCCTTTGTTCGGGCAGAGTTCGAGTTTCACCGTGTCGCCCGCTCCGAGCGCGAGGCCGCGTCCGGTCACGACTGTTCGCGGGCCGGTGTCGGAACAGAAGTCAATCTCGTCGTCGGGCAAGTCGCCTTGCTTGACGCGGGTGATTGTTCGCGGCGGATTTGCCGCGATGCTGAATTTGAGGGTTGTCATTGTGGTTGTCCTT
>CAMZEN010000014.1 GCA_947305775.1 uncultured Verrucomicrobiota bacterium
AGTGCGCGAAGGGACGAAGGGCTGGATGTCGCCGGATTCCACCGAGCTGCCCGAGCGCTGGCCGACGGATCAGAAAGAGTCCCGCCTCATACGCTTTATAGGCGCTGTTGATGAAGACAACCATTGAGGAAAAGGCGTTTGCTTGTTGCCGCGGCCTCACGAATATAAAAAGGCAACCTGCTTCTTCCCCATTTGCGCGGGCAATACGCCCGCGCTTTTAGTGTAGCTAAGCGCCCCTAAGGTCAAACTCGCAATCATATACTACCACATCAAGTGGCCCGCTAGGGCGAACATCAACAGCCCTACTGGACCATAACTCCGACGATAGCGGGTCATAATCCCGACGGTAAGGTCAAATCCGTTTCCATCTGCGCGGGCTGGACGCCTTCGCTTCTAGTGAGGGGCCAGTCTCAATGCGGCGAATGACGCGCAGGATACGCAAAAGTGCGACCTGGAGTCTTTAGGTGTCTGGCAAGTCCTATATCTTCACGCTACAGACCTCCGGCGGTGTGTCGTGGAAGCGCGACGCGACTTGGCTTTCGGCTTTGCTTCGTCATCAACTTCAATGAGGTCATGGTAATGGCAGTTACGTCCATGTTCCATGTCGTCCATCCTTTGCAGAAGTTCCGACATCGGGCGCACGGAAGGATTGCGTTTCTGAATGGGGAACGGGATGCCCTGAAAATCAAGGGAGTGCTGTATGAATACAGTTATTGCGCTGGACATGGTGAGCCCAAGGCTGCTGAAGAGGTCGTCGGCCCTCTGCTTGATGTCGTCGTCTATTCTGATGTTGATTTGTGCCATGGCTCTTTTTCTCCTTTGCGTGGATATGATATCAAATATTTATATGCAACGTCAAGACAGTGCTATACAAATTATTGAGTTGTAAATATGGCTAGCAATTATACAAACATCATCCTTGCGGTGCCGCATGCTGTTGGTGATCCGCTGGATTGCGACTGGCGCGAAGATGCGAAGGTTGCTGCTTCGGCGAGGCGTTGGACTGATTGGCATACGGATAAGTTGTTCAGTGTCAAGGATGGGCGAATCGTTGTGGTCAAGGGGCGGCTTTCGCGTTTTGACTGCGACGATGAGCGGCTGGAGCATGAGGACGACAGGCTTTGCCGCTATGCGTTGGAAGGCGGGATTGACCCGAATGGGATTGGCGCGAAGCAGTGGAACGCTCGTCTTGCTGAGTGGTTCTGGTATCGTGCCGAACTGATGTCTGCCGCAGCGCGAGGGGAGCATCCGCTAATCATAGACTGCCATTCATTCCCTAGTGACCTTGCGCCGGATGTCGATATCTGCATAGGCTTCAATGAAGATGGCTCGAAGCCGAGCGAGGAAACCCTTGCCGTTGTGACGGGAGCTTTTGAGGCGGCGGGTTATAAGGTGGCTTGCAATAACCCGTATTCGAATGCGATTGCGCCGATTGGCTATCGCGGACACTCCCTCATGATTGAGGTCAATAAGCGGTGCTATCTTGACGCGGATGAAGTGAATGTTGGAGAAGGCTTCGTTAAGCTCCATAATACGCTCGCCAAGCTGTACAGGGAGTTGTTGGGCGTTGACGAGGCGATTAAGATGTTGAAAGGAGAAATTGAGCAATGAAGAGAATAAAGACTGGCAATTGGCGTCCGTTCCGTCCGGCGGGAATGTCGGACGGCATGTGGCAGACTATCCTTTTGTTGCATCGTTTCCCAAGCGACGAGATGGATGAAGAGGAACAGAGCCATTGCCTTGGTCCGAAGCTTTTCGGGAAGGGTGACGCGAGGTTTAGCGACTATGGGCGAGGCTGGATTCAGGAGGAGGCCGACCAGCGGGCCGCTTCGCATATCGAGGACATCTGGTACAGGATATGTTACGGACCATTTGGGGTTGGGCCGTGGCATGTGCTGACTAAGCTATGGAGGAGAAATTCGAAATCGTTTCGAAGAAGAAGGTCGTTCGATATCTCAAACGCGCACTAGGCGAGTTGCACAAGAGAAGGAAGACCGCGCAGCTTAATGACGATACCGATTTGATTGGCATCGCCCCATTTGACATCTGGGTGCGACGACGCGAGGAACGTGCTGCCATATTTGAATCCCTCAGCAAAGAATATCGGTAAGTATCAATGTGAGACATGGATGTGAGAAATTCTGCCTAAGTCATAGTTCAATATGGTATAATGCTGCCATAAAAGAACTTTGAATATGAAAACAGCAATCACAAGAAGAGAGTTTGTGGCTGGTGCGGCATGTGCCGCGCTGGCTCTTCACAGTCAAATCCTTAAAGGAGATTCCTCCATGAAAGAAATTACGCTCGCACCTCTTCCCTACGCCGATGACGCGCTTGCGCCGACGATTTCCGCTAAGACGATTTCGTTCCACTACGGCAAGCATCATGCCGGATACGTGAAGACGCTGAATGGTCTTATCGCCGGTACAAAGTACGAAGGGCTTTCCCTTGAAGAGATTGTCGCCGCCTCGCGCGGTGCGGGCGATACCGCCATCTTCAACAACGCGGCGCAGATATGGAACCATGATTTCTACTGGCAGTCGCTTGCGCCATCAGGGAAGGGCGGCGAGCCGTCGGCTGAGCTTCTTGCGGCAATTAATGCGTCCTTCGGCTCGCTCGACGCATGCAAGGCTGCGCTCGCGGATGCGGCGGTCAAGCGCTTCGGGAGCGGCTGGGCGTGGCTTCTCGTTAAGGACGGCAAGCTTGTCGTCGAATCGACGTCAAACGCCGAAACTCCGTGCGGAAAGCCGGGCGTAAAGCCGCTCCTCGTGATCGACGTCTGGGAGCATGCCTACTACCTCGACTGGCAGAACGCCCGCGCCGCATACGTCAAGGCTGTTGTGGACGGACACCTCAACTGGGCGTTCGCCTCCGGCGGCTTTGCGCTTGTGGATTGAGTCCGGCCGGATTGCGATCTCTGGCGCTGACATTGACGGTAAGGCGCAGAATGGAGAATCGGCTGTTTGAGAAGGTGCTTGCCGACAGGCGCGCGGATGAAGCGCGCGCTGCGGGGGTGTATCCGTATTTTCACCGTCTCGAATCGCGGCAGGATGCGGTCGTTGTCATGGAGGGCAAGCGACGCATCATGCTCGGTTCCAACAACTATCTCGGGCTGACGTCGTGTCCAGAGGTCGTGGAGGCGGCGATAAAGGCCGTTGAAAAATACGGAACGGGCTGTTCAGGCTCGCGCTTTCTAAACGGCAACCTTGATCTACATATCGAGCTTGAACGTGAACTTGCGGACTTTGTCGGCAAGGAGGACGCCATAGTTTTCGGCACCGGCTTCCAGACGAACCTCGGCGTGGTCAGCACGCTTGTTGGACGCGGCGACTACGTCGTATTTGACGCGGAAGCCCACGCGAGCGTATATTGTGCCGCGCAAATGAGCTTCGGCAAAGCGCTGCGCTTCCGTCACAACGACATGGATTCCCTTGAGCGGCGGCTCGCATCTGTGCCGGATGGCGCGGGATGCCTTGTCATAGTCGACGGCGTGTTTTCCATCGGCGGAGACCTCGCCGACCTGCCGTCCGTATGCAGCCTTGCGAAGAAATACGGGGCGGCGGTTATGGTCGATGATGCGCACGGACTTGGCGTCGTCGGAAAGGGCGGACGCGGCACGGCGTCGCACTTTGCGCTTGATGCGGATGTCGATCTTGTGATGGGTACGTTCTCGAAGTCTCTGGCATCGCTCGGCGGATTCGTCGCAGGACGCCGCGCGGTTGTTGACTATCTTCGCCATTCGTCTTATCCGTTCGTGTTCTCTGCGGCGATTACGCCTGCAAGCGCGGCGACGGCTCTTGCGGCACTTCGCCACCTCAAGGCGCACCCGGAACTGACAGAGAGGCTTCGCGGTGTTTCGGACTTCGCACGAAAGGCGTTTGCGGTGCGCGGCATTCCGCTTGCTGATTCCGCTATGGACGGCATTACGCCGATTCTGCCGATTCCGACCGGTGGAACAATGGAAACCTGCGTTGCCGCGAAGAAGATGTTCGACGGCGGCGTGTTCGTCAATCCGTTCGTCCCGCCGGGCGTTCCCGAAGGTCATGCGCTCATCCGTACGAGTTTCATGGCCACCCATACGCGCGAGCTTATCGAGGAAGCATCGGACATCATCGCAAAGGCTATCCAATGCTGAAGTTCCTATACTACTACCTCCGATCAATGCGGCTCTACTATGGATTCGTCACCGCGACGACTGTGTTGGCGGGGCTTTGCCTAGCGCATGCGCATTCGACTGAAGGGCTTGAAAGCTGGACGCGCTTGGATGGCTTGATGTTCGTTTACGGTTTTCTCGCATGGGGTGCAAACCAGGTTTTCAGCGACTGGTGCGACCGGAAGGAGGACGCGATCAATGCGCCGCATCGTCCGATGGTCACGGGAGCGCTCGCACCGCGTCCCGCGTTTGCGCTTTCTGCCCTTATACTGTCGCTCATAGCCATCGTGAGCGCATGGGTATCTCCTTGGACGCTTCTCTTCTTGCTCGTGGGCGGCGCGTTGAATATCGCGTATTCAAGACTCAAGCGCATACCAATCGTAAACTGCCTTGTCTATGCGGCGGCTATATCATGCTGTGCGCTATATGCCGTCGCTGGTGTTCAAGACAGATGTCCGGGATGGGATGATTTTCTAGTTGTCGCTGTAACGATTCTACCTGCTCATTTTTTGATGTGCCACAACAGCTACTACAAAGACGTTGCTGGGGATCGCGCGGCAGGCGTGCGGACGCTGCAGACGATGTATCCTGCAATTGTCGCCAAGACCTTGACGGTATCGCTCTCGGCAATTGCCTTTGTTATTTCCTGGCTTGTGGCGTATGGCTTTGGCGACGAAGTTGGTGAATCTTGGTGGCGGTTTCTACAGCCTGCTCTAGTTGCCATACTTGCTGTGGCGCATTTCATCTTCCTGCAAAAGCGACGCTATCATGTCGCAACCTGCCTCAACTGCCAGTTTTGTGTTGCGCTTATGCATGTGATTTGGTTTATTGATACTTGGCTGATAGAGCTCGTCTCGCTTGTCGCAATCCAACTTCTCTTCCTCTGGTACGACGATGAAAAGGAATGAGAACATAACGGGCCTTAGAAAGTTGCTCTTCTACGTGCGCATGTCTCTTACATGCGCATGGCGGTATTGGCGCCGTCCTGCCGCGCTCATGAATGCGTCGCAACTCACGCGCATCTTCTACCGCCACAAGCTCAAGCGCCTCGCGTCCGGCGAATACAAGCTCGACTTCTATCTGCCGCGTTATCCGTCGGAGGCGTTCTTCACGGCGCTTGAGGACAAGGTCGTCTGTCGTCCGCCGCGCCCCGTGAGCGTCGTTCTCTCGATTTCGAAGGCGTGCGCGTACAAGTGTCCGCACTGTTATCAGCGAAAGGACGATCCTAGCGAATTGCCGCTCCCGTTTCTCGTCGAGAGTGTGAGGAAGATGCGCGACTTCGGCATTATCGCTTGGGCGGTGGAGGGCGGCGAACCGCTTCTCAGGTTTGAACGGCTTGAGGCGGTTCTTGCGGAGATCGCCGGACTCGAAGTGTGGGTCAATTCTACTGGCCACGGCGCGACGCCCGAGAAGATTCGTCGCCTTGCGGAGCTGAAGGTCACGGGTGTCATGTCGTCCATCCATTCCATCGACGAGTGCAAGCACGATGAGTTCACGGGCGTCGCCGGATCGTGGCGGCGCGCGCTCGACTTCCTGCGCGACTGCCGCGCGGCGGGGATGCTCGTCGGATTCAACACTGTCCTTACCGACCGCGAAGTCGTGGAGGGCGGAATCGACCGCATCATGGATCTCGCCGCCGAACACGATTGTGATTACGTTCAGCTCATCCATCCGAAGGCTTGTGGCGCATGGATGGGGAAACGGTTCGACGCCGCGCTCCATGCCGACGCCGTTCGCATTGCTTGCGAGGCCCAGCGAAAATACAATTCGTCCAAGGCGCGAATCCCGTCTGTGCTTACTGCGCAAGTCTACGAGGAGTCGCCGGAGATGCTCGGGTGCTGTTGCGGAGGAATCGACCGCTTCTATGTCGGCGCGAATGGAGACGTTCAGCCATGCGAGTTCGTGAACATCTCATTCGGCAACCTGGCCGATGTGCCGTTCGAGACGGCGTACGAGCGTATGCGCAGGGCGTTTCCCGTGCCGTGCCAGGAATGGACGTGCGAGCGGCATGCGGACGAGATCGCGGCGAATGCAGGCGATAGACTTCCGCTGCCTTGGCCCGAGACGGAGAGGTTGGTTGCGGGATGGAAGTGCGGATCGCCGACGAAAGTCTACGACAAGATGGGAATCTACCGATGAAAAGATTCCTGGTATTGGTCAATCCGTTGTCGCATGGCGGACGTTGTGGGCGGCGTCTTGCGAAATTGCAGGCTCTTTTGCCCGAAGGGGAGTTCGTTCATATTGGCGATATCGCGGAAGCGCGATGCCGCGCGCGGGAGGCGTCTGGATATGATGCAATCGTAGCTTGCGGTGGCGATGGAACGGTGAATGCCGTCGCGGCGGGGGTGCTGGAGAATCCTGATCGATCCCTTAAGTTTGGCGTGCTCTACCAAGGGACTAGCCCGGACTTCTGCCGCGAACACGGCTTGCCGATAGATGTTGAAGGGGCGGTAGATGTGCTGCGGCATGGAGGCGTTCGGGGAATTCCCGTGCTTTGTGCTAACGGGGAGCCGTTTTTCTGCTCGATGAATCTCGGCATGGGTGCGGCGGTTGCGGCTATCGCGAACAGGTTGCGCCCGAAACTTGGAGATTTCGTCGGCACTCTTTGGTCGGTAATGCGCGAGATCATGCGCGGCAGACGATACGATATTGAAGTCAACGGAGAGGCGATTCGCGGCGTTGCGCACATGCTGGTCACTCGGATGCCATTCATAGCGGGCGGCATAAAGATAGCGCTCCCGTCGCTTGCCGATGACGAGTATGCGCTTTGGTTCGTGCGCGGGGTCTCGCGTTTCGGTGCGCTTAAGTGCGTTTGGGAAATGTACCGCGGGGAGCAGTGCGGCGAAGTGCGCGTCCTGCGCGGCAGAACGTCGTTTGTGTCACCAGAAGCAATTGCATTTGAATACGACGGCGACCCTCAAGGAATGTTGCCGGTCGTGGTTAACATGGGGAACAAGGTCTTGCGACTTGCAGTGCCAAACAAGGAAGGCTCAAGTGATGAATGAACAAGAGTTGATAGAGGCGCTGGCGAAGGTCCACGGGACGCGTCCGTTTGAGGCGGATGCGGAGGTCGTTCCTTTCGGCGGTACGAACCTGCTCATCTCGACGGATTCCTTCTCGGAGCGAGAGGACTTCCTTGGCGGTTTGGAGCCGGAGACGATAGGTAGGGTAATGGCGTATGGCGCCATTGCCGATGTGCTCGCATGTGGTGCGAAGCCGGAATTCCTTGTCCAGGCATGGAATGTCGACGAGCGGCACGACGCGGCGTTCTACGCCAGCGTTGCGCAAGGCGTACAGCAGGTTGTGTCGCACTACGGTGCGAAGGTCGTTGGCGGAGACATTGGCGTCGCCAGGGAATGGTGCTGGACGGCAACGGTCTTCGCGTCCTGCGCGTCACCCGTACGACGCGTCGCTTCGCGCCGTATCGACTTTGACCTCTACTCGACGGGTCCGCTTGGCGCGTCGAATGCGGCGGTCTTCCTCATGCGTCCCATGCCCGAGCCGTCCTTGCGTGCGCCCGTTCCATGCGATGCGCTATTTGCGACAGACACGAGCGGTGGCCTTTTTGACGCACTGGAGAACTTTCGCCGCGCGAATCCCGACATGTGGCTTGAGGTCGACGCGTATCGAGCGATTGCGCCTGAAGTCGTACAAGGTCTGCCCAAAGGTGTGGAGCCTGGTTGGGCGCTTGTCGGTGGTGTCGGCGAATACGAGCTTGTTTTCGCGGTTCCGCATGGCACGCATGTCGATGGTGCGCTGAAGATCGGTTGTGGCGGATTTGGCTCAGGACGCGAGGGCGAGATCGCCATCGTGAGCTGCGTCAAGATCGGCCATATGGGTTTGCCGCCGCCAGACTACCGCGCCATTGCCCCTGAAGCCTGGCTCGGCGCGACGGCGGGATATTGGGCTTCAATGGGGCTGTAGGGAATGGAAACGGTTCTTGTCACAGGCGCAGGCGGATACATCGGGTCGAATGTGGCCGAGTATTTCGCGCATGCCGGCTACAGCGTTGTCGGAACTGTCCGGCGCAATGTCGCGGAGCGGTTCTCGCGCCTCGGCGTCAAGACGGTAAGGACCGACTTGACGGATGATGAGTCCATACCGAAACTTTTCGCCGAAGCGCCTGATTATGTCGTGCATGTTGCGGCGCGAGCGAGCGATGTCGGGCGCGATCAATGGTTCCGCGAGGCGAACTACGAGATGGTGAAGCGGTTGGCTTTGGCGTCGATGGACCACGGCGTGAAGCGTTTTGTGTATCTTTCTACGGCGGATGTCTATGGGCTTCGCGATTTCCATGGCGAAGGGGAGGATGATCTGGCGTTTGACGAAAACGTGGAGAATCCATATCCAAAGTACAAGATACTCTCCGAAAAGTGGCTCGCGGCTAATCTGCCGCGCGAGCGCTTCAGCTGCGTTAGGCCGTGCGTAGTCTATGGACGCGGTGACACCTCCATAACGCCGCGCACGGTCGCGTACCTCAAGAACTCTCTGCTGGTCTTCCATTTCGGGAAGTGGCACGGGCTCAACCGTTGGCCTCTTGCTCATGTGGAAAATGTATGCCGCACTCTTCACGCGGCGATGATCCTACCCGAGGCTGGCGGGAAGGGTGTGACGGTCCTTGACTCTAAGCGCACGACGCTCAGCGAATACTACCACGAGATTTCGCGGGAGTTTCTGGACGGCAAACGTCTGCGCGAATGCAATCTGCCGATGTGCGCGATTCGTCCGGTCGCCTGGCTTTGCACGATGCTCTCGCGCAACCGCGACAAGCCGCTTTTCGATCCGACGCTTTACGCGCTTGACACTGTCTCGCACAATCTCGACTTCTCCAACAGCCGAATGCTTGCATGGCTTTCTGCCGCAGGGTTGGAGGAGTATGATGTGTCTGTTCGGTCTGTTGCGGACAAGGTGATGTTTGGCGCAAAACTGCAGGGACAGTCTCTGCAGTTTTACGGGGACTGTCCCCGCATGGGTCGAGAGGCTTCTTTCGGGGCGTTTACAAACTCTTACAAAAATCGCCTTCCGGAAATTTCGAAGGGCGAAGTGCGTCTGACCCCTGTGCCATAAGGGCGAAATGCGTTTTTGTGCTCCGAAAACCGAAAATCGATTGTTACGAAATCGTAACATTCGCGTAACATTCGCGTAACATTCGAAACGGAAATATTTGCGATAATGGTTGCGTGGCTGCGGGGACTGTCCCCGCGCCGTGAAAACGAAAGGAGCAACCAAGATGGCAAGGACAGGAAGGATCAAGTTCAAGGACCGCGACGCGTTCCACCATGTTACGTCCCGGATAGCGGGAAGGCGCATGCTTCTCGCGGACCCCGATGTGAAGCGCGAGATGCTGGACGTTCTGGAGAAGGCGGCGGAGTTCAGCGGCGTCAGGATCGGCGCATTCGCTATAATGGACAACCATTTCCATATCGTCCTCCAGGTTCCAGCCCATGCGGGGGCAGTCCCCGAAGACGAGGTGCTGAGGCGCTACAAGGCACTTATGGGCGAGAAGGCGTCGCTCAGGCTGGAAGGGCACTTGAGATGTCTCCGATCGAAGGGCGACACGCTCGCCGCCGAGTGCGAGATCGGACGACTGCGTGCGAGGATGAACGACCTCAGCCAGTTCGTGAAGACATTCAAGGAGGAGTTCGGGCGGCGCTTCCGGAAACTCCATCCTTACGAGGGGACGATATGGGAAGGACGCTTCAAGAGCACGCTTGTCGGCGAGGCGGAGTATCTTCGCCGTTGCGCGGCATACGTGGAGCTCAACCCCGTAAGGGCGGGACTCTCCGAAAGCGCGGAGGGCTACGCCTGGAACACGACCGGCGCGGCGAGGGGCGGGAACGCATTCGCGAAGCGCTGCCGCGAGTGGCTGCTCTCGGTTCTCGGCCACGCATGCGGGGACAGTCCCTCCGAGGAGGGGGCGCTTGCGAAGCGGATAGCGCAGATCTCGTGCGGGAAGGTGTTCGGAAGCGCGGGATTCGTGTCGGAGATGCTGGGGGTGTTCATGGAGAAGGTGCGCTCGCGGAGCGCGAGGGCGAGGAAGGTTGGCGGGCTCGGCTACGCATCGCACGGGTGGCTGCTCGCGGCGAAGCTGGAGAAGGCGGCATGAGAGAGCTTGGATGCGGGAACCAACACGGGGGACTGTCCCCGCACATTTACCACATTTACTGGAGTGCAAGACGGCAATCGACTCGCTAGACGAGAAGGTCTCAAAGCTTCGTCGTTCAGGCAAGAGTCAGAGCAGGTATACCGAGGAGGCGAAGGCGCTTTGCTGGCATTATTGGACGACGGCGAACAACCGCGAAGAGGTTTGGCGGAGCGTCAACACGCGAATAACATACAAGGCGGTTTTCGAGCACGGCAGAAAGCATCTCGCCTGCGTCGGCGTAACGAGCGAAAAGGAGTTCAAGAAGATCATTCACGCCGAGACCATGCGTCACAACCGCGAATTGGAGAGCCGCGCCGGCAAGGTCCGTTAGATGCAGAGACATGCAAACCATAGACCCGTAGGCGTCTTCTAAATTTCAGGGCCTGTCCCCGCATGGATTCTCGTCCATTTTGACGAGGGGCGGGATGTGGTATATGATGTCGCCGAAGATATAGGTGCAATAAAGGCGTTTGAAGATTTGCGCACTTTGCCTGGATTGTTTGAGAATGCGCGGCTTGACTCAAGCCGTACATGCATTGTTTGGAACGATAGAATAGATTTGCCGAGTGACACCATATATGAATATGGTGCCCAGGTGTAGTAGATACAGGATTTTAACCCCGATTCCTCTCTCGCCGCGCTTGATATGAGCGCGGCGATTTGACGTGGAAGGGGGAAATGTGATATTATGCTGCCATCTTGCGAGGCGGTTACTATGCCGCTGAAGCAGGTTTATAGTCATAGTCTAGGAATGGGCAAGTAGCCAATCGGCGAACGTTCGCCTGGATGTTCAATTTGCATCGCTGCAAAGCAGTCGTCTGGTGAAACCGTGAGAAGTTTTAAGATCGACGATACTTGGCAGGGAAAGTGCATAATGCGCTTCCTCTCTTAGTATTTCGATCAAGGCAATCTCACGGCCTCACCAGAGATACGAAAGGGAGGATTTCTTTTTCGTTCAGATTGTCTAGTGGCGTAACAACACTAGGTGCGCTACGATTCGTTGTTGCCTTGCATGGTGCGCCTAAACAAGAAAGGTGACGAAGAAAGGAACATGGCGATGACGAATGGCGTGATGGAATTATCGCAGGGGGCAAAGGAAGCCTGCGTTAAAGTATTGACGGATGCTGACTTTAACATGTCATTTAATCTTCTTGCGAATTGGTTTGAAAAGGAAGGGGGATGGATATTTAAGGGAGAAAACTTAGAGTCTCTCAACGTAAAGGATGATGGTGAGAATTTGCAGAGCGAAGATAATGGTGATAGGATTTTAAAGTTGGCAAAGGTGTTTACTAGTTCAATAGATGAGGCACTGAAGGAGGCATATTGCACAGATAGTTGTCGTTCACTAATTGCTTGCGATAACGGTAAAGTAAAAGATGCAGAGAAAAATCAGAGAATTATATGGGCAGTTAAGTGTCCAGATTTGATTAATAATGTTAAGGAACAATTTAAGGCAAAAGCAACTGACAATGATCTTGCATTCTGTAAGGAACAGAAAGAAAAAAGCATAGTGCAGGGAAATCGACATAATGTATTGTTACCGAGGGGTGTTGTGCCTGTTCCATTGTATGATAGTGAGGACAATGAAATTTCATTGCGAAGATGGATTTTGGTTCCATATACGCCGTATTCATTTTTGGAAAATTTGGCAGCAGCATTGAATATAAACAAATTTAAGTTGGGGAACTGTCTGGAAGAAAATACATTGTCATATCGAGAGTCTTTGCAGACACATGCCTTCATAAATCATGCGGCTCAGTCGTCTTATGTTGTTGTTAAAATTGTTTTTGTTAAAGAAATGAGACAAGCGGTGTTTGAGTATTTAAACAGAGGACAATCTTAAGGGAAGCGAGGGTGTTATGCAAGAAAGAGCTATCTCGTTGTTGGCAACGATAATATTGTCAGTATCTGGTTTTGCTACGCCTGAGATACGGAATGTTATGGCGAGGCAGAGGTTCCCGTGGAATGGGAAGGTCGATATAACGTACGAGGTAGTGGGCGATGTTGTGGCTGGGGCGCCGACGGACGGCGTGCCATTGCTATTGTTAACTGCAAAGAATCGGGTGACGGGGGTGAACTATGAGGCGTTTGAAACAGCACTTTATGGTGATATTGGAACAGGAGAAGGATTGCACCATGTGGTGTGGGATCTGGATGCACAGGGTGCTGAGTTCAAATCCGATGACGTAGTGTTTACTGTGTCATATGGTATTGCTAGGTATTGTGTGATTGACCTTTCTGCTGGTGCGAGTGCGTCAAGTTATCCTGTCACATATATGTCTGCGGTACCTAAAGGAGGATTCAATACCGACGAGTACAAGACGACGAAACTGGTGTTAAGGCTGATTGATCCGGGTTCATTCAAGATGGGAGGCTTGTATGATGTTACACTAAATCAGCCGTTCTACTGCGGAATATTTGAAGTGACACAAAAACAGTATTCGCTCGTCATGGGGAGTAACCCATCGAGTTTCTCTGGTGATAAATTGCCAGTGGAGAAAGTAAGCTATAACTTGATACGTGGAAGTTCAGATGGTAGGATGTGGCCTTCGTCTTCAGCCGTTGATTCTTCATCTTTCATGGGTACGCTTAGTGCACGAACGGGTCTTGATTTCGATTTGCCGACGGAGGCGCAGTGGGAATATGCGTGTCGTGCAGGAACGACGACTACTTACAGCTATGGTAGCTCAGCGGATGGAGATTATATGTGGTATAGTTCTAACTCTAGCACACGGACACATGATGTTGGCACAAAGGAGCCAAATCCTTGGGGCTTATATGATATGCATGGTAACGTATGGGAGTGGTGCTTGGATTGGTACAACAGCAGTTTGATCAGTGGTGTGGAAAATCCCAAAGGGTTTTCGTATGGAACGAATCGAGTGAGGCGTGGTGGAAGTTGGGGCAACAGCGAGTACGATTGTACCTCATCAAATCGAGAGGGCTATAGTCAACCTAATACAGTTCACAACCGCATAGGCTTCCGCCTTGTTAGAACGCTACCAAATACAGGAGATAACTTGGTAACAGAATCAGAGCTTGGACTGGAGTGTGCCGATGTTTTATGTGTTGGTGATAGCGTATCAGTAGCGATTGATTTAAATGATAAACCTGTATATGATTCACCTGTTGTAAGGTGGGATGCCTCATGGATTGGTAGTGATTGTGGTGCGATGGTTATTATTACAGATAATGGCATGGAGGTGAAGCGAACCACAGGCTCTGGTGAGTTAATTCTTCACGGCATCGGACGGCACGAACTTAGGTACACAACCTATATTGATGGGGTTGCACAGGATGAGGTGTATGAGGCTGTTTTGTATAATGGTTGGAAATATGTAATAAATGATGATGGACTTATCATCACTGAGACTACACGAAAGTTGGGTTTGTTAACTATTCCATCCAAAATAGATGGTTGTTGTGTGAAAGCTATAGGTGAAAATGTCTTTTCAAACTGTAGTGGGGTTACGAGCGTGACGATACCCGACTGCATAACGAGTGTCGGCAACGGTGCTTTTAGATGGTGCCGTAGCCTGGTTAGCATAGATACGGCTAACGAATTGATGTCTATAGGGGATTATGCATTTGATGGATGTGATAGTTTGCCGAGTCGTGAAGACGGATACAAAATTGTTGGCGGATGGTTAGTTGGTTATTCTAATGATGCGGCGGGGACTATTCTGGATGTGGATGAGTTGCGTGGCATTGTCGGCGGTGCATTGGAAGGATGCACGGCGTTAAGGACGCTGGAGTTCAGCGACAAGGCGGTGATTGGTTCCATTGGCACAGCGGCGCTGAATGGATGTACGGAATTGCAGTCGCTCGTCTTGCCGCCGAGCTTGAAGTCTATTGGCGACGAGGCGTTTATGGGGTGCTCATACCTTGGGGACGTGATTGTGCCGGGGAGCGTGAAGAGCGTCGGTGCTAGGGCGTTCAAGAACTGCACTGGCTTCACTAGCGCACAGATTGAGTATGGCGTCGAGGCTCTTGGCGAAGAGGCATTCTGTGGCGATTGGCAGATAAGTGAGGTTGACATTCCTTCCACGGTAACAAATATAGGCAAGAATGCATTCGGTGGCGACAGTTCAATAATCAGGGTCGGACTGTGCGGCGACATTAGAACTGTTGCTGATATATTTTCAAACTACAAGCTCATCCGCGAGGCGACGGTAAAGGAGGGGACGGGCGCAATTGTCGATGGATTGTTTGCGAACTGTACCCAGCTTGCGGATGTTCGTTTCTTCGGAAACTGCCCCGCGCTTGTGAACGACGGGGCAAACCTCTATAAGGGTGCCAAGAGCAGTCTGAAGACATATGTATCGCAGGATTCCACAGGTTGGGATGGAACGCCAGGGTCTCATCAGCTTCCACAGGCATGGCCGTTGACCGGCAGTTATCGCAAGTCGATTGCGTATTGGGACGTGCCGACCTATCTTGTGGAGTTCGACTCCAATGGCGGAACGCTTGGTGTGCAGAGCACATACCAATATTCCGAGCGAAAGTTTTCGCTTCCTCCTGAGCCTGTACAGACGGGGTATTCGTTTGCGGGGTGGTGGACGAAGCCGAGCGGCGGTCTTCAGGTGACTGCCGATACGGTGTTCATTGAGGGCGTGTATAGACGGCTATACGCGCACTGGGTGAAAGGGCATTGGGTGTTTCTCAATCCTGCTGGCGGCACTGTGACAAACGACTTCGTAACTTACGTCGAGCAGACTGTTTACGGAGTGCTTCCAGCAGCTGTGAGGACAGGGTATGCTTTTGGAGGGTGGCAATACAATGGACAGACGGTCTTGCCGACGACACCGATCTCGACGGCAGCCGACCATACGCTTGTCGCGCAGTGGGAGGCATACAAGTATAGCGTCAAGTTCAACGCCAATGGCGGAGAAGGGGAGATGCAGGATGCGGAAATGACGTATGACGTCGAGAAGCCGCTTGGGGCAAATGCTTTCAGGCGAGTAGGGTTACGCCTTTGCCGGATGGTCTTTAGATGAGGCTGCGGACAGTGCTGATTTTGCAGACGAAGAGAGTGTCATCAACCTGACGGCTGTTGCGGACGGAGAAGTGGAGCTTTTTGCCGTGTGGAAGGAAGACGGCTCGAACGTCATATTTGAAACAGATGGTGATGCGGCGTGGTTTATGGATTCATCGCAGACACACGACGGAGCTGTAGTATGGCGTTCTGGAGCGATAGGCGACGAGCAGCGCAGTGTTCTCAAGACGAAGGTCTCAGGTCCAGGCAAGATATCGTTCTGGTGGAAGGTGGACTGTGAATGGTTCAGGACATTGCGGTTGGACAGCCTGGCGTTTTCTGTGGATGGGGTTGAGCAGCAGTGGATTAACGGCGAAGAAGACTGGTCATTTGTGGAGTTTGTCTTGGAGGATGGCGGCGAGCATGTACTTGAATGGGCATATATCAAGGATGAGGCAGATGTTGGCGAAGATTATGAAGACTGTGGCTGGGTAAGCATGGTTGTTTGGGAGCCTGTTCTAGTGACTCTTAACGACTACCTCAACTGCACAAACGTTGCTTTCACTACTTCGGGCGATGCGGCATGGTTTGGTGAGAGGGATGTTTCCCATGATGGTTTTGGCGCGTTGCAATCTGGAGCTATTGGTGACAATGGCACAAGTCGTATTGATGCGACGGTTGAAGGACCTGGCATTATATCGTTCTGGTGGAAGTCGGATTGCGAGGCATCATTTAGGACTTATGTTTTGGATCATCTGGTCTTCTATGTCGATGGTGTAGAGAAATGCTTTATCAATGACGACAGCGGATGGGAACACAGTTCTGTAGCTGTCGGTGCGGGACAGCATGCCTTGTCATGGGTGTATGAAAAAGATGAAGAAGGTTCCTCGGGTGAAGACTGTGCATGGCTGGACGAAGTTTTGTGGATGCCAAGTCCTGTGGATGATCCAATTCCCGTCATTTCGTCTGATGATGAGGTCGAGTCGGCGCTGCAAGGTTCGACTGATGCCAACCTCACGACATTCGTGACGAATGTCGCTACCTATGCCGAGTACCGCGAATGGGCGCAAAGCGTCAAGGGTAGCGATGGCGAGACTCCTGCCGGCGCGGCGGTTGTGAAAGCATCGGACAAGGCATGGCTGTCGTTTGCTCTTGGGTCGGACAAGCTGATTGAAGAGGAGATCACAAAAGAGGATGTGACGATAGATTCCTTTGAGCCGTCAGCGGAAGAACCTGGCAGTTTCTCGTTCGAGGTGTCGATAAAAGACGTAAACATCGGTTCCGATGCAGGCAAGGAGCGGCTTGCGACGGTTCTCGGCATCGAGGGCTCTGCAAGTCTTGACGATTCGGCGTTCTCGTCAGGGAATGTCGATTTCGATATCGGAACGCCCAAGGACGGCAAGGCGACATTCACCGCGAAGCCCAAGGAAGAGGCAAAGGGTGATGGCGGCGCGTTCTTCATGCGCATCCGCGTAAACCAGTAGGATTGCGGGGACACTCCCCGCAGGAAAGTGGCGGTGACGTTTTGAAAAGTGTCAGCGCCATTTTGAAAAGTGGCACCGTCATTTTGAAAAACGGCGGTGACGAAATCGAATCTAGTGCTGATGGGCGCTTGTGGCAGCTTCGTACGGGTTGAAATACCCTATAGGGTCGCGTGCGAAAAACCCTCTAGGGTTGAAGCTCGCTGGTTGCTAGGTAGCACCGCTCAACCCCCTAGTCTAGCCGCACCGGGTGGGAGGAGCGCTCGGACTGGGTGCGAGCCCACTTCGGACTGGGTGCGAACGTTGCTCTCACCCAGTCCGAACGGTGCTCTGACCGGGTGCGAATACGCCTCGCACCCAGTGCGAAACGGGGACTGTCCCCGCATGGTTCGATCTACATTTTACCTTGCCGTACCTCGAAAGTGCGGGGACTGTCCCCGCATTTGCAATTGCCCGGCAATGTCGGGTAGATTGCCGGGCAATGTCGGGGACTGTCCCCGCATGAGATGGTCTTTCGACCTTGCCGAATAAGCAGGAGAACGAGCTCAAAACCTCATCGATTGGCGGTGTTGTGTTGGCGGTGGTTTGCCTGTTTATGATGTTCGGGAAGCGCCGCCTTGAGCTTTCCGGCGGCAACGGCAGATATTTCATCGGCATAGGTCCTGTCGGCAGGACTGTGAACTTCAAATACGACCGAAGCACGGAAGTCGAGAACTGCGGTTCGCTCTATCTAAGCAGCAAACGGGATGCTAACACGATTCGCATCTGTTCCGGTTTCAGCAACGATGCTGACCGAGCGAGGAAATTGGTATAATATAAGCATGGACAGACGGCTGGACATGAAATGCGCAAGTTGACGGCAGAAGATTATGCGGTTGATGCTGTGACGGCTGCGAAAGCACTCGTCGGCGCATGGTTGTGCCGCAAACTGGCGGACGGAACAGTGATGCGACGGCGCATAACCGAGACCGAGGCGTATTGCGGCGAAGAGGATACCGCCTGCCATGCGCACAAAGGGCGAACTGCGCGTACGGATGTGATGTATTCGTCAGGCGGTTGCGCTTACATTTACCTATGCTACGGAATGCACGAAATGCTGAATGTGGTTACAGGCCCCGAAGGGCGGCCAGAAGCCGTTCTAATTCGCGGCATTGAAGGGGCGGAAGGTCCAGGGCGGCTTACGAAGATTCTGAAGATAGACCGCTCGCTAAATCGTGAAGACCTTGTTTCGTCAGGCCGCCTTTGGCTGGAAAGCGACGGATCGTGCGTCAAGTTCACTGCTTCGCCGCGCATCGGCATTGGCTACGCCTCAAAGCGCGACCAGTCTCGCAAATGGCGGTTTACGCTTCATAAATAGGACGGCACATGAAATACATCTGGAAATACAAGACTCCTGAAGGGTTTGACGACCTCGTGATGTGCGGGGACGCCGATGCGCTGACCGGGCTGTGGTTCGCGGGCTCGCGCGACACCGCGCGGTGCGCAGAAGCCTCAGAATTGCGCAATACGCCAGTATTCTGCGAGACGTGCCGCTGGCTTGATGAGTATTTTGCAGGACGCGATCCCGGCTTCACGCCAAACTACCGTATCGAGGGGTTGACCGAGTTTCGTAAAGACGTAATCGACGAGTTGTTGCGAATCCCTTATGGTGCCACTGTCTCGTATGGCGACATTGCCAAGGCAATCTCGAAAAAGCATGGCGGCACAAAGGTCTCTGCGCGTGCGGTCGGCGGCGCGGTTGGATGGAACCCGATTTGCATAATAGTCCCGTGCCATCGTGTGATCGGTGCGAACAACGGTCTGACGGGCTATGGCGGCGGCCTCGGCAACAAAGTGTCGTTGCTCGCGCATGAAGGGTCGGACATGTTCGACGTCCGCCTCTCCGCACCCAAGGGCAGGAAGGAAGAAATCGACGGGAAGTTCGTGCGGCGGTGCATTCAAGCCGTGAACAGGGCCGCCGCGCGTCATGGCCTTGGGCGGGCCAGGTACGAAGAAAACGGCGGCACGACGATATGTCTTGATGCACTGGCAGATGGACGCTGTGAGTTTACTGAGCCTTTCATTTTTGACGAGTGCAGCGACGACGACGCAAAGTTGCTGCTTGAAAGTTTTATCGACTACCGCGCTCTTTACCAATACGATCTTGCGTTTCAGCTTTCACGTCTGCTGGCAAGGCGAGGTTCTCTTGTCAGGGCGCGAATGGGGCGCGTTCTTGCAAAGACCGACTGGAGATCATACGGCTCCAACGGGCTGTTGCTTTCGTATCTCGTGTCGAGGAAGGGAAGCGATTCTCTTATTCGACACCTTTTGGATGCGGTGTGCGAAGACAATCGTGACGGCCTTTTTCTTGCCTGTTGGCATTCATCGGGCAAGAAGGTGCAGAAGTGCCTAAAGCGCAAGTTCGAGGAATGGATCGCGAGCGACGCGTCATGGGGCGGCAGCACGGGCGAGGCGTGGTGGCTTGGCGCATTCCTTTCGAAATGGACGGCAGAGGGGACTTTCCCATATGAACAACTCCAATTGCTTACGCAATGGCATTTTGGACGCCAATTGCCGACGCTTTAGTTTGCCGGAACTTTGTTCTTGTAACGGACTTTACCCCCTGTGATGGAAATGATAAAATAATGATTAAAACAGATTATGACAGGAAAGGATATGATGATATGAAGAAGACAATGTTTGCGGCGATAGCGGTGGTATCAACGGTTGTGCAGGCAGTGGGACGTCCGGCGCCGAGCCCGGCGCTCAAGGCTCGGCTGCAAGATGGCCCGGAGGTGATCGGCATCGTTCATTGGGGACTCAACACATACACAGACCGTGAGTGGGGCTTCGGCAACGAAGACCCTGCGATGCTGAATCCGGCGAATTTCGACGCGGACCAGATTGTGCAGGCGTGCAAGGCTGGAGGAATCGGCGGTCTTGTAATCGTGGCCAAGCATCACGACGGCTTCTGTCTTTGGCCGACGAAGACGACGGAGCACAACATAACGAAATCGCCCTTCCGTGGTGGTCAGGGTGACTATGTGCGTGAGATGGAGCAGGCATGCCGCAAGGCGGGACTTAAATTCGGCGTGTACGTTTCGCCGTGGGACCGCAACAGCGAGCATTACGCCACGGAAAAGTACGTCGAGATATTCAACGCCCAGCTAAAGGAGCTTCTGGGCGGCGATTACGGCGAGGTGTTCGAGATGTGGTTCGACGGCGCGAACGGCGGCACTGGTTGGTATGGCGGCGCGAACGAGCGGCGCAACATCGGCAAGGACTACTATCGCTTTGGCGAGGTTATGCAGATGGTCCGCGCACTCCAGCCTGGGATAACGGTGTTCGGCGGCGGCAACTACGGGGATTTCCGCTGGCCCGGCAACGAGCGTGGGCTGCTGGACGGCGATTCGCGCGCCACGATTGTTGCGCCGGACGATCCGGCCTATCGCGGACTGTTGAACATCGGCACGCCGGAAGGCGTCTGCTTCAGGGCGTGCGAGTCGGACTTTCCGCAGCGCAACGGCTGGTTCTACCACGAAAAAGAGCGCGGCACCACAAAGAGCGCGGCCTATCTCATGAAGCTCTATCTTTCCAGCGTTGGCAACGCCGGCACGATGGATATCGGTGTTGCGCCAAACAAGGACGGTGTGTTGGATGCCGATGATGTGCGTTCGCTCGCCGGGTTCGGCGCGATCCGCCGGGAGTTTTTCGCCCATGAAGTGACTGATGGCGGCAAGTTCAATGTTATCGTCATGAGCGAGGATATCTCAAAGGGCGAGCAGGTTGACGCGTGGGAGTTCGTGGCGGACGGCAAGACTCTCTTCTCTGGCAAGTCCATTGGAGTCAAGCGAATCCGAGTCCTCGAAAGCCCGATGTCTGCGGAGAGTTGCGAGGTCAGGGTGCTCAAGGACGGAGGCGATCTGCAAGGCGTTTCGTTCAAGCTCTATCTTGCGGATCCTGAGCTCGTCACGACCGTGCTCGCCGCGACAACGGAATCCGGCGAAACCGACACGGCCAAGTGGATGACCGCACCCTGATTCTGCAATCGGGCCCACAGAATATGTGGAGGTTTGAAATGAACATGAAAACTATATCGTCGATAATCATGGCAGGGCTGCTTGCGGGATGCGTGAGTGGGCCTAAGGTGGACAACACGCCGGTGGCGGAGCTTGATTTGGGGCGCTATCTGGGCGAGTGGTATGAGATTGCGAGGCTCGACCATTCGTTCGAGCGCGGTATAGAGCAGGCGAAGGCCAACTATACCCAGAACGAGGACGGCACTATCAAGGTGGTAAACTCCGGAATCAAGAACGGCAAGCCCAAGACAGCCATCGGTAAAGGCAAGCTGACGGACACGCCCGCGCTTCTGCGTGTGTCGTTCTTTGGTCCGTTCTACGCCGACTACCGCGTCATGATGATCGATGCGGATTATACTTATGCGCTGGTGGGCAGCGGCGGCGCTGGCTATCTTTGGATACTTTCCCGAACAAGCGTTCTGCCTGACTCTGCCAAGAGCGAACTTCTAACAGAGGCCAAGCGTCGTGGCTACGATACCGACCAGCTGATTTGGGTGAAGCAGTAGTTTAAGATCAAATAGAAGGGGATGTCAAACTTCTAAAGAGGCGGTTGTGGGTGAAGATACGTGGCTCCAGGCACACGCACGTTGAGCATGTTGGTGAATGACAAGATAGTAATGAAGGATTTCGCTATGACTACATATAAGCTTGTGATGCCAGAGGATATGAACCACTATGGCTTCCTTTTCGGTGGAAAGATGCTGATGTGGGTGGACGAGGTGGCGTGGATTGCCGTCAGTGAGGACTACCCAACGCTACATTTCGTTACAGTAGGAATGAGCGAGGTCAAGTTCAAGAAGAGCGTCCATCCGCAGTCCGTGCTGCGCTTCGAAACGCGGCGGCAGCGAGAAGGGCGCACCTCAGTCACATACCATGTTGATGTCCATCGCCGCCATATAGAGTCCCGTGACGAAGAGATTGTGTTCTCTACGGACATAACCTTTGTCTGCGTCGGTAAGGACGGAGCAAAGCGGCCTATATCCAAAGATGTTTGAGGTCTAGGCGGCTGTTGACTTAAATTAAGGCGAAATGGTAGACAGTCCGCTATGGCCAACGAGATTTAGTCCACGGAATGGGTATTATTAACTTGCGTTGACAGACCCCCCAAAAATACCCCCTTGCGCAGAGAGGCCCATTTTCGGTATAATATACCCTCAAATTTCATCCATCAAGGAAGGTAGAAAGAAAAAATGGCTAAGCGAGACATTCCGCTAGAAAGAGTACGCAACTTCGGCATCATGGCCCATATCGACGGCGGCAAGACGACGACGTCGGAGCGTATCCTTTTCTATTCCGGCAAGAACTACAAGATCGGCGAAGTGCACGATGGCGCCGCTACGATGGACTTCATGGTCCAGGAGCAGGAGCGCGGCATTACGATCCAGTCCGCCGCTACGACGGTCATGTGGGGCAACTACCGCCTGGCTCTGATTGATACTCCCGGACACGTGGACTTCACGGCTGAAGTCGAGCGCTCGCTGCGCGTTCTTGACGGTGCCGTGGCGCTCTACTGCGCGGTCGGCGGCGTCCAGCCCCAGTCCGAGCAGGTGTGGCGTCAGTCCGAGAAGTACAAGGTGCCTAAGATCGCGTTCGTCAACAAGATGGACCGCGTCGGCGCGAATTTCTACAATGTAATGGATCAGATGAAGAACCAGCTCGGTGCGAATCCCGTTCCGATGGTTCTGCCGATCGGCGCCGCCGACACATTCGAGGGCGTCATCGACCTCGTCAACATGAAGGCTCTCTACTTCGATATGAAGAGCCTCGGCAAGACCGTCATCGAGAAGGATATTCCTGAGGAATATATGGAGAAGGCCAAGGAATACCGCCAGAAGATGGTCGAGAGCGCCGCCGAGCAGGATGATGCGCTCATGGAGAAGTTCTTCGCTGGCGAGGAGCTTACGGTCCCCGAAATCAAGGCTGCGATCCGCAAGGGCTGCCTTGCCCGTACGATCACACCGGCGTTCTGCGGCAGCGCGTTCAAGGACAAGGGCGTCCAGCCTCTTCTCGACGCGATCTGCGACTATCTGCCTTCGCCGCTCGACACGGGCGCGGCGGTCAGTGCCGACGATCCCAGCCAGAAGCGCGAAGTGAGCGATGACGAGCCTTTCTGCGGCCTCGCGTTTAAGATCATGTCCGACAAGAACATGGGCAAGATCACGTTCGTCCGCGTCTATTCGGGCACTCTGAAGCTCGGCGCCGAGCTGCTTGACTCGACGATCAACCAGGAGCAGCGCATCAGCCGTCTCTTCCGCATGCACGCGGCGAAGCAGGAGCCTCTCGACGAGGCCCGCGCCGGCGACATCGTGGCCTGCGTCGGTCTTACCCAGACGCGCACGGGCGACACGCTTTGCGACCCGGAGCATCCTATCACACTCGAGTCCATCGACTTCCCTGCGCCTGTCATCTCGGTTGCCGTCAAGCCGAAGAGCCGCGGCGACAACGAGAAGCTCGGCGTCGCACTCCACGCGCTCGCAATGGAAGACCCGACCTTCGTCGTCAGCTTCGACCAGGAGACTTCCGAGACGATCATCGCCGGCATGGGCGAGCTCTACCTCGAGGTCATCGTCGACCGTCTGAAGCGCGAGTTCAACGTCGATTGCGACGTCGGCGCGCCTCAGGTCGCATACCGCGAGACGATCACGGTTCCGGTCGACAACGAGTACAAGCACGTCAAGCAGTCCGGCGGCCGCGGCCAGTACGCGCACGTCTGCCTCAAGCTCGCTCCGCAGGAGCCCGGCAAGGGCTTCGAGTTCGTCAACGAGGTCAAGGGCGGCGTCATCCCGACGGAGTACATCCCGGCGGTCGAGAAGGGCGTCAAGAAGGCGCTCGAGAGCGGTCCTCTCGCGGGCTTCCCGGTCGTGGACGTCAAGGCGACGGTCTACTTCGGCAGCTACCATGAGGTCGACTCGAACGAATTCGCGTTCATCACCTGCGCCATGCAGTGCTTCAAGCAGGCGTTCCTCAAGGCGAAGCCGCAGCTTCTCGAACCCATGATGGACGTCGAGGTCGCTGTCCCCGAGCAGTACATGGGCGCCGCCAACGGCTCCATCAACCAGCGTCGCGGACGCGTCGAGGGCATGGAGGAGCGTGCGGGCGTCAAGCTCATCAAGGCGACTGTTCCGCTAGGCGAGATGTTCGGCTATTCAAACGCCATCCGCACGGTTACCCAGGGTCGCGGCACCTTTACCATGATCTTCAAGCAGTACGAGGCGGTTCCGAAGGCCATTGCCGAGGAAGTTGTCCAGAAGAGGATCAAGGAAGGCAAGGTACGCGCTTCCGCTGAGTAACAATCCACAGTAGACGCAAAACAGGGCGACGCCAATGCTTGAGGTCACTATACTGGCCATATTGCAAGGCGTCGCCGAGTTTTTGCCGATATCCAGTTCCGGGCATCTCGTAATCGGGCAGCACTTCCTTGGCGTTGACGAGCCGGGGATGCGGCTGGACCTTTTCCTTCATGTAGGCACCCTTGCGAGCATTGCGGTATTCTACTGGGCGACGATATGGCGAATCCTTCGCAACAGGGAGTGGCTCTATGTCGTCAAGGTGGTTGTTAGTGCGTTGCCGGCGATTCTTGTGTATCTCTGTTTCAAGGACTTCATTGACGGAATGTTCGAGAATACACGGATGGTCGGGGCTCTTCTGATGTTCACGGGTGCGGTTCTGATAGGAACTCGGTACCTGCCGCGAGGCTCCAAGGACGTAAGCCTTATCCGGGCGCTTCTTATGGGGCTTGGACAGGCCTTGGCGCTTTTGCCTGGCGTTTCCAGAAGTGGAATGACCCTTGCCAGCGCACGTGGCGGCAGGGTTGATGCCGAGAAGGCTGCCGAGTTCTCTTTTTTGATGTCCGCGCCTCTCATAATTGGCGGTGCAGTGCTCGAGGTCGCCAAGAGCGGAGTCGGCTCGGATTCCGGTGAGATCGGCTGGGGTCTTACGATATATGGCGCTGTCCTATCTGCCGTAGTCGGCTATTTTTCGCTGAAGTTCCTTGTTAAGGCGCTGAAGGGAAAATGGTTCTGGCTCTTTGGGCCATACTGCATTGTTGCAGGGCTCGTCACGCTTTTGCTTGTTTGATTTGCGGCGCTCGGCATGGGCGCCATTTGTTTAAAGCGCATTTTGCGCAGATTTGGTATACTATACACTTATGAAAATTGACACTCTCTGCGTGCAGGGCGGCTGGTCACCAAAGTGTGGTGAGCCGCGCCAGGTTCCTATCTATTCGTCTACGACGTTCAAGTATGACACGACGCAGCACATGGCCGATCTTTTCGACCTCAAGGCGGCGGGCTATTTCTATACGCGTCTTGCGAATCCCACCAACGACGAGGTGGCCAAGAAGATCGCCGCGCTTGAGGGCGGCGTGGCGGCGATTCTGACCAGTTCCGGGCAGGCGGCTTCTACGTTCGCAGTGCTGAACCTTTGCGGCGCAGGAGACCATGTGGTGTCGTCCGCCCAGATATATGGCGGAACGTTCAATCTTTTTGCGGTGTCGCTGAAGAAGCTTGGAATCGAGTTTACGTTCGTCGACCCGGACGCCAGCGAGAAGGAGATACAGAAGGCGTTCCGCCCGAACACAAAATGCGTTTTCGGCGAGACGGTTGCGAATCCTTCTGGGTGCGTCCTTGACATCGCCAAGTTCGCCAAGGTCGCACACAGGAATGGAGTGCCGCTGATAGTGGATAACACCTTCCCGACACCGATCCTCTGCAGACCCTTCGAGTTCGGTTGCGACATAGTCACCCATGCGACCACTAAGTACATGGATGGCCACTCCTCGCAGGTCGGCGGCTGCATTGTCGACAGCGGCAACTTCGACTGGGCGGCGCATGCGGACAAATTCCCGGGTCTTGTAGAGCCCGACGCCTCATACCATGGTCTCAGCTACGTCAAGACGTTCGGCAAGCTTGCCTACATCACTAAATGCACAGCCCATCTGATGCGTGATTTCGGGTCGATACCGTCGCCATTCAATGCGTTCCTGGTCAACCTTGGGCTTGAAAGCCTTCATCTCAGGATACGCCGTCACGCCGAGAGCGCGCTCAAGATCGCCAAGTGGCTCAAGACGCAGAAGAAGGTTGCGTGGGTCAACTTTGCGGGCCTGCCCGATTCGAAGTACAACAAGCTTGTCAAAAAGCAGTTTGATGGACCTTCGCCGTGCGGTGTAATGACGTTCGGAATAAAGGGCGGACGCGAGGCCTCCATCAAGTTCATGGATTCGCTAAAGCTCATCGGCATCGTAACCCATGTCGCCGACGCATGGAGCTGCGTGTTGCATCCTGCATCGCACACCCATCGCCAGCTCACGGACGAGCAGCTTAAGGCTGCCGGAATACCGCCAGACTTGATAAGGCTTTCGGTGGGGCTTGAGGATCCGGACGATCTTATTGCAGATCTCAAGCAGGCACTCTCGAAGGTTAAGTGACAGATTGGCGGCATGCCACAGAAAGATACCACATATATGGACAGAAAATATATCTCGAAGTTGGATAAGATAGATTGGTTGGTCGCGGCGGGGTTCGCTGTCGTTTCAGCTGTGCTTTACTTGGCATCGGTGGCCAACTTCGCATATCCTGGCGAAAGCGCACATTTGACCGCTCTATGGAGAGGACTTGACTTCGCGAAAGTGGCGCCATATCCATTGACCGCTTTCTTCGCGAAGCTCTTCGGCTCAGGCAACGCCATCGCCCCGATTTGCGGTGTCGTTTCGGTTGCGGCGGTATATGTCTTGTCGGTGTTCTTCGTGCGGCAGCGCATAAATGGCGAGAACATGCAGCGCTTTGCTGTTCCGGCGAGCAGGCTTGCCGGTTTTGTGGCGGCGACTGTGTTCATGTTGACGCCCGCCGTAAGATCTGCCGCGACCCATCTTGAGCCGCGCATGTTTGCCGTTGCGTGGATGCTGCTTTCGCTCCTTGTTGCGTTGCCATGGTCTTCGGCATCCACATGGACTGGTCGGCTCGCCGCGGTGGTGTTTGGCGTCATGTGGGGGCTTGGCGCCTCCGACACGCCTCTATTTGTCACAATGCTTCCCGTTGCGCTTGCCGTGACTGTGGTGTTGCCGCTTCGCCGCGGACGCAAGCCTTATTCAGAGGCAACGCTTTTCCTGTTGTGCAGCATCGTTACTTTCTTCATATCGGTGGCGGTGGGAACCGGTGACATGGTTGAAGGGCTTACGAACCTGTGGAATGCGTTCAAGGACTATTCCAGACCAGATGGTTGGTTGATGGTTCTTTTCTTCACGACGATTCCGTTTGTAGTGTCTCTCTTCTCCAGCAATAAGGCGTTTAACGAGGAGAGCGGATGGGTGCAATGGATATTCCACATATCAATGGGATTCTGCTCCATCATAGCTGTGGCGACTCCGCTTTCGGCGTCGTCCATGCTTGGAGAGCTTGGGGTGTTTCCTGTGGCGTCAAGCCTGTTCGCGGCGTTTGTCGCTGGGTATCTTGCGGCATATTGGATTCTTGTTGCTCTTTCATCGGTTCGGGTCAATGAATCGCAAGATGCGGCCCCTGTGGCCACAAAAGGCCGCTTGTTCGCCTATGTTGCAGGCGGCATTCTGGCGGTCGTTTATGTATTCACGTCGTTTTTCAACCTGTTTACCTTTGATGGACGTTCTGGCGAGTTCGCCGACCGCATGGCGGAACGAATCCTCGACGACATTGGCGACCGTCACTGGATCATCACCGACGGCACGCTTGACGACCACCTTAGGATCATTGCGGCCGATCGTGGAACCGAAATCAACATAGTCTCATTGAGTAGGGATTTGGACAAGGATTATCTCGACAGGCTTTCTTCGCTCGTAAAAGAAAAGAATGTAGGAGGGGATCGAAACGCCGACCTGTCCCTTTCTCTGTCGCTTGGCATACTGCCGTTCGTTCAGGACTGGTTCGCAAGCGACCCGACAGTGCCTGAAAACGTCGTCGTGTTCGGAGCACCGGACCTGTGGCACTCTGCCGGGATAACGTCGGTTCCTGAGTTCGCGTTCTTCGGTGCGCTCCCTTCGCGCAGCGTAGATTGGTTTGCCGCATGGGATGGCATAAAGGCTTTCGTTGACGCGCCAAAGGGTTGGGGCAGCTACAGCATGCGCAAAGTAAGGAATCCTGTCGAGCGTCGTCGCCTTGAATTGCGCAGACACCTTGGCTTTGTGGCAAACAATCTCGGCGTGTGGCTTCAGGACCAGGGTCGTGACGACGAGGCGTTCGAGATGTACGATTGCGTTCTGGAGACGGTCGATCCCGACAACATCTGTGCGTTGTTCAACGCATTTGAGATGGCTCAGGCTGGTCATGCAAAGGCCTCTGCGAAGAAGTTTGCATATGAAAAGCGCCTAAAGGCCATTGTCGACGATCCTAGCCGCCGTTATCGTCTTTGGTCGCTTTCAACCTATTATGGCTACATCCGTAAACCCGAGGTGCTGATAAGGCTGGGCTTCGCATGGGCGCGCTCCGGCCGTCCTGGAGAGGCCCTTGCGCAGATTCGCCGTGCAATCGACTTCATACCCACCGACCGGCGCAGCTCGATCTTGAACATGATGGCCGCGCTCTATGCAAACGAGGAGGATCGCGCAAAGTCTCGCGAAATGTACGAGCAGGTCCTTGCGCAGAATTCCTCCGACCATGATGCTCTTATCGGCTTGATGCGTCTGTCGCTGATCGAGGGCGACAACGACAAGGCCCTTGAATATCTTGAGCGCGCCACCGCCGCCGGCGGCGATGATCCGCGAATCCGCATTGAGCTTGCGATGGCCGCACTGATGCGACAGGATCTGAACCGGGCGAAGGCGTTGCTTAAGGAGGTCACGGACGCGGACGCTACAGACCTCAGAGCATGGTCTCTCCTTGCTGCGGTCACTATGCAGCAAAGCGACGCGGCGAAGGAGCCGAGCGAAAAGGCTGCGTTCGACAAAGAACTCGAGAATGTGATACTGCCGGCGATGGAGGCCCAGACGCGCGATCCTGAGGATTACTACATCCAGACGACGCGTGCGTTTCTGCTTATGCGAAAGGGCGTCGAGAGCCGCCGTGCGGCTCGTGATGCATTTGCCGTGGCCGCCAAGGCACGTCCCGACATATCCGCTACGCAGGATCTCGTAATGGGTCTCGACATTTCCTTGGACGATCCAGAATCTGCCGAACGCCATGCAAGGGATGTCCTGAAGCGCAATCGCAATAGCGCGTTGGCGAACTACATAATGGGCTCGCTTTCGCTTAGGCGCCTCGAATACGATTCTGCGGAACGCTATCTCAGAAAGTCGGCGGACGCAAAGCGTCCTGTTGTCTTGGCGATGAACGACCTTGCCGAGGTGCTTCGCCGCAAGAAGAACTATCCCGAGGCCGAGCGTTATGCCAGAATGGCGGTTAAGACCGATCCACGTCTATACGTAGCGTGGGAAACGATCGGTGCCGTCTTAATGGATTCCAATGGAGACCTGGAAGAGGCGCATAAATGTATTGAAAAGGCGGTCGAGCTTTCGAAGGTCGACGGCCGTGCTGAGGATGTCCGCATGCTTGTTTCGCTTGCCCGCGTGCTTTCCATGAAAGGGGACAAGAGAGCTGCCCGCGTGACGCTAAGGAAGATACAGAGCCGCGTAGGTGAACTCTCGGAGTTCGAAAAGGGCGAGTATGACGAGTTGATGAAAAATGTTCGCTGAGGTTTTCTTAGCTTCAACTCTTCAGATTGGACCGTTCTGGCAACAATGGGACGGGCATAAGGCATTATGTCCGTTCTGGTCGCACGAGTCGGTGCCCGAAACGCAGCAGCGTGCCGAAGCCGACACAACCGATGTCTTGTGGCCTGTGTTCACTTCGCATCGTGATTGGTGGCGCTTTTGCATTTTGATGCACTACCAGGAACAGAAGGAAGTCGGATACCAGTTTCAGATAATCCCGATATGGTTCAATGGTAGAGACGCCAAAAGGGGTGGCGACTATTGGGGCCTTTTCCCGATTTGGGGACACCACCCGCATTTCCTGCTTATGTACGATTGGGATTTCTGCCTGTGGCCGGTGTGGATGCGCTACAGGATGCCGCGGCCGAAGGAACACCGGTGGATGACGTCCAATGTTGTGCTTTTCCCGTTTATCCATTGGCGCGACGACGGCTCGTGGGGCGTGTGGCCGATCTGCGGAACGGCCCACCAGCGTGAGAGCGACCACAGTTACGCAATATGGCCGTTGGCCACATGGGCTTCATATCGTGAAGACCGTGACACTCCCGGCGCCGGGCGCTCATGGATGGTGTGGCCTCTCTATGCAAGCGTCGAGCGTGAACGTGAATCGCAGACGATGCTGCTGCCTCCTTTCTTCTCATGGGTCGAAACCAGGTCGCGGCTAAGCTTGAAACGCAACCTTGAGCCAAGCACTGGATCGCGACTTCGTTGTCCTTGGCCGATTGTGGAGCTGGAGGATAACGAGAACCGCAACCGAGTAAGCGTGTTTCCGCTGTACGAAAGGGTGAAGCTAAAGGACTATGCTGACGGAAAGGCAGAATCTGATGTAACGCGCTTTGGATGGAAGCTTGTGGAGATATATAGGGACCGTCAAGGAGCTGTAGAAGAGACGCGCTTGTTTCCGTTTTGGACGAAGGGGCGGCGATACTTCCGTTTCTGGCCCTTCTGGTCGTCCGAGGCTGTGGACGATAGGGGAGAAGTCGTTTATAGCCGGAGCCTCAACATCATTCCCGTCCACTGGATTGACGCAATCGACCGCAATTGGTCTCCATACTGGACGCTATACGAGTCGCGCTCCAATCCAATCTATACAGATCATTCGCTTCTTTGGGGGATCATACGATGGCGCAGGTTCAACGACTGAAGGCAATGAAGCTTGTCAGGCTTTGGGGGCGCGCACTCCGCGTCGACCAGTGGACCAAGAACGGCGTTGTCATGATGGCCTGGTTCTTTTCGGTCGCTGATTCGAGTCAGCGCGACATCGTTCGCGGATGGCAGTCTTTCTTGCTTGCGTTTGCAATGGCCGGTGCGTTTTCGCTCGTGTCGTCATCATTCTATCTTCTGAATGACGTGTCTGACTACGACTCCGACCGGCGGCATCCGGTCAAGCGCCACCGACCTGTTGCGTCAGGTCTTATCTCCCGCATGACGGCGGTGAGGGTCGCGTTGACTCTTTTTGCCGTCGGGTTCGCATATCCGGCGCTGGTCGTCATGATATTGCCTTCGCGTACACTTGCCTTCGGAACGGTTTTGGCATATACGGTGATGCAGTGTCTGTATACCGGATTCCTGAAACGGGTGCCGTATCTGGACGTAGTCACGCTTTCCGCAGGATTCCTTCTTCGCGCCACCGCCGGCGCGGCGATAATCACGGCGTATATATCGCCTTGGCTTCTTGTGTGCACCTTGACGCTGTCCATGTTCCTTGCGTTCTGCAAGCGCAAGAACGAGAAGGAGACCGCCGCCGACTCGCGAGAGGTTCTCAGGCATTATCACAAGAAGACCCTCAACGCCTGCATAGTCGTTTCGGGAGTGCTTTCCTTTGCGGAGTATCTGGCATACACTATTACTTCAAAGATGGGAGCTCGTTTTCCTGGCCTTTGGACCACTTCGCTTTTTGTCCTTGCCGGTATCGTAAGGTATATGTATCTGGCTTGGGGCGCTGGCGATACCGGACGCCCCGAAAAGATTCTTCTTTCCGATAAGATTCTTTGGTGCATCCTTGCTGGATATGCCGCATGCTCGGTGGCGGCGGTCGCGGTTTCATTGTGAACTTCCTTGAAGAGTTGGCCGCCAAGCGGAGATTTGGGATGCGTCCTGGATTGGATGCCATTCGCGGCGCATGTTCGGCGCTTGGCGATCCGCAAGACAGGCTTACGGCCATTCATGTAGCCGGAACCAACGGCAAGGGTGCGGTATGCGCAATGCTCGACTCTTGCTTGCGCGCTTCCGGGTTTCGTACAGGTCGCTATACTTCTCCCCATCTCGTTCGCTTGAACGAGCGTTTCTTTCTGGACGGCGCACCTGTTTCTGATGAAGTGCTGGAGAGAAATGCAATCTTGGTGAAAGCGGCGTTGCCTGCAGTAGACATTACTTTTTTTGAAGCGCTGACCGCACTGGCCTTCAATCTCTACGCCTCCGAAGCGCCGGACCATGTGGTTCTCGAAACTGGTCTTGGAGGTCGGCTTGATGCGACCAATGTATGCCGTCCAGCGCTTACGGTGATAACTCGCATAGGGCTTGACCACTGTGATTGGCTAGGGAATACCATTCCTGAGATAGCATATGAAAAGGCGGGGATCATCAAGACTGGCGTTCCGGTCGTGGTCGGCGCCAACACAAAAGAGGCTGTTGATGTGATAAGGCGGCAAGCTGACATATCCGGTGCGCCTTTCATATACGCTCCTGATGTCGCCTCTTCGGAAGAGTTGCCTGGCGATTTCGGCTTGGCCGGATGTTTCAATCGCGAGAATGCCGTTACCGCACTCGCCGCTCTCAAGACTCTCGGCGTCAGCGGATTCGAGCGAGGCTTTGCGGAAGTCGTATGGCCGGGACGCTTTCAGCGCGTTGCAAACTTTATAGTCGATGGCGCCCACAACCCGCCTGCCGCCCGGGCGCTGGCATCCGCATTGTCTGAATTGTCGTTTCATGGGAATGTAATAGCGGGTTTCTGCGGCGACAAGGATGCCGATGAGGTGCTTCGGATCCTTGCTCCGTTCGCTCGTCGCGGCCTTGCGGTAAAGACGAACAATCCGCGTTCTCTGCCGGCCGACGTTGTCGCACATAAAATGAAGCTTGCCGGGATAGATGCCGTTTCGTGTGATTCGCTTGCCGGTGCGCTTGAGCTGGCTGGGACGACGTCAACATTGATCTGCGGGTCGCTTTTCCTGGCTGGCGAAGCTCTTGTCAAGCTGGGGGCATATCCTTGGGGCAAGACTCCACGATTTGATGCCTCAGAGCTTTTGAAGGCGGAATGACAGGCGGCCGCAATGAAGTTACACTATCCTTCGGAGTTGCCTGTAGTTGCGCATCGCGAGGAAATACTTGATGCCTTGCGCAACAACGATGTGGTGATCGTCTGTGGCGACACCGGTTCCGGCAAAACCACCCAGTTGCCGAAGATGGCCATTGAGCTGGGGCGGGCGGCGGATGGACGATGCGTAGCCGTAACCCAACCTCGGCGCATGGCGACGGTCGCAATGGCGGAACGTGTTGCGGATGAGCTGCATTCGCCGATTGGCGGGCTTGTCGGTTTTCAGCACCGGTTTCAGAGAAAGGTTTCGCAAGACACGCGCATAAAGTTCATGACCGATGGCGTGCTTCTGTCTGAAACGCGCCACGATCCGCTTTTGAAGGCATACGACACTATAATTGTCGATGAGGCTCACGAGCGCTCTTTGAACATTGACTTTCTGCTTGGCATCATTAAGCGCCTGCTTTCTCGTCGCCATGACCTGAAAGTAATCGTGTCCTCCGCAACTCTGGACGTGAAGGGGTTCTCTAGGTTTTTCGGCTGTGCGCCGGTCATTGAGGTTCCTGGCAGGCTGTATCCTGTCGATGTTGCATATCGTCCGCCGCTTGACGGCGAAGACGTCGACATTGCAGGCGAAGTGACACAGGCGGTGTCGAGCCTCCCGACGCAAGGGGATGTGCTTGTGTTCCTTTCCGGCGAGAGGGACATACGCGAATGCGCCGAACGACTTAGAGGTCGCTTTGGCGAGTCGAACGAAATCATACCCCTTTATGCATCATTGCCGTCTGGCGAACAACGTCGCGCATTTGCAGTGTCGTCAAGGCGAAGGATAATACTTTCCACGAATGTGGCCGAGACGTCCGTCACGCTGCCTGGCATACGGTACGTCGTTGATTCGGGCCTTGCGCGAATCTCGCGTTACAATCACCGCACGCAGGTGCAGAGGCTCCAGGTCGAGCGCATTTCCCAGGCGTCGGCGCGACAACGCGCCGGACGGTGTGGACGCACCGGGCCGGGAGTTTGCGTAAGGCTATATTCGGAGGAAGATTATGCGTCCCGAGAAGAGTTTACGCCGCCGGAGATCATGCGGTCGTCTCTTGCCGGCGTGATCTTGACGATGCTCGATCTTGGGCTTGGCGACGTTGCGGACTTTCCGTTCATAGACCCGCCGCGACAGGCGAGCGTTCGAGAAGGGATAACCGAGCTGATGGAGATCGGCGCGGTTGTGCTTTCGGATGGCGCTGCGCCTAAACTTACAGATGTGGGACGTAAGCTCGCCCGGATTCCGGTTGAGCCTCGCCTCTCGCGCATAATGCTTGAGGCGTCGCACTTGGCTGCGCTGCCTTCGGTCCTGCCGATCGTCGCCGCCTTGTCGTGTGACGATCCTAGGCGTCGCCCTGCGGATGAGCGGGACAAAGCGAAGGCGGCGCACGCAAAGTGGCGCGTTGCTGGATCGGACTTTCTTTCCATATTGAAGCTTTGGGGATGGTGGCTTGCCGAAACTGGCGAAGTTTCGCAAAGCCAAGCGAGGAAGCTCTGCAAGGCGAACTACCTTTCGTACCCGAAGATGCGCGAATGGCGTGACTTGGTGCGTCAGCTGAACGAGCTTTCGGTTCGGCTTGGACTTGACGCCAAGAACGACAATGGCGGCGAAGACGCCATCCACCGTTCTCTCCTCGCCGGCTTCCTCTCGCGCATCGGCAAATTTGATCCTGAAGAGCGCAACTATAAAGGCGCACGCGGAGTCCGCTTTGTGCTTCATCCGGGTTCTGTGCTTGCAAAGAAGCCGCCTGAATGGGTTGTCGCCGGAGAGCTTGTCGACACTTCGCGCCTGTTTGCGCACGATGCGGCGGCTATCGACGTTGGATGGATAGAGTCTGCGGCCGGACCGCTTTGCCGACGAAGCTATCGCGATCCTGAATGGGATGCTTCAACCGGGTTTGTCAGAGCGACAGAGCAGGTTACGGTGTATGGACTTGTTGTCGTGCCGTCTCGCCGTTGTGATTTCAGCCGGGTCGACCCCAAAGGGGCTCGAGAGTTGTTCATCAGATTTGGTCTGGTGGAATGCGATTTTCCCCATCCGCCGCGAGAAGTGCGCGAGAACGCATCCATTATTGGGTCGATGCGCCGTTCTGCCGAGAAATTGCGTCGTCCGGATCTTTTCGACAGGGCTGGGCTGGAAGCATTTTTCGACAAGGCTATGCCAGACGGCATATGTTCGGCCAACGCACTGAGGAAGTGGCTTTCGCGGGCAAGCGCCGCAGAACGTGAAGCCTTTCGCCTCAAGAGGACAGACTGGGTAGTCGAGGCGAACGGCAGAAACACGGACTATCCCGATGCCATACGAATCGGTGGCGTGAAGATGCGCCTCTCATATAGGCATTCTCCAGGCGACTTGGAAGAGGATGGCATAACGTGCACAGTCAGAAAATCCGATGTGTCGGCGCTTTCTCTTTGGCGTGCGGATTGGCTTGTTCCAGGAGCGCTTCCCGCGAAGCTTGCATGGATGCTGTCGGCTTTGCCGTCTGCACTGAGACGCGTCATGACTCCCCTTGACGAGAAGCTGAGCATTCTTCTTCCGTTGCTCAAGCCGGGATCGGAGCCGCTTGAGGACGCCGTCCGTCGTGCAGTCTATTCCGAGTGGGGCTTTAGGATTCCTCAAGACGCTTGGCGGAATGTCGAGCCGCCGCCCCATCTCATGGTGCGCTACAACGTGGTCGATGACGCTACGGGCAAGACAATCGTCGCCTCACGCGACCTTGGAGAGGTGATGGCAAAAGTCTGCAACAACAGCAACCGGACAGAGCCGGATCCTGTTGTCCACACGACATGGGATTTCCCCAATATAGACGACATGTCGATGGTGGGGCGCGCAGGATGGGCAGTCGAAAGTTTCGCGGCGCTGCACGATGAAGGCGATGGTGTTACTGTGCGCCTCTATGCCGATCGCGCTGTGGCTGATGCAGAGCACGCATCAGGATTGGTCAGGCTGTTCTCGATTGCGCTCAAAGGCAAGGTGAAATGTCCTTTCCGTACAAATGGGCTTCCCTTTGCCGCTGCCGTGTTCTTGAGGGACATGGACTACTCAAACGATCAGATCGCATCCGACATGCTTGAAGGTGCCGTTCGGGAGGCGATCGTTCGCGGAAAGCCTTTGGTGCGTGATGCGGCATCGTTCAAGAAACGGCTTGAAGATGGAGTCGGCAGCGTGGTTCGCGTTGAAACCGAGATCGCGCATGTGTTCAGCGATACTCTGACGGCCGCAGCTGAGCTTTATGCACGATTGGAAACTGGTGGGTTCTGCCAGGAAACGGTAGATTCTGTATCAACGCAACTCGCCTGGCTTGTCTACAAAGGCTTCCCCAGACTTGTTCCGCTTGCATGGCTGAAGCATTACGCCAGGTATCTGAAGGGGATATCGATCAGACTGGACAGGTCTCGTACCAATCCATCTTCCGACAGGGCCAAGGAGTCTCGCTTCGCCCCTTGGTGGACGCGATACCGCGAGGCTCTTTCTTCGCCTGAAAGACCGAAGATGAACACTGCGGTTCTTGCCGAATATCGCTGGATGCTTGAGGAATACAGAATCTCGCTTTTTGCTCCGGAGCTCAAGACTTCCATCCCGGTAAGCCCCAATCGACTGGAGGCGAAATGGTCAGAACTAATATCGTGAACTTCTGCAAGCGCGATGCGATGGTTTTTGGTATAATACACTCCAACCAAAGGTACACAAAATGGAAATCACTAAGAATATAGACGGCGACAAAATGACCATGATTGTCGTCGGGCGTGTGGATACCACTACATCGCCTGAGTTTGCTGCGGCCCTCAAGCTCGATGGCATAAAAGACCTTACCCTGGATCTTTCTGGCGTGGCGTATATGAGCTCGGCTGGGCTTAGGTGTCTGCTCATGGCGCAGAAGACTATGAATGCATCTGGCGGAACGGTGCGGATTTGCGGTGTGCAGCCCGTCGTCAAGGAGGTCCTTGACATAACCGGATTTTCTGCAATCTTCAATATAGTGTGATAAGTCAGGAGCGGATCATGAAGCGGATTGCGTTTGCTGTTATTGCGGCGGCATGTGCGTGTGGATGTGTGCAGAATGAAGACGAACCCCTCAAAATGATAACCGAGGCGACTTTCCCGCCATACGAATTCATGCGTGGTCAGGAAATTGTCGGCATTGACGTTGAGATATGCCGCGTTGTGGCGCAGAAGCTCGGCAAGGGGTTCAAGTGCGAGAATGTAGATTTCGACTCGGTGATTCCAGCCGTGATTTCCGGGAAGGCCGATGTGGCCGCAGCCGGCATAACCGTTACCGACGACCGCAAGAAGAATGTCGACTTCTCGATCCCCTATGTAACGACGGGCATTGTCGTCGTATATTCAAAGAACAATCCTTATACGTCGACCGAGCAGTTGAAAGGCAAGCGCATCGGAGTTCAAGGCGGCACCACAAGCGAGAACTATGTGCTTGAGCAGCTTGGGCAGGAGCCGGAGCGCTCCCGCTCTCCCGCCGAGGCTGTTGCGGCGCTGAAGGCCGGGCGCGTCGACTTTGTGATTGCGGATATCGATCCTGCAAAGAACTGCATAAAAGGCGAAAGCGATCTTTCGCTGAGCGACTTCATCACGAGCGAGGACTACGCCGTCGCCATAAGGAAGGGCCGCCCTGAACTGTTGAAGGCCATCGACGAGACGATCTCTGAGATAAAGGCCGACGGACGCCTTGCCAAGTGGATCGCCGAATATACCGCCGAGGCCGACAGGCTAAAGGATAAATGATGGTCCAGTCCCTCGTAGACGATTTCACGCTCTGCTTTATAAAGAACGGACGCTGGGAATATTTGCTGCGAGGGCTAGGCGTCACGCTTGAAGTTGCCGTTGCAGCCATTGCGCTTGGTCTTGTGATAGGCTTTTGTGTCGCGGTCATAAGGGCGACACACGACAGGTATCACCACCTTAGGCTGCTGAACCTGCTCGCCAAGATATACCTGACGGTCATTCGCGGCACCCCGATGGTTGTGCAGCTGCTCATAACCTACTACATAATCCTAAGAAGCGTAGACTCCAAGATTGCAATTGCTATTCTTGCCTTCGGGTTCAACTCCGGCGCATATCAGGCGGAGATCATTCGCGCCGGCATAATGTCCGTGGACCACGGCCAGATGGAGGCTGCCCGCGCGCTCGGCCTTTCATACTGGAAGTCGATGTTGAAGATAATCCTTCCACAGGCCGTGCGCAATGTACTGCCTGCGCTTGGCAACGAGTTTATCGTGCTGATGAAGGATACGTCCATTGTCGGCTACATAGCGCTCATCGACCTTGCAAAGGGCGGTGATATCATCCGTTCCCAGACGTACTCGGTTTATTTGCCGTATCTTACGGTGGCGGCTATCTATCTAATACTTGTTATGGCTTTCTCCGCCATGCTCGGCAAGCTTGAAAGACATCTGAGGGCGACCGGTGCGGATCCGGTCCACAATGATTCCTGAAGGAGACGAAAAGTCAATGGAAGAAACCCTTTTGAAGATAGACGGACTAAAGAAGAACTTCGGCGGACTTGAGGTTCTGAAGGGGCTCTCCACAGAGATTCACCGTGGCGAGGTCGTTGTCATGATCGGACCTTCGGGCAGCGGAAAGTCAACGTTCCTCAGGTGCATGAATCTTCTCGAGACGCCAACAGAAGGCCATATCTATTTCGACGGATTGGATATAGTTGCCGCCGACGAGGAGACCAAGAACCGGGTGCGTAGCGAGATGGGCATGGTGTTTCAGCACTTCAACCTGTTTCCTCATCTGTCCATTCTGGACAACATCACGCTGGCGCCGCGCATCGTGAGGGGCTTGCCGCGCGAGTCGGCCGAGAAAAAGGCCATGGATCTTCTTGAGAGGGTAGGGCTCGCCGACAAGGCCAAAGCCTATCCTCAGCAGCTTTCGGGCGGACAGAAGCAGCGCGTAGCCATCGTGCGGTCGCTCGCGATGGAGCCGAAGGTCATGCTGTTCGACGAGCCTACGTCGGCGCTTGATCCGGAGATGGTCGGCGAGGTGTTGGACGTAATGCGCGACCTTGCCTCTCGCGGCATGACGATGGTGGTCGTTACGCACGAGATGCGTTTTGCGCGCGACGTATCAAGCCGCGTGTTGTTCCTGGAAGATGGCCGCATTGCCGAGGAGGGGACTCCGTCTGAGATCTTTGGCGCGCCGAAGTCGGCCAGGCTAAAGCTGTTCCTGGGCAAGGTAAGCGCGAAGAGCATCCGCGACGAGGTGCTTGCCGACGGAGTTGTGGATGTGGATGAAGCCAAGCGGCTCAAAGATATGATGAAGCCGTTCAAGGATGCGGGCGGATTTGCGGCCGTGCTGGATAAAGCCATCGACCGTGCAATCACCAACGCCAAAATCACTCCTTCGGAATCCAATGCGCTGCGCGACCTGTTGCGCTCCATCGAAATCTGATTTACAACGTAATATACAAAAGGAAATAACCATGAACATAGTGCTTGATCATCCGCTTGTGAGCCATCGCGTCACATTGATGCGCGACCACGAGACTCCTCCCAAGCTTTTTCGTGAGCTTGTGAACGAAATAACGATCTTCCTCGCATATGAGGCGTTGAAGGACATACGTGTCAAGTCGGTGGATGTCGTGACTCCTGTGTCGAAGACGACCGGCTTGAAGGTTGACGAGCCGCGCATCATATTGGTGCCTATCCTTCGTGCCGGCATGGGGATGCTTGATGCAATGATGCGCGTTCTTCCGTATGCGAAGGTTGGAGTTCTTGGCATGCAGCGCAATGAGGCGACCGCCGAGCCAGTTCCTTATTACGCCAAGGTCCCACCGGCCAAGAACGGAGAGGAGCTTGCACTTGTCATGGACCCCATGCTTGCAACCGGCGGCAGCGCCTGCGACGCGGTGGCGCAGCTCAAGAAACTCGGCTACAGGCGCATAAAGTTCCTCAATCTCATCAGTGCCCCAGAGGGAATATCCAAGTTCGAGAAGGAGCATCCGGATGTGCCCGTATACACTGCGGCGAAGGATGAGCGCTTGAACTCGCACTATTATATCGTCCCAGGCCTTGGCGATGCCGGCGACCGTATATTTGGAACGCTCTAACAGTGATACACCACTTTTAACCGACCGATAAACAGGAGACAGTTCAATGATCGACGAAACTAAGCAAGCAGAGAACGAAAAGATGCTTGAGGCTATCAAGCGGCTCGAAAAGAGCATAATGGAGGACGGCAAGGTCGATAGAGCCGAGTCTGAGATACTCCTGAATTTCGCCAAGCCTCTGGCTGCCACGAATCCAGACATGGCGGATTTCGTGCGTGCTTTGGAGGATGTGCGTGCCGACGGCATCGTAACCCATGAGGAGTCGATCAGAATCGGGGCCCACTTGAAGTGGTTGACCCGCGAGACAACTCCGACCAAGCCTGACACAGGCTTCCTTGGCAAGCTGTTCAAGCTCAACACCAATCGCACCACGGTGAAGACCGAGGTTGTTGCCGGCCTTACCACTTTCATGACGATGGCGTACATACTTGCCGTCAATCCAAACATACTGTCGATCGCAGGCATTCCGCGCGGCGGCGTGTTCGTGGCGACGGCGATAGCGGCGGTGGTCGGAACGCTCCTGATGGCGTTCATGTCCAACTATCCGTTCGTGCTCGCACCTGGCATGGGCCTGAACGCGTTTCTTACGTTCGGCGTGGTGCTTGGCATGGGCTATAGCTGGCAGTTCGCGCTTTTGGCTGTGTTTGTGGAAGGCATAGTGTTTCTTGGCCTTTCGCTTACATCCGTGCGCGAGGGCATATTCAACGCAATACCGCTTACGCTTAAGCGAGCCGTCGCCGCAGGCATAGGTCTTTTCATCTGCTTCATAGCGCTCCAGACGGCCAAGATCATTGTCAACAATGATGCTACGCTGGTGTCTCTTGTAAGCTTCAAGAACGTGAACTTCCACACTCAGGGCATAACGGCGCTCCTTGCTCTCGTCGGAACGATCATCACCGGCTTCATGCTGGTCAAGGGCCTTAAGGGAGCAATCCTCCTCGGCATCATGGCTACATGGGTGCTCGGCATGATCGCCCAGGCTACGGGAGTGTTCGTTCCCGATCCTGCGGCGGGTTACTTCTCCACATATCCGAGCTTCACTACCGGCGACATAGCCAACGCCTTCAAGGAGTTCGGCGGCACGGTTGGCGCGCTGTTCAATTCTGAGAGCTGGACTCATACCCAGGATGGCGTTGTTGTAAAGTCCGGCTGGACGCTCATCAAGACGCTGGACTTCTTCGTCGTGATGTTCGCGTTCTTCTTCGTAGACCTGTTCGATACCCTCGGTACTCTTATCGGCGTCTCGATGAAGGGCGGCTTCCTTGACAAGGATGGCAAGCTCCCCCGCATATCCGGCGCGCTCTGCGCCGATTCGATTGCGACATCTGTTGGCGCGGTGCTCGGCACTTCCACGACCACGACATACGTAGAGTCCGCTTCGGGTGTGGTGGCCGGCGGTAAGACCGGCCTCACGGCGGTGACGTCCGCTGCGCTCTTCGCGCTCGCGCTTCTGTTCGCTCCGGTGTTTCTTGCGATCCCCGGCTTTGCGACCGCCCCTGCGCTTATCATAGTCGGATACATGATGCTCTCTTCCTGCGCTGACGTCGACTGGCGCGACGCCGGAGAGGCCGTTCCCGCATTTCTTGCGATTGCGGCGATGCCGTTCACATACTCCATCTCTGACGGCATCATGTTCGGCATAATCTCCTACACGCTGATCAATGCGCTCGCAGGCAACTTCAAGCGCATACACTGGATCATGTACATACTTACGGTGCTCTTCGTCGCCAAGTATGCCCTCATGTAAAGCCTAAGCAGGCAAGGTAGATAGATATGAAGCGCGTATTTCTGTTTCTGGTCACGAACATAGCCGTTCTGCTCGTTCTGGGCATTGTGGCGAACCTTCTGTGCATATTCGTGGCGGGCACCTCCCTTGAGGAGAAGCTCGGCCCCGAATATGCGACGCTGGCGGTTTATGCGTTCGTGTACGGCGTGATAGGCGCATTCATATCTCTGCTTCTCTCAAAGCCGATGGCCAAGTTCTCGTGCCGTGCGAAGACCATCGACGGCACGGAGGGCGAGGCCGAACGCTGGCTCGTCCAGACCGTGGAGGATCTCGCCCGCCGCGCAAATGTTAAGACGCCGGAAGTGGCGATATATCCTGGCGCGGCGAATGCCTTCGCAACGGGCGCGTTCAGAAACAGCGCGCTCGTCGCCGTGTCGACGGACATCATGCGCCAGATGTCGAAGGAGGAGCTTCGCGCGGTGCTTGGCCACGAGATGAGCCATGTCGCTAACGGCGACATGGTGACCCTCACGCTCGTACAGGGCGTTCTCAATGCATTCGTTATATTCTTCTCACGCGCTATAGCATACCTGCTGGCGACCTCAGGCGAGGGCAACCGTCGCCGCAACTCTTCCGGCGCATACTATCTGGTTGCAATGGTGCTGCAGCTCGTTCTTGGAATCCTTGCGTCGCTTGTCGTCTTTGCGTTTTCGCGCAAGCGTGAATATGCGGCGGATGCCGGTTCTGCAAAGCTGCTCGGCTCACCGTCGCCCATGATCGCGGCCTTGCGCCGCCTCGGTAACCTTAGGCCAGGCGTCCTGCCCGACTCTTTGAAGGCGATGGGCATCGCGGACGGCAAGTCCAAAACATCCATTTGGGCTACACATCCTTCGCTGGACGACAGGATATCCGCTCTGCAGAACCTGAACATGACGGCTTTCCTCTGAAGCGCCCATGGAGGAGATCCTCGTAGTCGATGACGAGCGGGCCGTTCGAAACGGGCTCAAGTCGTTGCTGTCGACTGGTGGATACTCCGTAAGGCTCGCGCGTAGCGGCGGTCAGGCCCTTGAACAATTCAGATCACGGCGTCCTGATCTTGTGCTTCTTGACGTCATGATGCCCGGCATGAGCGGCTTTGCCGTATGCAGCGAGATGCGGCGCGAGGATGAGCTTGTGCCGATTCTTTTCCTCACCTCCCTTGAGAGCGAGGCGAATGAGGTGCGAGGTCTTGGCCTTGGCGCGGACGACTACATCTCGAAGACGGCGGGCGAAGCGGAGCTCTTCGCCAGGATACGGCGCGCACTCGACAGGTCCGCGGCCTTCAGAAAGCAATCTGCGCTTTCGCGCCGCACTGAAATCGGCAAGATAACCGTCGACTTCGATGCTCTTACGCTCAAGGGGCCAGGCGTTGACGAACACCTCACCAAGACCGAGGCGGACGTTCTGTGGCTCTTGAACAGCGAACGCGGCAGGTTCTTCTCGTCGGACGAGATACTTGAAGTGTTGAGAGGGTCGGACGTTTCCTACGATGGTGCCCTAAGGACCCACATGAGCCGTCTTCGTCGCAAGTTCGGCAAGGCATCCCCAATGATTGCTAATCTTCGCGGCACCGGCTACAAGATAATCGCATAAGCGACCAGTAGCAGCGCAGAGAACATATTTGATATAATTGAACCAATGGCAGAGACTACCCACACCGCATTGCCGCTGAAATACAGACCGATGACGTTCGACGACGTCGTCGGGCAGGAGCATGTCGTAAGGACATTGCGCCACGCGATTGAGGCGGGCCGCATAGCGAACGCATACCTCTTCATAGGTCCCCGAGGTATCGGCAAGACTACTCTTTCGCGCATCTTTGCCAAGGCCCTCAACTGCCAGAGCCCAAGAGGAGTGGAGCCGTGCGGCGAATGCGTGAACTGTCGCGAGATTGCGTCCGGCCGGTCGCTGGATGTTACCGAGCTTGATGCCGCTTCGCACAACAAGGTCGAGGACGTTAAGCCTATCATAGAGTCCGTCGAGTTCAAGCCGGCCTCATCTCGTTTCAAGATATACATAATCGACGAATGCCACATGCTTTCCAACGCAGCATGGAATGCGCTGCTCAAGACGCTTGAGGAACCGCCTGCCCATGTGCGCTTCATATTCGCGACGACCGAGGGCGACAAGGTGTTGCCGACGATTGTTTCAAGGTGCCAGCGCTTCGATCTGAGGCGCATCCAGACAAACGACATAGTTGCGCGGCTGAAGCACGTTTGCGAAAAGGAGGGCATAAGCGCCGAGGAAGATGCGCTTCTCGCAATCGCGCGCGGCGCGGAGGGAGGCATGCGCGACGCGCTATCCTCGCTCGACCAGTTGATTTCCTTCAAGGGCGACAAGGTGACTGAAGAGGACGCGCTTGGCGTTTTCGGCCTTGTATCGCGGACTGCGCTGGAAGATCTTGCGCGGGCGATATTGACCGGTGATACCGCCGCGATACTCTCGTCGATAGAGATGTTCGATTCGTCCGGCAAGAACATGCGTCGCATTGCGGGCGAGCTTCTGCAGCACTTCAGGAACCTTGTGGTCGTGCAGGCTCTTGGACCGAACGCCAAGTCGCTGACCGCCACGCCGGAACAGGTCAAGACGCTCATGGAGCAGGCGCGGCAGGTGGATGCCGGGCGTGTGTTTCGCGTGTGCGATCAGATTGCGGACATGGAGGACAAGCTGCGCTACGTGCTGAGCGTAAGGACTCTCATAGAGATGTCGCTCATACGTGCATCGCGCATTGCGACGACGGCGACGATCGAGGAGCTGATGAAAGCCGTTGAAGAGCTCCGCGCAAATCCGTCGTCCGCGGCGGTCAAGATCGCCGCTCAAGTTCCGCCGCCAGCCCCCGCCCCGGTGCCAGAGCCATCGGCTGTTGCGCCTAGGCCGGAGCCTGTCGCCGCGAACCGTCCTTCGCCCGAAAAACCCAAGCCGCGTCCGGACGTTGAACTTTCGCGGCGCAAAGACATACTTGACGACCCTAAACTCAACTCGATCCTCTCATCCATCCCGGGTGCGACGATCGTCGACATAAAGGAACCCAGAAAATGAACTTCTTGTCTTGTCCATGGATATGGATGTACCTTGGTGCGATTCTGATGCTTCTGGAGCTGCTTGCCCCGGGGTTCGTCATCTTCTTCTTCGGGCTTTCGGCCTCAACGGTGGGGATATGCAGGTTTGCTTTCGGTGAGGCGTTCGACCTTACCTGGCAGCTTGCGGCATTTTCGCTGTTCTCGATCGTCTATCTGGTGTTCTTGAGGCGCTGGATGAAAAAAGTGTTCTACGGTGCCGTCGAAACCTCACGCGCCGATTTCCAAAACGAAAACATCGGCCGGCAGGGAAAGGTTACCGTTGCAGTAAATCCTCCCCTTGCCGGACGGGTGTTGGTCGGTGACGCCGAGTGGAATGCGGTTTCCGAGGCGCCGCTTGCAGTTGGCGCGGACGTCCGCGTCGTTGCGCAGGACAACCTCACGATGAAGGTTGCCGCGCTTTAACCTCAGCCCTGCTTATCGCTGACTCCAGACGCCATCTTCGGACTGGCACCATATGCCGCTGCCGGCAGGCGTCTCTTCGCGCATCTTCTGTGCTTTGCGCTTTTGGACCGTCTCGAGCGGAACGCCGCTGGACTTGGCGGCTTCCTCGAACCTTTTGAGCCTGCGTGAGTTGGATTCCGCAATGAATATCTTGTCGTCGTCCGTCGCTCCGTCACGAGGCTCGATCATGCCCATGTTGGTTATGCCTGCGACCTTGCGATCGAGTATCTCCTTGACTCTGAAAAAGTCGCTGCGCGGCTTCTTCTGGCGCTCGTCGGCAAATGCGCGGTCAAGTTCCTTGTCGACCTTCAGGTTCACGTCCATTGTGATGTGGATGGGTTTGATTTCGCTTTCGGTCTTGACCTGTATGCACCCTGCTGCGATTGCTGCAAGCGCCGCCGCTGCGATAGCCTTAGTTTTCATGTCGTCTCCTTGTGTTGTTTCTCATTGTGGCCCGTAGGCCTGTGTTCAGAAGCTGCTCGATGTCTCCATGGAAAGTTACCTTGAACGAAACAGGTACTGTCGTTGACCCGTATGTCGAAGATCCATCAAGCCTCAACGAAAGCGCCATGGAGTCCTTGTCCTCTGGCTGCAACTGTATGTTGAGCGTCGAATACTCCAGGTCCGCAAGTGCCTTTGAGAGGTTCTCACGGGCGTCCTCCGTAACGCCGCCTAGCGCAAGGCTCTCCATTATCGGATTGGCGTCATAGACTTTTATCGTGCCAGTCTCTCCCGGAACAGAGTACAGGTAGGCCGTTCCGAGACTTATTTCGTTGCCGTTCCTCAGCGAGATGGGTAGCTTGCCGTGCAATTTGCCCGAAGCCTCGCCGACGAACCCCCTCAGGTGTTGTAGCGTTTCGCCGGCGTCAAGCCCCTCGAAAAAGAGCGTTAGCCCTGCATTTAGTCTGGTGGGATCGAGAAAGAACGAATAGAGCTTCACATCGCCTCCGCAGAACTTCGCACCAGCCTCGGTAACCAGAAAAGCCGTCTCTGTCGCGCGTATGCTTGCGAATACATTGGATATCGAAAGGCCGGCGCCTTCTACGCATGACGCATGCATGAACATGGGCGATATGTCCACATGGTCGTCGATTCCGCTTGCGCCTGCGCCTGTGCGGAAGCCGTTTATCGAAACCGGCTTTCCGTTTGCGGTCAGCGATATGTCGCAATCCTTGATCCTGGCGAAAGCGGACCATTTCGGCACAGGCAGCTTGGCCGTGCGCTCGGCCTGGGCCTTTATCGAGACTGTCGCGGCATATTCGAGGTCTTCTACGCCCTCCATGTCGAGTCGCGATACTATTGCGCTGGTTACAGGATCGTTGCCGTCAACCAAACTCGCCGGCATCTCCAGCGAAGCGTTCCATTCGCCGGATGACGAAGCAGTGAAGTCAGCACGCATTTGCCACGGAGAGCCATGTAGCTTAAGCTCGACGTCGCCAACAGCGTCTATGCCCAGGAACCGCCATGTCCAATTTACGTTTGCCTCAGCCGAGAATGGCCAGTCGAGTATCTGCCCATGTGCGCTGATCGCTAGGCCGCCCTCGTAGTTGTCGCGTGCCTCTATCTTGACCTTGACGGTTTTGTTGGAAATCAGGTTGGACGCATTGCCGGTAATGTTCGTCGACAGGTCGAACGTCAGCTCCGGGTAGTCTATGTGTGTTGCAATGGTCGGCAGAAACGCCACGGTTCCGGCAAGCACGGCAATCGTCGCGACAAAAGCCCAGCCTAGGACGCGCAGCCATATCCGCTTGCCGCCCTTGCCGGACTTTATTTCTTTTTTGTCTTCTTTCCCCTCCGTCATGCGCGGTATTATACCACATTGGGTTGTACATTGTCTTAGCCTCCGTTCGTATTCCTCTGTTCGCCGCATTGATGGGCAATGAAAAATTTGGTACAGTATTGTCTTTCAAGGAAAGGGTAGAAATGAATCTCGACGAATTTAAGCGTATCTCTTTTACAGGCGCGACCTTCGATTCCCGCCAGGTGCGCCCCGGAATGCTCTTTGTGGCGCTTAAGGGCGATAAGGTCGATGGGCACGAATACATTCCTCAGGCGCTGGAGAAGGGCGCGGTCGGCATAATTGACGGCTATGACGAGCTGAACGCCATTGCGCGGGAATACCGCCGCTCCCTCGCACCAAGGACGACGGTGGTCGCCCTTACGGGTTCCGCAGGCAAGACGACCACCAAGGAGCTCATAAAGACCTTCCTGTCTTGCGCCGGCAAGACATACGCAACGGAAGGCAACTTCAACAACCACCTCGGAATGCCGGTTACGATACTGAACTGTCCCCCAGACGCAGACTTTCTCGTCCTTGAGATGGGTTCTAACCATCCTGGTGAGATCGCCGCGCTCTGCGACATAGCCGAGCCGGATTGCGGGCTTGTGACGAACGTCGGCACCGCCCATCTCGAGTTCTTCGGCTCGCAGGACGGCATCGCGGACGAGAAGGGCACTCTGCTCGCCCGTGCAAAGCGCTTCGGTGTTGTGTCGAAGGACAACGCAAGGCTTGCCCGCCTCCGCGAAATGTGCCGTGGCGAGCTGATTGAGGTTGATCCTTGCCAGGAATGGATGGCTAAGGCCATGGCCGCGGTGCTGCCCGGTGTCCACAACGTGTCGAACGCATGCCTTGCGTTTGCCGTAGCTGAGCGCTTCGGGGTCACGCGCGAACAGGCGATTCGCGCACTTGACGGCTTTTCGCTGCCTGGTGCCCGCTGGAGGCGCCGCGTCAAGGACGGCGTCACCTATATAGACGATTCATACAACGCCAATCCCGACTCTATGATCGCCGCGCTTGACGCCTTTGCCGCTACCCCTTGCGACGGAAAGCACGTAGCCGTGCTTGGCGACATGTTCGAGCTTGGCCCTGACGCCGCGGCGATGCACAAGAAGGTCTTTGCCCATGCCATGAAGTTGGGCATACCTCTGGTTATCGGGGTTGGCGAACAAAGCTCGCAGTGCATCTGCCATCTCGCCTACAAAACCCTTGCGCCGCTGAAGAAAAAGTTTCGCCTCGACGTATCTTCGGGCGACCTTGTGCTACTGAAGGCATCCCATTCCATGAACCTCAGTTCGCTGTTGGAGAACTGATAAATATGGTATAATACAACATCACATGAGCGATGATGTAAAGATACCTTTGCCGCAGTCCTTGCAGGAAATCGTGGGCGCGCTTCTTTTTGCGAGCGAGACGCCCCTGACGGCTTCTGACTTGCGTGAATCCATCCGCGCCGTAGAGCCTGAGGAGGGCGAAAACAGCGAGGTGATGGAGGTCTACAAGACTTGCACCAGCCGCGAGGTAGAGTCCGCCCTGAAAGGTCTCGAAAAGGCACTGGATGTGGCTGGGTGCGGCTTCAGGCTCGTCAGCACTGGCGGAACATACCGCCTGCAGACGGTATCCAGTTGCGGACGCTACGTTCGCGCAATGCTCAAGCTCGATCGTCCCACCCGCCTCGGGCGCGCTTCGCTCGAAACTCTTGCCATAATCGCCTATCGCCAGCCTATCACAAAGAGCGAGATTGAGGAAATACGCGGAGTCGACGTTACCGCGAACATCAAGACTCTGATGGATCTTCAGGTGATAAGGCTTGTGGGCAGGTCCGAACTGCCCGGTCACCCGTTCCTTTACGGCACCACCCCGCTCTTCCTGGAGCACTTCGGTCTTGCGAACCTTCAGCAGCTGAACGAGCTCGACCCTACTCTCCAACGTTCCGATCCGCGCTCGAAGGCCGCCGCATACAAGAAACCCGTCACTCAGATGGAGCTTCAGCAGGCCGCAGAAGAGCAGAAGTCCGAAGTCGCCAAACCGGTGGAGGAAAAGCCCAAGGCAGAGGAGACTGTTGAGGAAGCGGAACTCTTCGAAGAAGATGCGGATGAAGAGGAGCTTGACGAAGAGGCGGACGAGGAGGAGCTTGACGAAGAGGAAGAGCTCGATGACGAGGACGAGTTTGACGATGAAGATGAAGACGATGAAGACGAAGACGAGGAAGACGAAGACGAGGAGGAAGAAGATGATGAAGAATAGTCTTTGCAAGATCGTATCCGTCATTGCCATGACGACGGCGCTCTCGGCATGCGAGCGCATCGCAAGGCAGGAGCTTCGCGAAGACCGTGCCGGCCACCTTTACCAGGCTGCCATGGCCGACTACACCGCAGGTCGGGTCGATGCGGCGATAGACGGCTTCGAGAAGGTTGTCCGCGCCACTCCGGGCAACGCTTCGGCGCGCTTTCAGCTGGCTACGCTCCTCCAGGACCGCCGCCACGACTATCTTGCTGCGCTTTGCCAGTATCGGGAATTTGTTCTGCAAAGCCCCGGCAGCGACAAGGCGGACCTTGCCAACGAGCGTGCGGCGGTTTGTGAACGCCAGTATGCCGCGGCGATACTCGAGAAGCTGAAGGAAGGGGAGGGCCCTGTGGCTGCGGAGATTGCCCGCCTGAAGGCTGAATTGGAAAAGGCTTCGCAGGAGAATTCCAAGCTTCGCGACGACTTGGCGGTTGCTCGCCAGGAGGTTGCGGCTTCCAAGCGCGAAAACGAGCGTGTGAGGAGGCTTGTCACCTCCCTCGGCGATGACGAGTCGAATGAACGCCCAGATTTGTCCAGCGCACGCGAACTTCTTGACGAAGAGGACGAGTCTTCGGACCGTCCGGACTTCAGCGAAGCAGGCAGGCTTCTTGCCGAAGAGGAGGAGTCTCACGATCGCGTTAAGATGTCGTCCGATATAGCGATGCTCATTGCAGACGAGAAGGATGAGCGCCGCGAGACGCCTTTCGAGGTTGCGCCAAAGGTGGATAAGTCCGCCAAGGCGGAAAAGTCCAAGCCGAAGGAACCTCCGCATGAGGAGCGTCCGCCGGAGTATGTCGTACAGGAGGGTGATACCCTCTATAAGATAGCGATGCGCTTCTACGGTAAACGCTCGGCCTGGACCAAGATACGCGACGCCAACAAGACTGTGATCTCCATGGACGGCAGGGTTAACGCCGGCGAGACCATAAAGCTGCCGTAATGAGCGCCATACACACTAGTACACTTGGCTCGGTCCACGAATACACGCGTTCCACGACGCCGTGGCTTCTGGACGAGAATCGCGAGGCGAGCGGCGAGACTTCGGACGGCAAGAAGTTCGGGTGGCGTCTGTTCCACTACATATCAGGTGGCGGAATGGGAGCTTTCGGCCGCAGCGTCAAGCAGGAGGAGCTCGACCGCAAGCGCAACAGGTTTCTCGTGGCGGCGGGCGTCTTTGGCGTGATCTGGCTGGCGCTCTTGATCTTCTAGCCGTTTTCAATCTGAAAGGTAAAATCAATGAAAAGAAATATCACACTGGCGATTGCCGCGTTCTGCGCGATGAACGTTTTTGCGCAGGCTCCAGGAGGGCGCGATTCATTCGTTATGCAGCAGGCGTATGACGAGATGCAGCGTGTCTCCGGGCAGATAGACGTTTTGCAGAACAACATCGACGACCTCTCCCGTCGTATAGCAAAGCTTGAAAAGTCCAGCTCGTCCGCCGACACCGCCGCGCTTGCGTCTCGCATTGCGGCGTTGGAGGGCACGGTCGCCCAGCTTCGCAGCGAGCTTCAGCAGCAGCGCGGCGAGATCGTGAAAGACCTGTCGTCCCGCATAGCGAAGATTCCCCAGCCTCAGCCCCAGCCGGCCCCGCAGAAGGCGGCGCCCGTCAAGAGCAGCGAAGGTCCCTATCGCGAGTATGTGGTTGCCGCAGGCGACAATCTCTGGCTGATCGCACGTGCGTTCAATACGTCCGTCGCGAAGATACGTGAGATGAACAACCTCAAGAACGACAATCTGCGTGTCGGGCAGACCATCAAGCTGCCTGCTGAATAGGAATACGCGAAATGAAGATACTTGTAGTAGGTGGCGGTGGACGCGAGCATGCGATTGCGTGGCGCCTTTCCAAAGATCCCGTAAAGCACGAGATATTCTGTGCGCCTGGCAATGCCGGCACTGCGGCGATTGCAAAGAATATTCCGCTCCATGCCGAGAACATCGATGGCATAGTGGCCTGGTCCGTGGAGGAGCAGCCCGACCTGGTGGTCGTGGGCCCAGAGGCGCCTTTGGTGTCCGGCCTCGTGGACGCGCTCGAGGCGGAGGGCATTAAGGCGTTTGGCCCGGTAGCCGCAGGCGCGCGCATGGAAGGGTCCAAGCTGTTCGCGAAGGAGGTCATGAAGGCGGCGGGCGTCCCTACCGGACGCGCCGAGGCGTTCACTGATCCCGAAAAGGCCAAGGCCGCTCTCCCTGGATTCGGTCTGCCCGTCGTCATCAAGGCCGACGGGCTCGCCGCAGGCAAGGGCGTCGTGGTGGCCGAGACTCTTGAAGAGGCTGAGACCGCCATTGACGACATGCTTGTCGCCAACAAATTCGGCGACGCAGGCGCCGAGGTGCTTGTTGAGGAGTTTCTGGATGGCGAGGAGTGCTCGATTCTCGCTCTCGTCGATGGCGAGACGGCTGTGCTGCTGCCCAGCTCGCAGGACCACAAGCGCATCTTCGACGGCGATAAGGGTCCGAACACTGGCGGCATGGGCGCATATTCCCCGGCTCCAGTTGTGACCGACTCGATGTTGCCCTATATTCGCGATCGCATCATACTGCCTGTCGTGCAGGAGCTTGCAAAGCGCGGCATCAAATACCGCGGCATACTCTACGCCGGGCTGATGGTCACCCCCGAGGGTGGACGTATCGCCAAGAGCGGTTCGCGCGTAAACGTAGTCGAGTTCAACGCACGCTTCGGCGACCCGGAGACCGAGGCTGTCCTGCCGCGTCTTGGGGGCGATTTCTCGAAGGCCCTCATGAACGCCGCGACTGGCTGCCTTGCAAGCGGCGACGTCGTCGTGCGCCCTGAGATGTCCGCGACCGTCATCATTGCCTCCGGCGGCTATCCCGGCGCATACCTTAAGTCGAAGCCTATAACCGGCCTTGACGCCGCCGCCGCGAAGGGTGCCGTCGTGTTCCACTGCGGCACGAAGGTCGAAAACGGTGGCGTGGTTACGTCCGGCGGACGTGTGCTTTCCGTAACCGGTTTGGGCGCAACTTTGCGCGAGGCGGTCGACACCGCCTATGCCGGTGTGAGCGAGATCGCCTTCGAAAAGGCATATTACCGTAAGGACATCGCGCACCGCGCGTTCGGCAGGAATTGAGAATCGTATCGCTTGCCAGCGGCAGCAAGGGCAACGCATGTTGCCTTGAGAGCTGCGGACGCACGATGCTTGTCGACTGCGGCCTTAGTTGCCGCGAGTTGAAGCGTCGTGCGGCGTCTGTCGACGTTGATGTTTCGTGCCTTGACGGAATCGTCATCACCCACAGCCACGACGACCACATTGCCGGCATCAAGACCTTCCACAAGTGCTTCCCGGATGTTCCCATTTTTGCGAACATCATGACGTCCGAAACGATAGCGTGGCACGAGAGGATTGATGAAGATGCGTTTGTCCATTTCGAGAACGGACAGCAATTCGAGATCGGCCCTTTCGAGGTAATGCCTTTTTCGATTCCGCACGACACGTCCGATCCCGTCGGCTATGTGATACGGGCGGAAGGGGTTGTGTATTTTCATGGTACCGACATAGGCACGCCGCTTGATTCTGTAGGGGTGCATCTTGCCGAGGCGGATGTTGCGACGCTCGAATCAAACCACGATCCTGTTATGCTCCGCCAAAGCGGACGTCCACCAAGCCTGATTCAGCGCATAGCTGGTCCGCGCGGACATCTTTCAAACGACCAGTCTTGCGAGCTTGTGCGTCGCTTCGCCTCTCCTAGGCTGAAGCGCATAGCCCTTGCGCACCTTTCCGAAGAGTGCAACGCGCCCCACATCGCCGAGCGCGCCATGCGCGAAACGCTATCCTCTATTGGCCGCGAGGATGTCTCCCTGGCCGTGCTCGGTCAGAATTCACCGTTCGAGATATCGTAATCCCGACCTCTGGCGAATAAACCGGCTACCGCGTCTGAAGCTCGTCAGGGGTGGATAGCTTTATCTTTCCGGACGAAGTCTTGGGGAATGGCTCCTTGCGGAGCGACACTTTCGAGATTCGCTTGTATACCGGCATGGAGATGTTCAGCTCGCCTACCGCCTTCTTGAGGGCCTCTTCGGTGATCTCGCCATATGCCATGGCCGATATCTCTCTGGTGGTTCCGTTGCCGAAGACAAGCGCTTCATGGACGCCAGGAATCGCGAGCAGTTTCGACTCAAGCTCCTCGGGGGCGACCTTTTTGCCGGACGAAAGAATGATTGTTCTTGATATCCTGCCCGTTATCCATACGAAGCCGTCATCGTCGATTCTGCCCGTGTCGCCTGTGTGGAACCATCCATCAGGGTCGATGGCCTTTTTGGTGCGCTCCGGCATGTTGTGATAGCACTTCATCACATTTGGCCCGCGAATGAGCAGTTCGCCTTCGGGGGAGACCTTAGTTTCGACATCTGGATGTATCGCCGCAAGTCCAGCGCTGCCGGGGCGGGGGTCGCCTTCGTTCGATGCCAGCGAGTATAGAGAGGTCGTCTCTGTTAGACCATAGCCCGTGATCACCTTTATCCCGAGTTCGGTGAGCTTCTTGCGGACGCGTTCGGCGAGCGGCGCGCCTCCGGTGAGTATCCAGTTGATCGGTCCGCCCAAGGCTTCTGTGGCGGAGTTGCCGTGAAGGGCTATCTTTGCCGCGAGTATGTCCGCAAGCGCAGGCACGAGGAACAGGAAGTCCGAACGGAATCGCTCCACGGCGTCGTATATGCGGCGGAAGTCCGGGCATACGCCCAGCGCGACTCCGCGCACGAGCATGAGGTATGCGGTGGCGATGCCGAATATGTGATAGAGCGGCAGCAGCATCAGCGAATGGTCGCCAGGCTTCATCGCCAGCTCGCTCGCGGCGAATTCGCAGAATGTTTCAAGGCCACGCGTAGTGAGTTCTGCGCCGCGCGGTTCCGATGTGGTCCCGCTCGTGAATACGATCATGGATACCCTGTCCGAGGCGACTGGTTCTTTGGACCAGATTGTCTTGAACCCGAGTGCTATTGTCTTACGGCTTGCGTTGAGGTACAGATCCGTCTTGCGTGTGCCGAAGCCGCCGGTTATAAGACCAGGTATATGCTTTGCGACTTCGTGTGCCTTATGCGAGTATAATGACGAATGCACAAGTACGCTTGCGTCAACGGCCTTGAGCCTGCTCACGATCTCGTCTACGTTAAGGTTCGAATCTAGCGGGATCGCCACTGCGTTCGACATTAGACAGGCCGCGTGCGCAACCATCCACTCGTATGAGTTCTCTCCGAGTATGCCGATGGCCGCGCCGGGGACGTTTGCTTCTATGAGGTGGGCGATTGTGGCGATGTCGTCAGTGAACTGTCGCCACGATATTGGTAGCGAACGGTCTCCGCTCGCTACCAGGAACGCCGGATCGTTCGGCCGCTCTTCGCGCGCACGACTGAACTCCTCAAATATGCTTATCCTTTTAATTTGCATTAATGACATTATATCATTTTCTTCTGCCGCTGTATATTCGATTTTCAAAGTCCCCGCACAGGTTATCCACAAATTGCGAGGAAGATCGTATAATGTATGTGGTTGGGCGAAGATGCCTTCAAGCGTAAGTACAGGAGCCATAGCCTCAGCAGACCACTCCAAGACGTCCGGGATATCGCTCTCGAAGGACGTCCGGGCGAAGATCAAGGCGATAGTAGACTCCATACTCCACAAGGGCACGACCCAAAAGGACGCGGGTTGCCGCTTCCTCGCGATCCTCGAGGAGCTGCACAAGCTCGGCATCTCGCTGCCAGAGTTGATCTACGACGTGTCGTGCGGTCTCAACCGCCTGCAGAGCGCGTTGGACAACCTGGAAGATATCATTGACAAGACCAACGGCATCTACAACGCGTTCTTCGGCGATGTGGAGTACGTCCTGCCGAAGGATGGCATATTCGACAAGGACAACATTTCCGGTGGCTTCGTCGACAAGCTCTACAGATGCCTGTTTACGACCTCGACCGGCAAGGACGCCAAGGACAAGATCGACGCCATCGACAAGGAGGTCGGGAACAGCGATTTCGACATTCCCGTCGGAGAGCTTGAATGTTGTTCAGATACGGGTTCCTCCGCTTCGGGAACACAAGGAGGACATTGACGATATTGCCGATCACTGGTGGTTCGGCCGCTTAAGGAAACATCTCGCACCTCAGCAGATTGTCGCGCTGAAAGAATACGATTATCCGGGGAATGTGCGTGAGCTGATGAACTTGCTGGAGCGGGCATTAGTTCTGGGCGAGAACGATTTTGCGCGTCTTGTAGCGCGGCATAGGGAAATGAATGCAGGATTAGAAGAGGAAGAAAGCTGTTCTTTGAATGGCAACGTTCCGGATTTGCTTGATGACGCGATTCGTGAGCATGTCAGGCGCGTTCTGCGCAAATATGCGCTTAATGTCACTCGTGCAGCCTCGGCGCTTGGCATATCGCGCACCACGTTGAGAAAGTGGATTTAGGAATTCTTGTTGGGGGTGTCCTAGCATTGGGACTGAATTGGGGCGTCTTGCCTGCGATTAAATAATCGCCAAAGAACCCAAGTTCATCCTGCCGACGTATCCTCTCATCCATCCGCTTTCCTTGGTACGGTGACTTGTAAAGAGGGTGGGTCAGCAAAAACTCCTTAAGCCGCTTTGGCCAGA
>CAMZEN010000015.1 GCA_947305775.1 uncultured Verrucomicrobiota bacterium
TCGGATAAACTTGCGTTTTCTTCCAGAACTTGCATTCAGTTCTGAACACGACGTTCCTGTTTGTCGGCCCTGCCAGAGGCATTTTTGATATACTATCTCGCCATGGGTGATTTTGTACATCTTCATCTGCATACTACGTATTCCATGCTCGACGGGCAGTGCCAGATCAATCCGCTGGTTGTGTGCGCACGGCGGTGGGGGATGCCCGCGTTGGCTGTTACTGATCATGGCAATCTGTTCGCCCTTAAGGCATTCTACGACGCATGCCATTCGAAGAAGAAGGAATTTGCGGAGCTGCCGCCGATAAAGCCGATACTTGGGTGCGAGGCGTACGTGACGTCGACCGGCGATTTGAGGACGCGCGACAAGAACGAAAGGCGCTACCACCTCTGCCTGCACGCCAAGAACAAGACCGGCTACCATAATCTCGTAAGGCTCATCTCGGAAGCGCACATACACGGCTTCTACAACCGTCCGCGAATCGACCATTCCCTGCTGGAGAAGTATCATGAGGGTCTTCACTGCTCCGCCGCGTGCATCGCGGGCGAGGTTGCGCACGCAATCGAGACCGATCGCATGGCAGAGGCCGAGCGCGTCGCAAAGTGGTACAAGGACCTTTTCGGCGACGATTATTCGCTGGAAGTGATGCTGCACAAATCGGTCAAGGCGGGCGATGACGTCCCTATGGAGGCCCGCCGTGAGTTTGCCGACCTGTACGAACGCCAAGTAAAGGTCGTGAAGGGGATGCTCGAGCTCGGGAAGAAGCTCGACATACGCGTCATCGCAACGAATGACGTGCATTTTCTCGACAAGGAAGACGACGACTCGCACGACGTGCTTCTCGCCCTCTCGTCCGGCGCGAAGATGTCCGACTCGAAGCGCCTCATCTACACGGGCCAGGAGTACTTCAAGACCGAGGACGAGATGAAGGCCCTTTTTGCGGAGAATCCTGAACTGATCGCGGCTACCCGTGAAGTCGCGGAGCGCATTGAGGATTTTAAGCTTGACTCCGACCCCATAATGCCTAAGTTTGCGATCCCTCCGGAGTTCGGCACCGAGGACGACGTTCGCGGCAAGTACGACGAAGAGACGCTGAAGGGGATGTATCCACCTGGGCGTGTCGACAAGCTTGGCGGATACGAGAAGGTGGTAAGGATACAATTCGAGGCGGAATACCTCGCTTCGCTGGTCTGGGCGGGAGCCAGGCGGCGCTGGGGAGAGAACCTGCCGAAGGAGACTGTGGAGCGGGTCCAGTTTGAGCTTGATACTATCCGCACGATGGGTTTCCCAGGATACTTCCTTATAGTCCACGACTACATAGACGCAGCGAGGCGCCTTGGGGTGTGGGTCGGGCCAGGGCGAGGATCTGCCGCCGGCTCGGCCGTGGCGTATTCGTTGGGCATCACCAACGTTGATCCACTGAAGTACGATCTGCTCTTCGAGCGCTTTCTTAACCCAGATCGCATCTCTATGCCTGATATCGATGTCGACTTCGACGATTCGGGCCGCGAACGGGTGTTGGACTACGTCACCAAGAAGTATGGCGCCGATCATGTTGCCCATATAGTTACGTTCGGTCAGATGGCGGCAAAGTCCGCCATAAAGGACGTTGGCCGTGTTATGGACTATCCGCTGCAGGAAACGAACAAGCTCGCAGGATTGGTCCCTGAAGTCCCGAAGATCACATTCAAGAAGGCTCGCAAGACCGCACCGGACCTTGAGGCGGCGTTCAATTCGCCCGACCCGACCGTGCATAAGCTTATGGAGCGCGCCGCGCGGCTTGAAGGGTCCATCCGGCAGCCAGGTGTGCATGCTTGCGGCGTGATCATTTCGCGCGATCCGCTGATAGAGACCTTGCCGGTTATGCCGACGCCGGAAAAGGGAGGCAAGAAGAAGCCGTCGTCGGGCGAGAGCAGCGAAGACAGGTTGCTGACAACGCAGTACGACGGACACTACGTTGAGCCTGTGGGCCTTCTCAAGATGGACTTCCTCGGGCTCAAGACGCTAACCGTGGAGAAGGAGTGCGTGGCGCTTCTCAAGGAACGCGGAATAGAGCTGGACCCGGACGCCATACCTGATGACGACAGGCTGACATACGAGCTATTCGGACGCGGCGAGACGACTGGACTGTTTCAGTTCGAATCGGACGGCATGAAGAAGTGGCTTATCGCGCTTCAGCCGGAGCGCCTTACGGATCTCGTCGCAATGAACGCGTTGTACCGTCCTGGTCCAATGGAGTACATTCCACGCTTCGTTGCGCGCAAGCAGGGTCAGGAGCCTGTCACCTACGACCATCCTTTGATGGAGAAGTACCTGAAAGACACCTACGGTGTGACTGTCTACCAGGAGCAGGTGATGCTTCTCTCGCGACTTCTCGCAGGCTTCACGCGAGGCGAGTCGGACAAGCTCCGCAAGGCCATGGGTAAGAAGCTCATGGACATCATGAATGAGCTCAAGGCGAAGTTCGTAAAAGGGTGTCTGGACAATCCTGAATTCCGCATCGAAAAGTGGAAGGATGAATCCGAGGCCATTAAGCTCATAGAGAAGATATGGACGGATTGGGAGGCGTTTGCATCCTATGCGTTCAACAAGTCTCATGCCGTGTGCTACGCATGGGTCGCATATCAGACCGGTTACATGAAGGCGCATTATCCGGCCGAGTTCATGTGCGCTCAGATATCGTCCGAAATCGGCAACTTCGACAAACTACCCGGCTTCATAGCCGAGGCGCAGGAGATGGGGCTGGAGCTCAAGTTGCCGGACGTGAACGAGTCTGGTTTGCGCTTCGTTCCGACAAGCGATTCGAAGGGCATACGTTATGGCCTTGGAGGCATAAAGGGTGTCGGGGAAGTCGCGGCGGAAGCTATAGTGGCCGAGCGCAAGGCGAAAGGACCGTACATCGGGTTCATGGATTTCTGCATGCGCCTTGCCGGCAGCAGCGCGTTGAACAAGAGGGTCTTGGAGAATCTAACCCGCACAGGGGCGTTTTCGACGCTTGAGCCCAACCGGGCCAAACTTTTCAAGAACATAGAGTTCGCACTGAAGAAGGCGCAGCAGCGTGCCAAGGAAAAGTCGAGCGCGCAGGCCAACTTCTTCGACCTGATGGCTGGCGGCGAGGATAGGGTGACTGATGCCGAGCTCGCGGATTGCGCTCCATTTTCTCCTGCGGAGGACTTGAAGAACGAACGCGATCTTCTCGGGGTGTACGTTTCCGGGCATCCGCTGCAGTCGTGCCGCCGCATTATCGCCGAGGTGTCGCAGGCAAAGATAGGCGACGAGTACATCCAGTTCTCTTTGGACAAGATAGCACGCCGTCCGGTTGAGGAGGATAAGACAGAAGACGACGGCGCGCCGGCAGTCGACGATGCAGCAGATGTTCAGCAGGATGTTGCCGGTGAAGAAGAACAGTCCGAAGAGGATTCCTCCAAGAATTTGCTCTCGCCGATCGACGAAATGCTGATGAAGTGCAAGGACGACGAATGGCTTCTCAAGTCGCTTGCGCGAAACATCGTGCGGGCGAAGGGCGAGGTTCCGTATTCTGACAAGCAGTCCTTCGACAGGGCCGTCAGCTCCGAGCGCTCGAAGCTCAAGAAGCGCTTTCAGCAGAAAAAGTTGGATCCTCTCCTTCTGAAGCGACTGGAGGTGCGTGTCGTCGCGATGCTGTCCGGGTGTTCGGTAAAGATGCCCAAGCCGCGTCCCGACGGAAGCGTTGGGCAGAAGTGGGCGATACTGACCCTTGACGACGGCAACGGACAGGCAGATGCCATGGCGTATGCAAAGGCGTGGCAGAAGTGCAGCGATCTTGAAGGGCGCGTAGACCAGCTTGTCATGGTGTGCGGCGACATATCACATCGTACGGTTTACGAGAAGGAAGACGCCTCCAAGGAGAACCCGTCTCTGGGGGAGGTGTCTTTTCAGGTGAGGGAGGCTTATCCGCTTGAAGAGGCCATGCCGCTGGTTTCCAAACGCCTTAATGTCAAGATGAGATATGACGATCCAGAATTGAAGACTAAGATGGAGCGTCTTGGCGCAGCAGCCATGAAGAATCCGGGAAAGCTGCCGGTGGGGGTAAGCCTTGAATACGGAGACGGCACCATCGTTGATGTCGATCTGGGTCCCCTAGGTCGCGTTTCCTGCGCAATAGGATTTCTTTCAGAACTGGCAAAGGTTGCGCCGCAGAGCGACACGAGTTTTTCGCCGGAGGACAAGACGACGATTGCGCCACCTGAACCTAAACCGTGGGAGATGTGAAATGACGGAGTTTTTTAGTATGGACTGGTACAAGCATCTTGACTTGGTGCTCGGGAGGGATCCGTTCAGCTTCCTTCTTGAATACATGGGGACGTTCGCCGGTGCGATTGCAGGCGTAAGACTTGCTTCAATAAAGAAGTTTGATTTGTTTGGCGCCTATGTGGTAGGCCTGGTCACGGCGCTTGGCGGCGGCACGCTAAGGGACATAATGCTTAATCTGCCTCCGTTCTGGATGAAGGATGCCAGCTATCTCATAACGACGTTTGCGGCTTTGGTTGGGGTCGCCGTCTTCGGGCGCAGGTTCATATCCGAGAAGATAACATGGTTCGTGTTCGACACGATAGCCATTTCGTTTTTTACGGTGCTTGGACTTGAGAAGACGTTGATGCATGGGTTCCCTCCCTGGTGCGCGGTGATCATGGGCGTAGTGACAGGTGTTTTTGGAGGCGTTCTGCGTGATGTCCTTATAAATGACGTGCCTGCCATCTTCCGCAAGGAGATATACGCAATTGCGTGTCTTATCGGCGCGGTGCTCTACATAATCCTATACGAATTTTTTGGCGTATCTTCGATTGTTTGCTGCACATCCTGCGTGCTCCTGATTTTCATTTTGCGCGCGCTTGCCATTCATTATTCATGGGCGTTCCCTGTTTTGCGCGGCAGACCTTTGCATGTGCACCGTAGATGCGCCCGCAAAAAATACCCGCGCTTGTGTGAAGACACGTAATTATGGTATAATTGACGCATGATAACATTGCTTACAGCACTTGCCGTCGGTGGCGGCATTTATTGTGTCGCTTTTTTTGCGGCAGATTGGGGCGTCGGATGGAGCGTCTTTTCTGGCGTCGTTGCGTTCGGTGTTTTCCAGGGCGTGGTCGGATACAATCTCCAGAAGCGCATTAAGGCTGACATGGAGCGCGTTCAAGGCATACTTCTTGACGGGCAGAAGAGGTTGCAGGCCAAGGTCCAGCGATGGCAGTTCAGGCCGCCAGGTTCTCAGAAGGACGCCCAGCGCGAGATTGAGAACGACACCAAGGTGTTCGTTCGGGAAGCCCTTAAGGAGACCGAGCGCCTGTCCAAATATCGCCTGCTGATTCCCATGATCGATCGGCAGAAGGCTACGGCCCAGCTGCAGCTCAACTGGATGATCAAGGATTTCAAGGCTGTGGACGCTTTGATGCCAAAGGCGATGTTCATCGATCCTACGACTGTCTCGATCAAGATTGCTCGCATGTACATGACGGATGCGAAGACGGAGGATATCGAGAAGGTCTACAATAAGAGCGTGAAGCGGCTTAAGTACAACCAGAATGTACTGCTTGCTGCGGAATGGAGCTGGATACTTTTGCAGCGCAATGGAGACAAGGACGAAGGCGAGAGCGCTTTCAAGGCTCTTGCAGAAGCCCTCAAGTCGAGTGACAATGAAGTCTTGAAGCGCAATCATGAGCTTCTCATGAACAAGAAGGTTGCGCATTTCTCCAACTCCGGGCTTGGCGACCAGTGGTACGCCCTCTTCCTTGAAGAGCCCAGGATGAGAACCCAGCGACAGCACGTGCAAAGGATGTAAGGCATGGTGGCTAAGAAGGCGGTAGTGTTGGCTGCGGGACTGGGCACTAGGCTCAGCCCCCTGACCTGCGCCGCACCAAAGCCACTTCTCCCCGTCTGGGGCGAGCCCATGCTTGCGCGAGTCGTCAATCTCCTCAGGGGATGGGGCGTAGAGGACATTGTCGTAAATTGCCACTACCTGCACGAGCAGGTCGAGGCCTGGTGTGCTGCGAACGGATGCCGCGCCTCTTTTGAGCCTGAGATATTAGGTACTGGCGGGGTGCTCAACCCGCTTCGCGAATGGATTGGCGACGATCCTTTCTACCTGGTCAACGGCGATGTAGTATTGGAGGGCGTGGACAGCAACCCGTTCGAGCGGAACTTCAAGGGAACCGTGCCGCTTGTCGGGCGTTGTCTGGCAACCGATAAGGAAGGCCCTAGGACGATTGAGGCCGATCCTGACGGCTATGTCACATGTTGGGATAGCCCAGATCCGTGTTTCCCGGGAACGTATACCTACTGCGGCGTTGCCCTGCTGTATCCCGACATCCTGCGCTACATAGAGCCGAAAGGCTTTTCGAGCATAATCCAGGCATATGAGCGCGCCATGATGGACGGAAGGTTCGTGCAGGCCATATGCCCCAAGAACCTCCTCTGGGCGGATGCAGGAACGATCGAAAGCTATGTTGCCGTCAACACCGACGGCGACGACAACGCGCTTTCCGACCTGCCGCAGATCAAGGCGGCCTTTGCGGGCCGCGAGTTGCCCGACGGTTCGGTGAAGTTCCTTGGCGCACGCGGCAGCGACCGTTGCTTTTTTGACGTAGATGGCTGCATAGCAGTGGTGTATGACGACTCGAAGCGCGGTGAAAATGCGCGCTATGCTGGTCATGCCCGGTGGTTGAAGGACCATGGAATATGCGTGCCTGAGATATTGGCCGATCTCCCCGAGATGAAGACGCTGGTCATGGAGAATGTCGGCGTTGACCGCAAGATGTCGCTCGGCGATTACGCAAAGGTTGTCGAGCGCCTCGCCGCTTTCAATGCTTTGGACGCGAGCGCATTGGAGCTTGAGCCAATGTTTGACCCTGATCTCTGGCGTTGGGAACGTGAGCTGTTCAAGAAGCACTGCCTCGGCGACCGCTTCCGCATGGAGTGTCCAGAAGCTGTCGAAAAGGAGCTGTCAGCCGTAGCCGAGCTTCTGGAACGCGAACCGAAGGCGCTTGTGCATCGCGACTTCCAGTCGACGAACGTTCTCTGGAAGAAAGGCGAATGCTATTTCATCGATTTCCAGGGGATGCGCATGGGCCCGGCGGCTTACGATCTCGCCTCGCTCCTCTACGATCCATATGTCAAGCCACTTACTGAAACTGAACGGCTTGCGATGGCCAAGCTTTATGCCGATAAGAGCGGATATGTGAACATGCCGTCCGTTTTGCCGCATGCGGCGGTCCAGCGGTTGGTGCAGTGCCTTGGCGCTTATGGGCGGCTCGCAAGCGTCGGGCAGCCCCAGTTCGGCAAATACGTGCTTCCTGCGCTTGAGAACCTGCTTGCCGCGGCAGACGAGTGCGATCTGGACGGCGTCGGGGCGCTGGCCGAGGATTTGATATCGCGCGAGAGAAAGTTCGCCCATAATGAAGAATGCTCTTGCGGATGCGGACACCATCACGGGCATGGCCATGAATGCAGTTGCGGGGGGCATGGCGAGTCATGAGCAGCGCAATACGACAGTTTTACGCACGCATCCGCAAGGCCGGTACAAGACGCAAGACCGCCGTCAAGGTGGTCGCGATGGGGCGTGAACGCCTGTTCCATGCATGGGACGTCGACAACGACACCTATGTGTTCGAGGATGGCGTGCTCAAACACCTAGCGGGACGTCCCAGCGTGCTTGTAGTCCGCAAGGATGCCCTTACCCACAAGCGTGCCGGCTGGGTCATGACGATGACAAGCGGCAACCATTCAGTGGCGGCGTTCCCGCTGCTGGACGGACGCTTCTGGAAGCTCTCCCACGTGCCGATGGCCAAGCGCGGCGATGTTTTGATGCGCGACATACTTTGCTGCAACGTAGTGGATGACCGCATAGAGACTTCCCAGCGCGATGTGCCTTCCAAGGCCCTGTGCGCCGCCGACAACTGGCTTCGCACCGCGGCGGGCTTCACGCTGGCCGACATTGTCATGGGCGACCGCAACGAGGTTACGCTGGAGTACTACCGTTCCATCGGTCAGGAATGGCGCGTGAAGCCGCTTGTATGGACAGAGGGCGCGATGCGCGTGGCCCTGGCCGCCGCCAAGAAGAGGATAGCCTCCAAGCTCAACTACTACCACTCCACGCGCGGTGTGCATTTCCTTACTTTCCCGGAGTTCCGCAAGTTCTCCGAACTGGCGCTGTCCGACCGCGCCGAGTTCGAGCGAGGCCTCAAGGAGCTTGTTTCGATATACGAGGGCAACAGGTATTCGTTCACGCGCACGCCGAAGTTCCGCGGCCACCATGAGATCGAGTTCTTCGGCATTAGACGCGGCGTGGCCCTTGAGAGGTTGATCCCCGAAGTCGAGAAGCTTATGGAGTCGTTCGCGCTTGGTCTCCATCTGGACGACGCCGACCTTGCGCGCCGCATAAGCGAGATAGTCTCTCTCTACGAGTCGCTCCTTACCAGTCCGGAGCTTGCCGACGATACGAGCAAGATCTTTGTGGAAACCCTCTACATGCACATCACCGGCGAAATATACTCGGTGATGGGCGAAGGCTCCACGCCTTCCTTCGACGACCGGCGCACGGCGCTGCCCGGAGCGACGTTCGTGGATGGACGGCCTGTGATGCATCCCGGCTCGGACGACCGCAGCGAGGTGCTGCTGTCCAACCTCAGGGGCTTCATGTCTAAGGACGAGATAGTCGAGTACGCAAATGTGTATGAGGTCTATCTTGAGGGCGAGAACGTCCCCCTTGGACGCGGCGCTACGCGCGAAATAGTCTACAAGACCAACCGAAGCCCGTTGGAGATGAGCCTCATTGAGAAGCGTCTCTCAAGTTCGCGCAAGTACTACGGTGCCTACATGATGGCGCGTATCGGTGCGCTGAAGGCGCTTGGGGTCAAGTTGAGCGATTCGTACAAGCTCCTCAGGCGCCGGGCGCACAAGGGAAGGGGTCCGTTCGACTTCTACATCCGCGCGCGTTGCGAGGGCGAACCGATGAATTCGATCCCCGCCAACTACTTCTGCAACGTCGACGACTCGTCCGTCGAGGAAAAGGAGTTCGTCCTTGGCCTTGCCTCGCTGATGGGGGATGCTGCGGCGCAGAACATGGCGATGAAGAAGTACGATCCGCGAACGGAAAGTCCGCTCTTCGGCGTCGGCAAGGAGATATACGATTTCGAGTATGACATGATCCATCAGCGGGTTGTGCCGAAGACCGTGTCCACTTGTTCGGTAAGGGGCAGCTTCGGCTGGCCGTCGCTTGCCCATGACGAGGAGAACCTGGCGGACATCGCCAATTTCTACCTTGGCTTCTATGCGCACACCCTAAAGGAATACCAGCGCAACCACAACGTGACGATGGCTGAGCTTGCTGACCGGTTCTTCAACGGCTTCGAGTTCCGCACTCATGCAATGGCCTGGCAGCTTTCCGTCATGCGCGACAAGTTCGAGGGCTTTTCCCCGCACCTGCCGTCGGGTTTCGACTTCCTGCGCAAATGGCGTTTCATACTTTGGTCGCTTGAACGACAGGAGCGCCGACTTGCGTCGCTCCGCAGGACGTTCTTCCAGAAGGTCGCACTTATCGAGAGTGGCGACGATGCCGCTAACGACAACATCGACGTAGATGACGAAATATCCATAGAAGGGTTGGACTGACAAATGAAGACATATGGAATAATCCCTAGCCGGTTCGGATCTAGCCGGTTCCCCGGCAAGCCGCTCGCGATTCTTGCGGGCAAGCCGTTGGTGGCGTGGGTTGTCGAGGCCGCAAAGAAGGCGAAGAGCCTTGACGAGGTTCTCGTCGCAACAGACGATGAGCGCATCGCCGCGGCGGTTGAAGGCAACGGGGGCCGCGCCGTGATGACGCCGTCTGAGCTGCCGAGCGGCACGGACCGCATCGCTTGCGCGGCTGGCGACTTTGCGGACGACGACATACTAGTCAACATACAGGGTGATGAGCCCCTTATCGATCCTGCGCTTGTCGACGAGCTTGTTGCGAAGCTCAAGACGGATGCGCGCTGGTCCATGGCCACCGCCGTGACGCCCATCAAGACGGCGCAGGATCTCGCCGCAAAGACTGTCGTCAAGGTCGTCCTCGACAGGGATGGCGGCGCCCTGTACTTCTCGCGTGCGCCGATTCCGTGCGACCGCGACCGCGAAAGCGATCTTTCGAGCGGACTATACGTCCGGCATCTTGGCATCTACGCATATCGGGGCGAATTCCTGAGGCGTTACATAGCCGAACCACCGTGCGAACTTGAGAAGACGGAGAAGCTCGAGCAGTTGCGCGCGCTCTGGATGGGGGCTAAGATCGCTGTCGTTCAGACGAACGACGAAGGCGTCGGCGTCGACACGCCAGAGGACGCCGTCCGCGTCGAGAGGATACTCCTTGAGCGGCGCGCTTGAGTGGAGGTTCGCCGCTCGCCGGGCGTTTGTCGATTCGTTACCGGTGCTTATGGGCTATACGACCATGGGCTTTGTGGCGGGAGTCCTTCTGGCGGCCAAGGGCAACGTAGTGCTTGCCCCGCTTTGGGCTTTCCTGTCGTCGTCGCTCTGGATCACCGGCACCATGAGCTTCGCTGCGGTCCCGGAGGTCGCCGTCCGCGCGCCTGTTGCGACCATAGTGCTAATGACCATAGCGGTGAATTTCCGGTATGCATTCTACGGATTCTCCATGCTGGAGAGGTGGAAGAACATTCCTGTTCTGCAGAAGGCGTATCTGATCCTCATGCTGACCGATGAGAATTATGCGCTCGAGACCGCATCCCAGACGATGAAAAGAGGTTTGCACCTCAAGTATTGCACTGTGATATCTGCGCTCAACCACTCATACTGGGTATTAGGCGTGACCGTTGGGGCTTTCGTAGTGTGCCTTCTCGGCATGGCGATTGATCCGGATGTGATAAGGGCGCGCACTAACGGAATGGAGTTCGCCATGGTCGCACTGTTTCTGGTTATATTCACCGATCAGATAAGGAGTTTCGTTTCGCATGAAAAGTGAAATCCTGTATATGCTCTGCGTCGTGGCCGCTGTATTCGCCGCGAACTACGCCCTTCGTGCGCTGCCGTTTGTCGCTTTTGGCGGACGTGGACGTGAATTGCCGAATTGGGTGTCGTCGCTCGGCGCCTATGTTTCGCCGGTCATAATCGCCGCGCTTATAGTGTATTCCTATGCCGGGCTTCAGTGGCGCACCCCATGGCCGTTCATCGCAGGTGCGCTTACGGTCGGTCTTCAGTTGTGGCGGCGCAATCCGCTCATGAGCATAGTCGCAGGGACTGTGCTGTACATGAGCCTCCTTTCCTGCGGATGCGTAAGCGTGCCGTCGGACAATCTTAAATCGACGGTGGCGCATCCGCTCGTGCGGGTCACGAGGTTCGGCATAAAGTTCCAGGACAAGCTCGTAACCCCCGAGGAGTCGGTTAAGCTCCTTGTGAAGCACGGCGTTCCCAAGGATCGCACCCTGCACGTGCTGGTGGACGACGATTTCGACAACCAGCGGATACTCTGGGTGTTCAAGCACAACTACCTTGACAGGGCTGGCTATACGAAGTCTGTATGGATACACGAGCGAAGGGGAGAATCCGGCAAGTCCGACATAAAGCCGCCTGACGGAGGCGTTACCATCCCATATAAGGGAAGGATGCTGCGATGAGGTTTGCATTCCCAGGGATGCTGGCGCTTGTGGTGCTCGTGCCTGTTGCTGGACTTTGGTGGACATTCCTGCGTGCCCGCCGTGAAAAGGCGCTCTGCAAGATCACCCTTAACGTGCCTAAGTCTCACGGGTCGTCGTTTCAGTCCGCTGCGATACTTTCCGGCCTTGTCCTTTGCCTCTTCGCGGCTTCGCGTCCGCAGTGGGGGCGTACGCTTGAGAAGACGATTTCCAGAAGCCGCAACGTGGTCGTCGCAATAGACGTCTCGCGTTCAATGCTTGCGGAGGATGTCCGCCCGAACCGTCTCGAACGCGCCAAGGCTGATGTTGCCGACCTTATCGACTCGCTCGATGGCGACCGTTGCGCATTGGTCGCCTTTCGCCGCACAGGCGTTGCGATATGCCCGCTGACGACCGATCGTGGATATCTGCGCGGTGCTTTGGAGCAGATGTCCCCCGAAAGCGCCCCGCGCGGGGAGACAGATCTTGGCGCGGCGATTCGAGCTTCACTGGACGCACTTGATCCGGCGGCGGACGACCACAATGCCGTCATAATGATTTCGGACGGCGGCGACCTGAGGGGTGAGGCGCTTCAGGCTGCTGCACTCGCCAAGAAGCGCGGCGTGCCGATATTCACGGTAGGCATCGGAGACCCGCGATCGGGTGCCTCGATCCCATCCGAGGACGGACGTGGCGTGATGCGGCACCAAGGCTCCGAAGTAAAGGTAAAGCTTGAGGAAGCCGCGCTCAAGGCGATAGCTGAAGCTTCGTCCGGCCGCTATGTTCCGCTTGCGACCGCAGGCACGGCAGAGACGACCCTTGGCGCAATCTACAGGCGATTCCTCAGGCAGGTCGCGGCCAAGGAGCAGAGCGAGGAGGAGCGCCGCGCCGCCGAGAGATACCAGTTCTTTCTCGTGCCTGGCATCCTTCTTCTGATAATCGGCGCAGCGCTTTCCCGTGGCCGCTTCCGCGCCTGTGCCGACGGTGCCATGCGCCATTGACGAGACTTTTAAAACGGAGGCATAGACATATGTTCGACAGAATAGTCATAACAGCCGCCAACGAGGCTCAGGCGAAGGGATATCGCGCCCAGACGCAAGGCGATTCGCGCGTCGTGGTTATCGCAGATCCCGGCGGAAGGCGCGTCGGTTCCCTTGGCGCAACCGTGAACGCGCTAAACAAGATATCCGGCCTCTCAGGGAATGTGCTCGTGTGCCACTCGGGCGGCGACGCCCGTCGCACTCCCGGCTACGCGGCGATGGGCAAGGCGTTTGTGCCTATGCGCGACGGACGCAGCATGTTCGCGCACATAGTCGAGACGATGGAGAAGCTGCCCATGCCGAGCGCAGGCGGGCTTCTCGTTTGCTCTGGCGACGTTCTTCTCGATTTCAATTACGCTGCGGCAGACCTTGCAGGCAAGGGCGTTACCGGAATCGCCTACCCCGACGGACCTTTCCAGGCGCAGCGCCACGGCGTCTACGTCGTGGATGGCGGTTCGAAGGTTCGCGGCTCGGTGCCGGTAAAGGGCTTTCTCCAGAAGCCAAAGGTTACGAAGGGCCGCCACCTCATCGACACCGGAATAATGTTCATCGACTGGCCCACCGCCGAGAAGATGAAGTCGCTTCCCGTCGCCGGCGACATATACGAAGAGTTTCCGAAGATTCTGCTTGATGGCTTTGCGCCTTTCAACGTAAACGTAATGCCAAAGTGCGTGTTCTTCCACATAGGATCTTCGCGCGAGCTGCTGAATGCGCTTGGCGACGGCAACACATACGTGGACTCCGTAGCATGCGAGCTCGACCTTGCCGGCGGCAACATCGTGACCAACGTGCCCGCCGGACGCTTCAAGCGCCTTTCGCTCGCCAAGGACGAGTGCTTCACTTGTCTGCCTGTCGGCAAGGACGGGTGGTACGACCTGAAGTACAGGCTGGACGATAACTTTAAAACCGACGGACTTTGGGAGAAGCACGGCCTGGCCGAGAAGATGAAGTTGATCGACTACGGACGCCTTCTTGCGATGCGTTCCCGCGTTCGTGTCGAGCTGCCGCTTCGCATCGACCTCGCCGGCGGCTGGAGCGACACGCCGCCGATATGCTACGCGAACGGCGGATCGGTGATCAATGCCGCCGTTACGCTTGAAGGATGCCGCCCGGTGGTCGCCGAGGTTTCGCGCATTGCGGCAAAGGAAGTGCATGTGGAGAGCGTTGACCTTGGCGAACGCGGGGTGCTTTCAAAGAATACCGACATATACGGCGAGAAGGATCCCCACGACTGGTGCGCTCTCGTAAAGAGCGCCTTGGCCGTATTAGGCTACAAGTTTTCGCAAGGTGGCCTTGACATACGCATATTCGCCGATGTTCCCAAGGGCAGCGGCATGGGCACGAGCTCGATACTCGGCGCGGCGCTTCTGCAGGCGCTGATGACCGTCATGGGCCGCCCTCACGATCGTGACATCGTTGCGCAGGCCACGCTTCGCCTTGAGCAGGAGATGTGCACCGGCGGCGGCTGGCAGGACCAGATGGGCGCCCTTTATCCAGGTGTGAAGCTTATCGAGACCAAGAAGGGCAAGGAGCAGACTTTCCGCGTTCGTCGCCTCACCGCGAAGGCTGAGAAGGCCTTCGCAAGATTCCTGCAGGAAAGGGGAGTGCTTTACTTCACGGGCCAGAAGCGGATGGCGCGTAATGTGTTGCGCGGCGTTCTTGCGTTCTACGAGTCGAATCCATACGGAATCGCCCATGCCATCGTCGATACTCTCAAGCACGATGCGGTGGCATGCTATCGCGCTCTTGAGCGCGGCGATTGGCGCGGCTTTGCGTCGGCGCTCAACGCATATTGGCTTAACAAGAAGGCTCTTGATCCGGGCAGCACCAACCCGCAGGTCGAAAGCATAATCGCGCGAATCGCACCTTGGACAGATGCGGTTTCGCTTGCGGGCGCAGGTGGAGGCGGCTTCCTCTTTGCAGTGGCGAAGTCCCGCGCCGCGAAGGCGAAGATGGAGAAGGTCCTTTCCGCCGCCGGCAACGGAGGCAGGTGCTACAGGTTCGCACTGGACTGCAACGCATGAAAATACTAGTTCTAAACGGGCCTAACCTCAATCTTCTCGGTGTGCGCGAGCCTGCCATATACGGCAGCCGTTCATACTCCGACCTCGTGAGCTTTGTTCGCGGCGTCGCCGCAAACCTTGGTGTCGAGGTGGATGTGCGCCAGTCCAACCACGAAGGCGAGCTGGTTACGTGGATACAGCAGTCCCGCGGCGAGTTCGACGCGATAGTCCTGAACGCGGCAGCCTACACCCATACTTCCGTGGCGATTCTCGACGCGCTGAAGGCCGTTGGCGCCAGGACCGTTGAGGTCCACCTTTCCGACCCGATGACGCGCGAGGGATTCCGCCATGTGTCATTTGTGTCGATGGCGGCCGAAGCGACGTTCAAGGGGCGTGGCTTCGATTCCTACGCCGATGCGATCCGCTATCTTGCGGGAAAGGGGAACAACTGATGCCACTTTACGTATACGAGGCGAAGGAGCCTGATAAAGGCTGCGAAAAGTGCCGCGGCGGATTTGAGATTCCGCAATCGCTGAGCGAGCCGCATTTGACACGCTGTCCCTACTGCCATGCCGAGGTGTTTCGCGTCATGTGCCCTCCCGGTCTCACCCATTCCCGCACAGACCTTCACTACAGGGCGAAGCGCGCTGGTTTCCATACATTGAAGCGCGTAGAGAAGGGCGAATACGAGAAGCTTTATTGACCATGACCATTAGCGAAATAGACGAGCATTTCATGGCGATGGCGCTGAGGGAGGCGGAGAAGGCTGCGTCCGACGGCGAAGTTCCCACAGGGTGCGTAATAGTGCAGATGCCCGAGGGCGAGATAACCATGCCGGCCGAATGCCGCATACTAGGCCGGGCCCACAACCAGACAGAGTATCTGCTCGACGCAACCGCTCATGCGGAGATGCTTGCGCTTTCGCAGGCGTTCGCGGCGAAGGGAAACTGGCGGCTTACGGGCTGCAGGCTTTACGTGACTAAGGAGCCGTGCCCGATGTGCGCCGGCGCGATTGCGCTAGGTAGGCTCGATGCTGTGGTGTGGGGCGCCAGCGACCCCAAGCGCGGCGGTTCCACTGTGTTTGACATATTCCGTCATCCTGGCATGAACCACCACCCCGAGATTGTGTCTGGGGTGATGGAGTCCGCCTGCGTATCCATATTGAAGGATTTCTTCAAGTCGCGTCGGTAGACGACGGCGGAGCGTTATTCCGTGCGGTTGGTGTAGGCGTCGGCGGCCTTTGTGTCGATGGTCGACTTGAAGAACTCTTCGGCGGCATCCTTCGCCGCTGCGTCCCAAGGCCTCGGATAGCCGGAAAGCTGCACCACCCAAAGCTTGATCTGCTTTTTGCGCCAGTTCACCATGCAGTTCGTGCCGAACGCTCCGCCGTGCCCGAACCATGCGTCCTCGCCGTCCTTGCTCTGCTCAGGCGCATACAGGCCCAGCGAGTAGCCTTCGAAGCCCGACGGCCGCGATGAGACGGCTAGGAGGGTCTTTACGGTCTCTTCCTTAAGTATGCGAACTCCGTTGTCGCCAACGCCGAGGTTCATCAGCATCTTGTAGAACTTGTACTGGTCGTTGGCCGTGGTCCAAAGCCCGGCTCCTGCGGAAGCGAAGACGTGCGAGTCGTTGTAGGGCCGCTGCTGCCAGTTGTTCTGCAGCTTCCACGTAGCGGGCGCGTCCGCATGGCAGTCGTACATCTCTATCTTGGTCTTGAGCTGCTCGTCCGTCGGCCAGAACCAGGTGTTCTTCATCTCAAGCGGGTCGAGCACTTCGCGGCGCAGATAGTCCTGCCACTTCATGCCGGTGACGACCTCTACCACGGCTGCGGCGATGTCTATGCCGGTATTGGAGTATCTGGCGCTTGTGCCGGGTTCGAAAAGCAGCGGAGACGCGGCGGCGATCGCCGCAACTATGCGGATCGGTGCGCCGCCGGACCATCCTCCACCCGGAATCCTATCCTGTTTTGCGCTGATCTCGAACGGGAAGCCGCCTGTGTGGTTGAGGCACATGCGAATCGTCAATGCGTTCTTTGCTTTGTTGAGAACGATCTGGTCCCCCGACTCGGAGGCCTTTACCCAAAGCGTCGAGAACTCGGGCAGGTACTTGGATACCGGGTCGTCAAGGTTGAGCTTGCCTTCTTCAATCAGCTTTGCGACCGTAACGCCGCAGAATCCCTTGGTCTGCGAACACTGCATGAACGCGTCATCCGCCGTGATGGAACGCCCGGTGGAGACATCCGCATATCCGGCGCAAGTCACGTCGAGTTCGCCGTTGGAGTACAGGATGCTTACCGCACCAGGCAGTTTGCCGCTTTTGATGAATGGATCGAGGGCTTCCGCCATTTTCGATGCCGCACCACAGTCAAGCGCAAAGCAGAAAGCTGCGAGCGCAACAAGTTTGGATAGTGTTCTCGTGTTCATGATGGACATATTATACCAAATCGCGGTATAATATGCTCATGGTTGAATGCGTTTCAGCAGAGAGAAAGATACATGTGGTGCGGTGGGTGACGCTCGCCGGGATACTTGTTAATGTTGCGATAGCTGTGGCAAAGGCCATCGCCGGTGTCGTGTTCTCGTCTCAGGCCCTTGTGGCCGACGCCATACATTCGGCGTCCGATCTGGTGACGGACCTTGCGGTGGTGTTCAGCGTCCGCCACTGGACCGCGCCTGCCGACGCCGACCATCCTTATGGACACGGTAAGATCGAGTCGCTTGTTACGCTGCTCATTTCCGCCGCGCTCCTTTTTGCGGCGTGGGAACTGGCCAAGAACGCTGTAGCCCTACTTTTGCGCGGCGGATCGGATGCCCGTCCCGGGGCGTTGGCTTTTGCGGTCGCGCTCGGCAGCATCGTCCTGAAGGAGATCCTTTTCGTGGTTACTCGCTCCGCTGCGCGCAAGGTCAAGTCGATTGCGCTGGAGGCGAACGCATGGCACCATCGCTCGGATGCGCTCAGTTCTGTTCCTGTTGCGGTTGCTGTGGCTGTCGTGTGGGTGTTCCCGGCGCTCTGGTGGGCGGATGCCGCAGGGGCGATTGTCGTAAGCCTGTTCATAGTATACGTTTCATGGACGCTCGCAAAACCCGCGCTGCAGGAGCTTACCGACGCGCAGATCGGCTCCAAGGCGGAAGCTGTCGCTTTGGCGGCCATGGGGGTGCCGGGCGTAAAGGGCGTTCACAAGTCTCGGGCGCGGCGATACGGCGGCAGCTACCAGGCCGACATACATGTACAGGTGGATGGATCTCTCTCCGTCACCGAGGGCCATGATATAGGGCATGCCGTTAAGGAGGCGGTCGTAAGCGCAGGACTGGACGTGGATGACGTGGTAGTGCATGTCGAGCCGTGGCATGACGCCTCAGTCATAGATAAGCCAAAACGCTGAACGAAAACTCCGCCGATCAGGTAGCAAAATTGGCCCAAGTTGTTAGCTTCCGCGTATTCAAGAGTGGGCACAATTTCAGTAGTTTCGCAATCCACACAAATTTTTCTTATTTGGAGGTGCAAGGGCACTTCGTGAACGAGGGGGCGGCGCACGAGGGTTGCGCTTCAGGACAGCGCGGATGGAATGCGCATCCTTGAGGCCAGTCCCATGGTGCGGGGACTGTCCCCGGAATGTCCGCGAGCGGAGCGTCTTTGGGCGCGTCAAGGCGCGGAACCGCCGCAATCAATCCCTTCGTATATGGATGGCGCGGATTCTTGAGGACGTTTTCCACCGTTCCCGCCTCCACAATCTCGCCTGCGTACATCACATTCATGAACTTTGAATGTTCCGCCACCAGCCCCAGATTGTGCGTAATCAGTAGAACCGCCATGCCGCGTTCGTCGGCGACGCGGTCCACCAGCTCTAGGACTTCCTTCTGCGTTGTGACATCAAGGGCGGTCGTCGGCTCGTCCGCAACGAGAAGGTCGGGCCCCGCCGCCAGCGCCATCGCTATCATGATGCGCTGCTGCTGTCCGCCGGAAAGTTGGCATGGATACTTGCTTTCGGTCTCGCGCGACAGTCCAACCGCCTCAAGCAGTCCCAAATGGCTTTCGCCCTTGGCGCCTTTCGGCAGGGCCTCCTTGATCTGCCGACCTACGCGCATCACTGGATTGAGCGACTGCATCGGATTCTGGAAGATGTAGGATATTCGTGGCCGACCCTTTATCGCGCCTGATATTTCGGCGCGCTCCACCAGGCCGCCGATCGCCAGCGCCGTTAGGCTTTTGCCGCTGCCCGATTCGCCCACTAGGGCCACGCGCCCGTTCTCGGGAATCGCAAACGAGACGTCCTTTACTGGTATCGAGAGGCGTCCCTCCAGTTTGAAGGCTATGCGCAGATTTTCGACTTCGAGCAGCATGGTGTAGGGTTTCTCAGCGCCGCTTCATTACGAGGCGCGATGCTAACATGTACAATGCGACGAGCGCCAGGGCGCAGCCGATCACGAGAGGAAGATGGTGCGCGGCGGTTTCCTTGCCGCACGTCACAAGCTCAAGGTACGTCATGTCGCCTGCGGAGCGGCCGAGCGCGAATCCGACGGCCGCCAGTATTATGGTCCATATGCCTGCCCCAAGCCCCGTGAAGAGCGTGAACTCGCCGAGAGGCATGCGGGCGATGCCCGCCGGGATGGATATCAGCTGGCGGATGACAGGCACAAGACGGCACACGAACGTCGTCGCCGCACCGTATCTGTTGAACACTTCGCATGCGCGCTCGAGCGGCTCCTTTTTCACGAAGAACCACTTGCCGTACTTCTCAAGGAACGGCTTGCCTACGAAGAGCGCGATATAGTAGTTGGCGAAAGCGCCCGCGAGCGACCCGAGGATGCCCGCCGCGACCGCCGCCGTGAGAGTCGCGGCCGGTCCGCCGGCGCCAAGCTCTCCGCGCGCGGCGAGAAAGCCGGCGGGTATCATGACCACTTCGCTCGGGAAGGGTATGAAGCTCGATTCGATCGCCATGAACGCGAATATGAAAACGTAGCCCCACGTTGGCGCAAGCGCGGCAATCGTGTCAAGGTGGGCGGCAATGGACTCTAGCATATCTGGAACTCCTTGAACTTTGCGCGGTCGTAAGGACGCGGCACCGGCGAAGAGTCGTTGCCGATCCTGACCGTGATGTCGCCGACAAGCCTGTCGCACCTCGAGTACGCGCAGACCAGCTCTGCGGCAAGGCGCAGGTCGGCTTCGCTCTTTATCTGCGGAATGAGCGCCGTCGGCCCCGGACAGTTAACGGGCGCGACCACAGTGCCGACGCCATCCGCTTCCTTTAGTATGTCGTTTTCTGTCTTGTCGCGCCCTAGCAGGACGCCCGTGCCGTCCGGCAGCCGGAACCGCCGCGCCACGACAAGCAGCTCCACGAGCCTGCGGTTCTTTAGTCCTTCATGCTCCATTAGGTCGCGTAGCTTGCGTCCGAATCCGTCCTCTGTCAGCTTGCAGCCGCCGGCCGGTGAAGGGTAGTCTACGATGCCCAGCTCGGCTGCGAGCTCGATCTGGCGGTTGCGGGAACGTCCCGAAATGTCCAGCAGCTTTTCGCGGTCGATCTTGCCTTCTGTTTCAGGGATCGTCGGTTCGAGAAGCTTTGCGCTGAGGGGACGGATGAGGCGTCCCTTGAGTCCGGACGATTTCTCCACGACGCCGAGCGACTGCTTGTTCTGGCTCATTGGGCGCTGGCCCATGACTTCGCCGGTCGACACGAAGTCGTAGCCAAGCCTTTCCATAAGCTCTCCGGCGCGGCGAATCATGGTGGCGTGGCAGTCGATGCAAGGGTTCATTGCGCCGCCGAAGCCGTGCGGCGGATTCTCGACAAGCGCGATCTCGTCGTCGGTGAAGTCGATGAGATGCAGCTTTATGCCGAGTGCGGCGGCTGCCTTCTTTGCCGCGTCAGGCGCAAAGAAGGGCGTAACAAAGCATATGCCTTCGACCTCAGCCCCGGCACGCTCCAGAACGCGCACGGCAAGCTGGCTGTCGAGACCACCGCTCAGCAAACTAAGACCTTTCGCTCCCATGCAATCAATTATACCAAAATCTTATCACCTCTGGTGTTTCCCGTTTTAGGTTTCTTGTTTCACTCCTATGATGTGTCTTCGTTTCCCAACAGGGTAAGATAGCCGTTGCCGTAGGGCCGATTCTTTTCCAGACACGAGTCAGTTATAAAATATAGATCAATTGTGCTAGTAAACACCATCCAATACCAGAAATCACCTGATTAGGTGCATTCGCTTTTACAAGTGGACAACCCAGAAAACATAACATGGCAAAGCTAAAGTTTAGAACGGACAAGGGATAAAGCGTGATTACTCAGCGTTCGAACGGCTGCTGAAGAAGATCGTCGGCCAGAAAACCAAAACGGACGAATTCAATGTCGAGCTATTCCCTCCAAGGCATTGCTATGGCAATGGGCGATAAAGTTTGGTATAATATACAACATCAATCCACAATAATGTAAGGAGAATCCAATGAGAGATTTGTTTGTCGTAGGTGCCGGCGGGTTCGGCCGCGAGGCGATCTGGACGGTAGAGCGCATCAATGCTGATGCCAAGTTGCCTGTTTGGAACATCATAGGCTATGCCGACGACGATCCTAAGTGGAAGAAGGGCGACAACTACGAGGGTTATCCCATTCTTGGCACCGTCGAGGAGGCGTCACGCGACTATCCTGGCGCGTCGGTTTTCGTCGCAATCGGCAATAATGCCAAGCGTGCAGACATCTACAAGCGCCTCAGGGGACACGACTTCCCGGCGATCATTGACCCCAAGGCTCAGATTTCCCCCACGACGGACTTCCATCATGGAACGTTCATTGCGGCAGGAGCCGTAGTTCAGGTCGGTACCCAGATCGGAAAGTTCGCGATTCTCGGGTCCAACAGCGTCGTTGGCCACGACGCCGAACTTGGCGACTTCGTGAACCTTGGCCCCGGCGCGGTTATCGCGAGCGGCGTCAAGGTAGGCAAGGCGGCCTCGTTCTTCGCCAACAGCGCGACCATGCCCTGGATCACGATCGGTGAGGGCGCTTCGGTCAGCTGCGGCACCGGTGTCAAGGAAGACCTCCCTGCTGGGGCCTCCGTCTGACGCAGCGATGCAGAATATAGACGCAGTGGTTGCGGGTGCGGGCATCTGGGGATGCACCGTCGCCCGCCGTCTTGCAGAATCCGGTCGAAGGGTGCTGGTGGTCGAGCGGCGCGAGGCCATCGGCGGGAACGTGCGTTGCGAGACCGATCCCGAGACCGGCATTGAGATACATCTGTACGGATCGCACATTTTCCACACACACATTCCCGAGGTGTGGGATTTCGTGAACAGGTTCGTAAAGTTCAATGGCTACCAGCACAAGGTGCTGGCCAGGTACAAGGGCAAGACATACTTCCTGCCGCTTGGCCTCGCCCTCGTCAACAAGTTCTTCGGCACGGAGCTTTCTCCTGGCGAAGTCGAGGCGTTCATGAAGGATGAGACTCATTCCGCCGCAGTCTTTGACGCGTTCTTCCGCGGATACACTTCGAAACAGTGGGGACGTCCGCCGGAGGAGATCGACCCGTCCATAATCAAGCGCGTGCCCGTTCGCTCAAACTACGACGTAAACTACTTCAACGACTACAACCAGGGCATTCCGCTCAGCGGCTACAATTCGCTTTTCGAAAGGCTTCTGGACCATCCGTCCATCACCGTCAGGACCGGTGTGGAGCTGAGGTTTGAGGATGGTGTCTTCTTTGCGGGCGGCGACAGTCTGGGGAATGTGCCGGTATACTACTCGGGACCTCTTGACGTGCTGTTCGGCTACAGGTTTGGCCATCTTCCATGGCGCAGCCTGCGCTTCGAAACCGAATGGCTTGACATGCGCGACTACCAGGGGACAAGCGTGGTCAACTATACGGAGGCCGAGGTTCCGTACACCCGCATCCACGAGTTCAAGCACTATCATCCTGAAAACGCGGCGGCTATGGCGACCGCCAAGACGGTGATAATGCGTGAGTATCCATCCGATTGGAGGCCGGGCGACGAGCCATACTATCCCATAGACAACGAAAGCTCGCGTGCGCTTCTTGGGCGATATCGCGAAGAGGCCGCCAAGTACACCAACCTTGTAGTCGGAGGACGTCTTGGCGGATACAAGTATTATGACATGGACCGTTCGATCGAGGCGGCGCTTGCCCTGTCGCTCTGAAACCGGCCACGAAATATGATATAATATCTTGAATTTCAATTTCAGATAAACAGTAAGGAGTGCAAATGAACGATATCACGTTCGGACAGGCATGGGAATACGGCGGCCCGCTTATGTGGGTCTTGGCCGGGTTTTCCGTTTTTGGGTTGGCTGTGATGCTATACCTGTGGATAGCCCAAGCGCGTTGGGTGTTCCTTCATGCCGCGATGAAGCGTCTGCATGCTGCAAAGGACTGGGTGGCGGAAGGCGCCCGCATAGCGGCCCGTGCGAACTCGGCTGTGGATTGGCTGGCCGATGTTGCGGCCATAGCCCCGCTGGTCGGTCTTCTCGGCACGGTTCTGGGCATGTTCAAGGCGTTTGGCGGAATCGCCAGCGATGTTTCTGCCGGCGCGAAGCCCGTTGTGCTGGCGCAGGGCGTTTCGCAGGCGATCGTCACGACGATCTTTGGCCTGATAGTCGCCATACCGGCGCTTCTGGCGTATGCGTTCTTCCGTCGTCGTGCGGCGAAGCGCATTGCCGAGCTTGAGGAGTCCGCCGAGGAGCTGATAAGCGCAGAGGCCTCAAATGAAGTTCAAGGTTGATCAGAAGTCTCGTGCGCCAGTCCTTGCGCTGACGTCGATGCTTGACGTCATATTCCTTCTTTTGTGCTTCTTCGTCACAGTCAGCGTGTTTTCGCAGTGGGAAAGCGAAATATCCATAAAGCTGCCGGCGTCCAAGACTTCTGAGCAGCCCGAGCGTCTGCCCGGCGAGATAATCGTGAACCTCACCAAAGAGGGCATCGTCAAGGTCAACGGCAATGTGCTGCCTCTGCCGGAGCTGAAGTCGCGCCTTGCGAAGGTCGCGAAGTTTTATCCCGGGCAGCCCGTCATAATCCGCGCCGACAAGGATACCCGCTACGAGTCTCTTGTCGAGGTGATGGATACTTGCCGCGAAGCCGATGTCTGGAATTTCTCGCTTGCTACCGAGGGAGAGGCCTCTAGGTGACACTTCTTTCAGCAATTACTTTAGCCGTGATAACGGTTGCGCCGGCCGACAGGTTGGCGATGGCCGACCGTCTGTTCAATCGCGGCGCCTACAAGGATGCGCGCGCCGAATATGCCGAACTCCTGAAGAACAAGGAGTTGGCTGAGGACGAACTGCTTTATCGTTTCGCAGAGTGCGAGCGTGCGCTTGATCGTGTGGATTCAGCCAGGCGGACCTATGGCATCATACTGTCAAAGTATCCTTCGTCCCGCCACGCCGACCGTTCCCGTCTGATGCGTGCCCTTGCGACTAAAAGCACGGAAGAGAAGGTTTCTGAACTGAAGCTTCTGGACTCCGACCGGGTTGCGTCCGACATCCGCTCTGCCGCGCTCTACCATATCGGAGTTGCATCAGGAGATGAAAGCGCCTTTGCGAAATGCATTGAGATCTCTCCCGACGGCAAGTACGCGCCTTATGCCAAGCTTCGCCGCGCCGCCGCCCTCTCGGCATCGGATGACGCCAAGGTCCGTTCCAGCGGAGTGGCGCTTTTTGTTGAGATAGCCGATTCGGGTACGCCTGAATTCGCCGAGGAGGCTTTGTTCATGGCGGCCAACACGAGCTACAGGGATAAGAACTACGGCGAGGCGGCCTCGCTTCTTCGCCGGTACATGAAGTCTTGGCCCAACGGCAAGCACGCGTCTGATGTTCGCAAGACTTTGGCCTGGTGCGACTATCTTCAAGGTCGTTATGCCGACGTTATTTCCATATGCGGCGAAGGTGCCACCGACGATACAGCCTTTCTGTTGGCTTCGTCGTATCATCTTTCCGGTGATGCGGACAAGGCGAAGCGGTTCTTCGAGTCGTATCTCGAGAAGTACCCGCAAGGGCGCTACCGCAAGGATGTCGATCTTCCCTTGGCCCGACTCAGTTTCACTGCCGCTGAAAAGTCTGGCGATTTGTCCAAAGCCCTGGACTTCGCACGGCGTGCAGCCGCTGTGTCTGGACTTGCCTCTGACAGATTGCGTGTCGCATGGGCGTACGAGCGTTGCGGAATCAGCGATGAGGCCGAGCGTGAATATCTTGCGGTGGCGACTGATTTTCCAGGAACCCCTGAGGCGGCGGAGGCGATGTTCCGCAAGGCTCTTGCAGACTTGCGCGAGGAACGCTGGTCCGCGGCGGATCTTGCGCTTGCGGAGGCCTTGGGCGGCAAGCTTGACCAGCGCAGGCGCGGTGAAGCCCTCTATTGGCGCGGCGTTTCGGCGGTTCGCCTGGATCATGCGGAGGAGGGGTCGGCGTTCCTAAAGAAGGCCGTGGATGCCGGTCTTGGTCTGGATCAGTCACGTGAAGCAAGGCTTCTCATAGCGGATTGCGATTTCAACGCTGGACGCATCGACGATGCCAAGGCCGCCTACAAGAAGCTGGTGCGGGAGGGTGCGGCGTCGCGCATGAGTGCGGCGAAGACCCTTTCGGTGGGCAAGCTGCTTTTCCCCAGCGAGGAGTCCGCCATATGCGCCAGGGCCCTGGCGAAAGGCGAGGCCGCCGAATGGCGTCAGGCCGGCTACGCGCTTTTGGGTTCGGTGGAAGAGGAAGCCAAGTCTTTTGCGGCCGCAATAGAGGCGTATCGCAAGTGCCTTGCAGAGCCTTGCCGAACTGAAGATCTTCCGCGCGCGGCGTCCAGGCTTGGAGCCCTTGAGGTCGCCAACGCCGATTGGGATGCTGCAGAGTCTACACTGAAACGGTCCGTGGAGCTGAACACCGACAACGTTGCGGCCCGTGCCGAGGCGTATTACCATCTTGCCAAGGTTTCGGTGGCCAAGAAGGACATGAAAAGCGCCAAGGCGTATGCAACCGTTGTGGTTACGCTTTTCGAAAACACACCATGGGCGGACAAGGCCGAGGCGATTCTGAAGACACTTCCTGAGGAGGCGGCTTCGTGAAGGGCGGCGGCGGAGTAATGGTTGACATTCTCGTTGCGGCGCTTATCGTGTCTGCCGCGGCGCATGTCGGCGTAATGATATGGGCGGAGCCGAAGGTAATGACCCATGTCGCCCCCGGCATCGGGCGCATTGCGCGGCGTGCACCAATGACGGCGCGTCGCGAGGAGCCTGCCGAAGAGCCGGTCAAGCTTGAGATCGTCCAGGACCTCCCTGCGCAGAAGGAGGCTCCTGAGGTTGATGATGAGGCGATTGCGGTTCCTGCCCCGGATGCCGTGCTGCCGATCCCTGAGGATGCTTTGCCAGCGCCGACTTCAATGGAAGCCCCCGAGATACTTGACAGGCTTCGGCCAGATGCGGATGCGCCCGTAATTCCCGTCGCACCGATAATGGACGCCAGCGAAACCACTGAGGCGATAGCGGCGATGCCTGTAGAGTTCAGTTCGCCTGCGGCCGCCGTTGATGTTGGTGGCGCGGTGGCTTCCGGCCCGGCGATCGCAGAAGTCAGTGCGCCTGCGTTCGAACCGCCTCCGCCTGAGCCGGAGTTTATGGATGAGCCGATCGCCGATGCTGTCGAGAAGATGTCCTCCAAGACTGATGAGGCTAAGGAATCGGACCAGTCGGAATACAAGCCCGTAGACGAGGTGATGCCGGAGGTTGACGAGCAGGTCGTAGAGCGCGAGAAGGAGGCCGTGCACGATCTTCTGGACATAGAGTCGGCTGTCGACATGTCCACGGCTGTGGATGTATCTACAGTGAAGTTCTCGGCTAATGACGGCTACACCTATTTCAAGGCGACGATAGTGCCGAAAGACAGGCTGCCGTCGGTTCCGAAGGATGTCGTCATCCTTATCGATGCTTCCGGTTCAATCGGGGACGATCGTCTCAAGAGCTGCAGAAAGGCTGCGCGCGAGATTCTGCGGTCTTGCACCAACACAGGGGACAGGTTCAATCTGGTGGCGTTCCGCGACAGGTTCTCCTACGCGTTTACGTCGTGGCAGGAGTGCAATGCCGACAGCTTCAAGGATGGCGACAAGTGGCTTTCCAAGCTTGCCGCGCATGGTCGCACCGATGTGTTTGCGACGATAGCTTCCGTCCTTACACTGCCGCGTGATCCGGCGCGCCCGTTGATCGCCCTTGTCGTAACGGACGGCGACGCCAATACAGGCGTGAAGGGGACGGCAGAGATACTTTCCAAGTTCTCGGCGCTCAACGACGGACTTGTCAGCGTATACATGTACGGCGTCAAGGGGTCGGCAAACCGCGAACTAATAGACGTGCTGACGCGCGGAAATCGCGGCGAGAGCTTCGTATATGGCGGGTGGCGCTGGAACGCCGGTTCCGGCATAGAAGCGCTTTCGGAACGCTTTCGCGATCCCGTGGTAACGGACCTTAGGATAATATTCCCAGTAACATCTTCTGCGGAAGCTTATCCTTCGCTCCTGAAGAACATCTATCGCGGCAATACTGTCGATATCGTCGGGCGAATTGCAGGCAATCCTGAAGACGTCTCGTTCTCCGTTCGCGGACTCGCCGGGTCGGTCCCGTACGAAGGCTACTTCACGCTGCCGCTATCCAGCGCCAAGTCGGATGATTCATTGCCTGGCTTGTGGCAGCAGGAGCGCGAGATAGACCAGAAACTGCACTAATCGATGAGACCGATATCCGAAGAGGAAAAATCCTCGGCCTGCACGCTCTCCGACATGGAGATATTCATCTTTCCCGAGTTGATGTATTCGCTCGTGCTGGCGAATATGCTTTCTCCGCGGCTTTGGAAGTGGCGTGAACTGGAATGGTTCGACGGGATCCGCGATATGCGCCCGAAGAAGCGCCTGCAAAGGCTTCGCCAGCACATAATGGACAACTACACGTTCAATCTGGACCTTGATACATGGGGACTGACGCGTCAGCAGACGGAGCTTGCACGATTTTCCCGGTTCCTGTCGCCTGACGACATTGCGAAGTCTAATGCGCTTTTCGGGTATCAAGGTGATGTATACTACTACGACATCGACATACGTAGGCATTTCGGGCTTGACAAGTATACCTCGGATACTATCCCTTACTGGAAGACGGAGACGATTGAGGCGATGGATGCGTTTCGACACAAGGATGGTCATGCGGTCGGCGCGGGGGAGTGCGTGTCGCTGGCCGGGCTTTATGCGGCAGCGGCCTTTGTCGTGTGCGGCATTCCGCTTGAGTCGATATATCTCATGGCCACGCCGCTGCATTCGCAGAATTTCCTGGATATCGACACCGGCATCCTCACCAACAACCGGCGTCTCGTGACAAAGGCCATGTGGGCGAACGGCACTGTGATTTCCATGCAGGCCAGACGTGCGCTCGAGCATGAGCGCGTCACGATCGTATCCCACGCAACGGGATACATCCATCTTCTGTATCCAGAGGCGACAATAAGCCCTGAAGTCTACTCTGCTTTCACGTCGAAGCTGCACGAATTTCTGGTTCCGCCAGCCGACGCACAGGACAAGCGCATTGTTGAGCCGCGTCTTCCTGACGCATCACGCGTAACTTTTCCCTCCGTTGACGAGCCTCTGAACCTGACTCCGGACATGGGATATTCTGAAATCTCGGACCGTCTGGAGGATCTTCGATCATCAAACCGTGCTGCGGCCCTTGCCCCATATGCCGCCCACGAGCTTGGCAAGACCGAGGCATCGCCTTTTGTCAAAGCAGCGCTTGAGCGCTCCCCGGTATCGAAGACAGCACTGGCGACACTTTCGGAATCCGAAGCGTTGGCGAAGATTGATTCCTTGCCGGCGGAGTCCATTTACGATGGAACATCGCGCCTTGCCCAGCCAGACGAGGTTTGGAACTTCGGCCGCGGCGACGGACTTGAAAAGTGCCTTCTTGCGGCAAATGTCGTAGGCGGCGACGAGATAGTCGTCTCCGGTCGGACAGCCTGCCTTATCAGGGGCAGGAAAACTATTTTCGAATCAAACACGTCTAAGCGCCCGTTCGATACGGTGTGGAACCTTAGGCATTGACGCATCGCAGCTTCTGATTGATTCGGCTTGTTTTGTGCATGGCGCGCTATGTGCATTGGTACGGAAATTATGGTAAAATACTTCTTGCCTTCATGCGTGAAGGCAAAATTCCAAGATAAACTCTACGGAAGAAAGAAGGAATACTAATGAAGTACAAATACAACTGCCTGAATCCCATCGCAGAGGTGGGACTGGGCAACCTTGACGATAAATACGAGCGGACCGAGAAGTTCGACGAAGCCGATGCGGTATTCGTGCGGTCGGCTAAAATGGACGAGCTGAAGCCCGGAGCCAGATTGCTTGCGGTGGCCCGTGCCGGAGCCGGCGTAAACAATATCCCTCACGCCGAGTACGCGAAGAAGGGCATTGTTGTGTTCAATACGCCCGGTGCGAACGCCAACGGCGTAAAGGAGCTCGTGATAGCGGCCATGCTGCTCGCAAGCCGCGATATCGTCGGCGGCATTGAGTGGGTGAAGGAGAACGCCTCCGACCCCAATGTCGGCAAGACTGCCGAAAAGGCAAAGAAGGCTTTTGCGGGGACCGAAATCCAGGGCAAGCGGCTCGGCGTAATCGGTCTTGGCGCCATTGGACAGAAGGTGGCGAATACAGCCATCGAACTCGGGATGGAGGTATACGGCTACGACCCCTACATGTCCGTCGATGCGGCCTGGCAGCTCGACCACGCCGTAAGACACTGCAAGAATGTGGAGGCCATATACAGCGTGTGCGACTTCATAACGATTCACGTGCCTGCGCTGGAGTCCACAAAGGGCATGATCAACGCCGAGGCGATCGCAATGATGAAACGCGGCGTAATCATCATAAACGCCGCTCGCGACGTGCTTGTCAACGAGAAGGACATGCTTGCCGCAATCGAGTCCGGCAAGGTAAGGAAATACGTTACCGACTTCCCCAATCCGACTACGGCCGGGCAGAGGGGCTGCCTTGTGATACCGCATCTCGGCGCGTCCACCGAGGAGGCTGAGGACAACTGTGCGGTAATGGCCGTCAAGGAGATGCGCGATTATCTAGAGAACGGCAACATAGTCAACTCTGTTAACTATCCTGCATGCTCGCTTGGCATTCCGACCAAAGCAGGGCGAATTTCGATCTGCCACAAGAATGTGGCCAACATGATCGGTCAGTTTACTTCCATCCTCGGCAATGCAAAGGTCAACATCGACGCCATCGCCAACAAGAGCCGCGGTGATTTTGCATACACCTTGATAGACACCGATTCGCCGATTCCGGATGATGTCGTAAGGGCGCTTGAAGGCAGCGACTCGGTAATTCGTGCAAGGGTGATAAAGTAATGGGCTACTCCAGAAAGACCGGGGGCGCGACAGTCAGGACGGCTTCTCCTTCAGTCCAGAAGGAGACTAACGCCACGTCTTCAGGGTCGTCGTCTTCGTCTGTCTGGAACATGCAGATCGGTGGTGCGAAGCAGAAGACGCAGATGAAGAGCGTCGAAGTGCTGCTTTTCACCTCCGAGCTGGCCGACCTCATAGAGGCCGGCATGACGCTCGGCCAGGCACTTCGTGCGCTGGCCGGGCAGGGCGACGAGGGCAGCGCCCAGCGATACATCTGTCAGGATCTATGCGACCGCATAGTGCGCGGCGAAAGTTTCTCCGACGCATGCGCCCACCATCCAAAGAGCTTTCCGCCTCTCTACTCCAACATGATTCGCGCCGGTGAGGCATCCGGAGCGATGGTCGAGGTTTTGCGCAGGCTTGTCGACCACTATGAGCGATACGACAATATGCGCAGCAAGATCAAGAGCGCTCTCAGCTACCCTATCATTGTGCTTGTTTTCGGCATACTTGCAGTGATCGGTGCATTGGTGTGGATCATTCCGCAGTTCCAGAAGGTGTTTGAGTCCATGGGTGCGGCGTTGCCGCTGCCCACGCGAATTCTGATCGGCATGAGCGACGGATTGATACGCTACGGGTGGATGATGGCGCTCTGCGCTGTGTTATTCGTCCTTTGGTTCAACAAGTGGCGGAAGACCGATGCGGGGAGGCTCAAGATCGACGGGTGGAAGCTTCGCGCACCTCTTGTTAAGGGCATCGTCGCATGCGGTGCGTATTCATCTCTGGCATATACGCTCAAGACGCTTCTCGTCAATGGCGTCAACGTTCTGCAGGCGCTCAAGATATCGGAGGAGACATGCAACAACGCCGTCATAGGGCAGGCCTTGGCGACAGCACGCAAACGCGTCACCGACGGAACCAGCATATCCGGTCCTTTGGCGTCCTCGGGCGTGTTCCCTCGCATGATGACCGACATGCTCGCCGTCGGTGAGCAGGCTGGCGACATGGCAGGATCGCTTGAGCATATAGGCCGCCGCTACCAGAAGGACATGGATCGCCACATCACGGCGTTCACCAATGCGCTGGAGCCTATACTTATCGTGATGATCGCAGGAGCCGTTGGATTTGTCGCTGTGGCGATTCTAATGGCCGTATTCAAGGTTTCGTCTTCGCTCGGTTGAAATGTCCAAGAATATAAGAGTAGGTCTGGTTGGCCTGGGTTTGCGCGGCGGAATGGCGATGGATCGTCTTCCGATAATCCCAGGCGTAGAAGTGGCGGCGTTTTGCGAAACGCGTCAACATCTGGTTTCAAAGTACCAGGCTGTCCTGGATAAACTGTCGCTGCCGCGCGCGAGAGAGTTTGTTGGGCCGGAGGCATGGCGCGACATGTGCGCATGGGACGGCATTGATGTCGTATACAACTGCGCGCCATGGCATCTTCATGTGCCAATAGCGATAGAGGCGATGGAATGCGGCAAGGACGCGCTTGTCGAAGTTCCTGCCGCGTTTACGGTTGAAGAATGCTGGCGTCTGGTCGAGACGGCGGAGAGGACTGGCCGCAGGTGCATGCAGCTGGAGAACTGTTGCTATGGAGAGTTCGAGCTGCTTGCCATGAATCTGACACGTCAGGACAGACTTGGCTATCTGATCCACGGCGAGGGCGGTTATCTGCACGATCTCAGGAGCTACAACTACAACTCTCCCGAGGATGACGCCTTGTTGCATTATCGCGACTACTGGCGACTGAAGTGGAACGCCGAGCACAAAGGCAACCAATACTGCACGCATGGCCTTGGGCCAATATGCCAGGCGATGGGCATCAACCGTGGAGACAGGATATCTCGCATAGTCTCCATGGAGACGGCTGCGCGCGGATTCGCGGAGTATGCAGCCGCAAAGGTCCCCAACGATGACTGGCGCGGCAGATTGGGCATAGACATGGGCGATCTCAACACGACTCTCGTCCAGACCGAGAACGGACGGACGATAATGCTGCAGCACGGCATTGCGAATCCCCGTCCATACAGCCGCATCAACAGATATGTAGGCACTCGCGGCATAATGTCAGACTACCCTTACCGCGTAACGTGGGAAGATGATGTCGGGGCTGGCGCCCACAGGTACTTCAGCGAAGAGCGCGCCGAAAAAGTGCGCGAAGAGTACATGCATCCACTTTGGCGCTATGCGGGGAAGCTTGCCGTTGAGGTCGGTGGACATGACGGCATGGATCTGGTCATGGACCTTCGGTGGGCATACTGCATGCAGAATGACCTGCCGCTGGATTTCGACGTATACGACCTGGCGGCGTGGTGCTGCCTGGGCGAACTGACCGAGCGAAGCGTTCGCGAAGGTTCCACCCCACAGGAAGTGCCTGATTTCACACGTGGCGCATGGTCTTCGCGCAACCCCCTCGCAATAGAGTCGATAAATCCCGCCAAAATGGATATTTCATCCATTCGCCCAATTAACGCACGCTAATCAAATCCAGTCAGTGTTATAACAATGGAAGCTTTTCGCATTGGTTTCGGCTACGACTCGCATCGTTTCGAAGAGGGCAGACGCCTTGTGCTCGCAGGTGTCGAACTGCCGGGAGAGACTGGGCTGAAGGGACACTCAGACGCAGACGTCGTCGTTCACGCACTGATAGACTCCATGCTTGGGGCGGCTGCCTTGGGCGACATAGGTTCGCATTTCCCTGACACTGACGATAGATGGCGCGGTGCGGACTCGACAAAACTGCTTTTGTCTGTGGTGGATGAAGTCGACAAGGCCGGATGGTCCGTTGGCAATGTCGACATAACCATCATATGCGAGCGGCCAAAGCTAAGGCCGCACGTCGATACGATGAGGACGCGCCTCGCCGCGCTTCTTGGTGTCCCCGCCGCCTGTGTGTCGCTGAAGGGCAAGACCAACGAGAAGATGGACGACGTTGGCGCGGGTATCGGCATCGAAGTGCATGCCGTGTGTCTTTTGAAAGGAAAAAATCAATGAACGGTGCGTTGCTGCTGGTATTGGCGTCGGCTTGCTTTATCGCAGGCTATTTTCTGTATGCAAAGATGATCGAGCGGAAGCTTGGTGTCGATCCATCCGTCCCCACTCCCGCCCACACGCGGAAGGACGGCGTCGACTTCGTCCCGGCCCACCCTTCGGTTCTCTTCGGGCACCATTTCGCGTCGATCGCGGGCGCAGGGCCGATCGTAGGGCCAGTGCTCGCGGCGGAGTTTGGCTGGGCGTCCGTGGCGCTGTGGATCATCTTGGGATGTATATTCATCGGCGCTGCGCATGACATGATTTCTCTATTCCTGTCGATCAGACACGGTGGCGAATCCATAGGTTCCGTGATCGGCACGATTCTGGGAAAGCCCGGAAAGGTGTTGTTTCTCCTGTTCAGCTGGTCGGCGCTTGTCCTCGTCGTTGCGGAGTTCACCCGGCAGATTGCGGTTACGTTCGTCGCCGATCCTGCTATCGCGACAGCCTCGCTCCTGTTCATCGCCGAGGCAGTCGCCTTTGGCCTTTGCGTCAACAAGTTCAAGGTGTCGGTATTCGCCGCGTCGCTTTTCTTCGTGCCGCTCATGTTTGCGTCCGTATGGTTCGGCAGCCTCTTCCCGCTCGACCTCGTGAACCTGTTCGGTTTCTCAACCGAGGCTACGGTGGTGTTTTGGACGCTCGTCCTTCTCGGCTACTGCTTCATCGCCTCTACGTGTCCGGTCTGGATCCTTCTGCAGCCGCGCGACTACTTGAATTCCTATCTCCTCTACGCGATGATGGCGTTTGGATTCCTTGGCGTGTTCGTGGCTCATCCGACGCTCTCTACGGACGCCTTTGCAGGATTCTCCGTCATCGGTCGCAGTGGAGCGAAGGATATCCTTTTCCCGTTCCTCTTTGTGACGGTGGCGTGTGGTGCGTGCTCTGGCTTCCACGCGCTTGTCGCGTCCGGCACGAGCGCCAAGCAGCTCGACAGCGAAAAGAGCGTGCGCCCGATAGCATACGGCGGAATGCTGCTTGAGGGCGTGCTCGCCATAATAGCCCTCATAGGCGTCGCCGGCACCTACGCGAGCCAGCAGGAATATATTGGCGCGATCAAGGGTATGGAGCCCGTGCAGATGTTCGCAGCTACGATTGCCGGCTTCTGCGTGAAGATCGGCATCCCCCAGCGCGTCGCCGAGTCGTTCATGCTCCTCTCGGTCTCGGCGTTTCTGATGACGACAATCGACTCCGGGACGCGTCTGGCACGCTTCAGCTGGCAGGAGCTAGTAGGCACAGGTTCTGGCGAAGGCCTAGTGAAGAAGACGGCCCAAAACATGTACTTCGGAACAGGGCTTGTGGTTCTCTTGGCGGTAGGCCTGCTGTTGGGCGCATCGCAGACTTCGAAGCAGCTTTGGACCATTTTTGCCTCTGCAAACCAGCTTCTGGCGGCGTTGACGCTTCTCGCGGCTACGTTGTGGTTCGCCAAGAACCGTCGTCCCTGTTGGATTACGGCGATTCCTATGGTGTTCATGATGTGTGTGTCGTCCATCGCGCTCGGCATGCTTTTCTGGAAGAGCTTCTCGGGCGAGACCATCGACTGGGTCAAGGGTTGTGCGACTGGCTTTCTGCTGACGCTTGCGGTCATACTTGTCGTGTTTGCGGTAAACTCGGCTTGCAAGACGCGGACAAGGCAGATATGATATAATAAACAAATCTATGAAACGAATTTTGACAATACAGGACATTTCATGTGTAGGGCAGTGCTCGACCACTGTCGCATTGCCGCTTGTTTCGGCATGCGGGGTTGAATGTGCGATACTGCCTAGTGCGGTGCTTTCCAACCATACGGGGGGATTCTCCAGCTGGACATACGCCGACCTCACCCCCGAGCTGACAAATGTCGAGCACAAGTGGAACGAACTGGGGATCACCTTTGACGCATTCTACACCGGTTATGTAGGCGAAAGCCAGATAGACCCCATACTTTCGATAATGTCCAGTTGCGCAGCACCTGGCGGAGCCGTTCGTGTAGTCGATCCGGCAATGGCAGACAATGGACGCCTCTACGCCGGTTTTGCCGACGATTTCCCGGTGAAGATGGCCAAGCTCTGCAACGGTGCCGACTACATATTGCCCAACTTGACCGAGGCTGCGCTTCTTGTCGGGGATGAGCCGCGTCTTGAGGGACTTTCCCGTGATGACATTGAATTCCTTGTCACCAAGCTGCATGGTCTAGGGGCCAAGAATGTGATTCTTACTGGCGTTTCGTTCAAACCGGATGAACTCGGAAGCGCAGTCAGCGACGGCAAGACGATTGAGTACGACTTCAATCCGCGCATCAATCGTATGAGCCATGGCACCGGTGACATATACGCTTCGGTGTTCACAGGCGCTCTCATGCGTGGACGCTCCCCGTTTGAGGCTGCGGCGCTTGCGGCGGATGTGGTCTGTGAGGCGATTAGCCAGACTGCGGAAGATCACTGGTACGGCGTGTCGTTCGAGCGCGCCATTCCCATGCTAACCAAGGCTCTTTCTGAAAGCGGCACGGAAAACTGATGAATACGATAGCGGATATACTTGAGCGCAACGCGCGCGAATGGCCTGATGACGTTGCACTTGTCGAGATTGATACGCCGGACGAAGGTCTGCACAAGACATGGCGTGAGGCGGAGCTTGTCGAGTCCGTCCCCGACAAGGCGTTTCGCGACGAGATGACATGGAGAGACTTCAACGAACGCTCGAACCGCTTCGCCAACTTCCTGCTTTCGCGCGGCTTTAAGAAGGGGGACAAGGTTGCTATTCTCCTCATGAACTGCCTTGAGTGGCTGCCTATATATTTTGGCGTGCTAAAGGCAGGGTGCATGGCAGTGCCGCTCAACTTCCGCTATACGGCGGACGAGATCAAATACTGTCTTGATCTCGCAGACGCTGAAGCGCTGGTGTTCGGGCCTGAGTTCATCGGCCGTGTCGAGCAGATCGCCGACATGATCCCCAAAGTCAAGGCGCGGCTCTACGTTGGTTCGGACTGTCCTATGTTCGCGGAGAGCTACCGCAATCTTGTGACATACTGCAACAGCACTGCGCCTACAGTGCCAATGACAGAGGAAGACGAGGCGGCGATCTACTTCTCAAGCGGCACGACGGGCTTCCCGAAGGCTATAGTGCTGCAGCACCGCTGCCTACTGCACTCATGCAAGGTCGAGCAGGCGCATCACGGCCAGACCAAGGACGATTGCTTCCTTTGCATACCGCCGCTCTATCACACAGGCGCCAAGATGCACTGGTTCGGCAGCTTCCTGGTCGGAGGGAAGGCTGTGCTTTTGAAGGGAGTCAAGCCGGAATGGATACTTCGCGCCGTGTCGGAAGAGAAGTGCACCGTAGTCTGGCTGCTTGTTCCATGGGCTCAAGACATCCTTGACGCCATAGAGCGCGGCGACGTGCAGCTTGAAGACTACAAGCTGGACCAGTGGCGCCTCATGCATATCGGCGCACAGCCGGTTCCCCCGGCGCTGATCAAACGTTGGAAGGCTGTGTTCCCGCACCATCTTTACGACACGAACTACGGTCTTTCAGAGTCCACCGGGCCGGGTGCGGTGCATCTTGGTGTGGAGAACATCGACCATGTCGGCGCCATTGGCGTTGCAGGCTACGGTTGGCAGACCAAGATCGTCACGCCCGACGGTGTCACGCCCGTAAAGCCAGGAGAGGTCGGCGAACTTGCCCTCAAAGGTCCTGGCGTGATGAAGGAGTACTACAAGAACCAAAAGGCCACCGACGAGATATTGAAGGCCGATGGCTGGCTCCTGACAGGCGATATGGCCGAAGAGCGCGACGGCTTCATATATCTTGTCGATCGTGCGAAGGATGTGATCATCACCGGTGGAGAGAATCTGTATCCTGTGCAGATTGAGGACTTCCTGCGGTCCAATCCGCATGTGAAGGATGTAGCCGTCATAGGCCTGCCCGATACGAGGCTGGGCGAAATCGCCGCGGCGATAATTTCCGTAAAGGACGGCGAAACTCTTTCCGAGCAGGAGGTAAACGACTTCTGCCTAGGATTGCCGCGCTATAAGCGTCCGCGCAAGATTATTTTCGCAGATGTGCCGCGCAACCCGACAGGTAAGATCGAAAAGCCGAAACTGCGCCAGATGTACGGTGCTGCCGGACTTGTAGCCCATCAGAACGGGCTTACGGTATGATTTGATGAATTTACAAAAAGGAGAAAGACCATGTCACTCAACATCGTAACAAAGATCGACGGACGCGTCGCCGTGAAGAATGTGCTCATGAGCGTGAGCGACAAAACAGGACTGGAGACATTTGTTCCCGCGCTTGTAAAGGCATGTCCGGGCGTTAAGATATACTCAACCGGTGGAACGTACGTAAAGGTCAAGGAAATACTAGGCACCGACGCCGATAAGACGCTCGTGGCCGTTTCAGACTACACCGGCCAGCCGGAGATGCAGGGCGGACTTGTCAAGACGCTCGATTTCAAGATATATCTTGGGCTTCTTTCCGAGACATACAACGACGCACATCAAGCTGACCTCAAGCGGCTTTCCGCCCAGCCTATAGATATGGTTGTGGTAAATCTCTATCCTTTCCGTCAGACTGTGGCGAAGGAGGGCGTGACGCCCGAGATGGCGCGCACCAACATTGATATTGGCGGCCCCTGCATGGTCCGTGCAAGCGCAAAGAACTATCTGAGGGTCGCTTCCGTAACAGATCCGCTTGACTATTCGAACATTGCCAACGAACTTGCCGACCACGACGGCACAATCGGTCTTGATACGCGCTTCCGCCTGATGAAGAAGGCGTTTGCGCACACTGCCGAGTACGATACGGCGATTGCGGCGTTCTTCTCTTCACGTACTTTTGAAGAGGTCAACGCGACCTATGAGAAGGCCAACGGCTGAAACAGGAAAGGCTTAAGGACATGAAAGACCTCAAGGAAGCATACAAGACCATAGAGGCGGACCACTTCGCGCCAATGATGGAGATCTCGTTCATTGACGGCGATGCCCGCCAGACGTTTCGCTACGAGAAGGTGACTTGGAACATTGGTGGAGAGGAGAAGGGCCTTAGATACGGCGAGAACCCCGGTCAGGAGGCTGCCCTCTACAGGCTTGTGAATGGGAACCTTGTGCTTGGCGATGTTGAGATGCTGCAGGCTGGCCAGTACCTCGCGTCCGTACCGGAGCTCCTTCAGAGCGGCAAGCATCCTGGCAAGACTAATGTCACCGACACCGACAACGCGCTCAACATACTTCGCTATCTGATGGACAAGCCGACGGCGGTTATCGTCAAGCACAACAACCCATGCGGTGTCGCTACCGGCTCGACGCTTGCGGAAGCATACTTCCGCGCGAACAAGGCGGATCGTCTGGCGGCATTCGGCGGAGCGATTGCTTTGAATCGTGAGTGCGACATGGAGACCGCGAAACTGATAGTCGAAAACTACGCAGAGGTTGTGGTCGCGCCGGATTTCGCCCCTGGTGTTATGGACCTCTTCGCAACGAAGAAGAACCTGCGCGTGTTCCGCATCCGCAACATGTCCCGCCTCACCGATTTCGTTGCCAAGCACGTCATCGACTTCAAGTCCCTCATAGACGGCGGTATCGTCGCACAGACGTCGTTCAGCGCGAACGCCCGCAAGCCTGAGGACTTCATGCCGGCCTACTGCAACCGCAAGATCACCGACAAGGCGACTGGCGAGGTGCGCTACGAGGAGCACAAGATAGCGCGTCTTCCGACCGCCAAGGAATACGAAGACCTTGTGTTCGGCTGGCTCGTAGAGGCCGGTGTCACGTCCAACTCTGTGCTCTACGTAAAGGATGGTGCGACCGTCGGGATAGGCACCGGCGAGCAGGATCGCGTTGGCGTCGCCGAGATCGCCCGCGACAAGGCCTACACGAAACACGCTGACTGGATTTCGTGGGAGCGGTACCAGCTTCCATACAACGACCTTCGCTTGAAGTTCGGCGAGGAGGACGGCGCGAAGAAGCAGGCCGAGATCATGGAACAGACGCGCGCCGAGAAGGGTGGCCTGCCAGGTTGCGCGATGGTGTCTGACGCGTTCTTCCCGTTCAGGGACGGCGCCGAGGTCGGCATTCGCGAAGGAATTACCTCCATAGTCCAGCCTGGCGGAGCGATTCGCGACTGGGACGTCATCGACTGCTGCAACGACGCTGGAGTTGCGATGGTCTTCACCGGTCAGCGCAGCTTCAGGCACTGATATCGCGTAAAACATAAATCGAAAGACAAGGAAGTATCGGCAAAATGTTCATAACTTGCCTTGACCTTGAAGGTGTTCTGGTTCCTGAAATCTGGATTGCATTTGCTGATAATGTCGGCATACCGGCTTTCCGTCGCACCACACGCGATGAACCAGACTATGACAAACTGATGCGCTATCGCATAGATCTGCTTGATAAACATGGTTTTGGATTGAAAGAGATAACGGAGGTCATATCGTCCATACAGCCGCTTATTGGAGCGGAAGAGTTCCTTGACCGTCTTCGCGAGAAGACGCAGGTGCTGATACTCTCCGACACCTTTGACCAGTTTGGCCGTCCTTTGATGAAGAAGCTCAACTGGCCCACTCTTTTCTGCAACTCGCTTATCGTGTCGCCAGAAGGGAAGATAACCGGTTACAAGATGCGCTGTCCCCATTCCAAGCTTACCACGGTCCGCGCACTTCAGAGTTGCGGATTCGAGACGATTGCAGCAGGCGACAGCTTCAACGATCTTGAGATGATACGCGGCTCCAAGGCGGGTTTTCTTTTCCGCTCTACGGAAGAAATCCGCAAGGCAAACCCGGATCTCAAGGCATTTGAAACGTATGATGACCTTGTCAATGCCATTTTTTCTGTAATCAAGTAATTCTTTAAAGGAAAACTCATGAACAAAAACATAGTTTGCATCGGTGCCGGATATATCGGTGGACCTACGATGGCAGTCATTGCCAAGATGAACAAAGACCGCAAGGTGATTGTGGTCGACATCAACAAAGACCGTATCGCCGCATGGAACTCCGAAGACTACTCCCTGCCGATCTATGAGCCAGGACTAGTGGATGTCGTAAAGGAAGTCCGCGGCAAGAACCTGTTCTTCTCGACCGACATCGAAGGCGCGGTGAAGGAGTGCGACATAATCTTTGTCGGTGTAAACACTCCGACAAAGATGTTTGGGCGTGGTGCAGGGCGCGCTAGTGACCTTCAGTTCTGGGAGGCGACCGCGCGAGAGATAAAGGGCTTTGCCGAGGGAGACAAGATCGTAGTGGAGAAATCCACACTGCCTGTGCGTACTGCTGCGGCAATGGAGTCCATTCTGAACGACCACGCCGAACACCGTTTTACGGTGCTCTCCAATCCGGAGTTTCTGGCCGAGGGAACTGCCATAAAGGATCTTCTGGAGCCCGATCGCGTTCTGATAGGCGGACCGCAGGATGAAGTTGGTCTTGCGGCGATAGAGGAGGTTGTGGACATCTACGCTTCGTGGGTGCCGCGTGAGAGGATCCTTACAACCAATGTCTGGTCTGCGGAGCTCACAAAGCTTGCCGCCAATGCGTTCCTTGCCCAACGCGTGTCTTCAATCAATGCAATTGCTGGTTTGTGCGAAGCGACCGGTGCAGATGTGGAGGAAGTCGCTCGCGTCATGGGTGCGGACCACAGAATCGGTTCTAAGTTCCTTAAGGCCGGGCCGGGATTCGGCGGAAGCTGTTTCAAGAAGGATGTGCTTAATCTGGTGTATCTATGCGAGTCTTTCGGACTGCACACAGCGGCTGAGTATTGGGCTGGCGTGATAAAGATGAACGAACATCAGCAGGAGCGTATCGTTTCGCGGCTCTTCAAGGCGATGTTCAATACGCTCGCAAACAAGAAGATTGCTCTCTTTGGCTTTGCGTTCAAGGCCGACACCGGTGATACGCGCGAGACACCGTCCGGTACGGTGGCGCGTCTTCTCAACGAGGAACACGTGCGGCTCGTAATCACCGACCCCAAGGCCCTCCCGAACGCGAGGAAGGATCTTGCTGACATTGTAGGCGATGGTTCTCATCTCGTATTTGAAGAGGATCCTTACAAGGCGGCGGAAGGTGCGGACGCGGTGCTTCTGATGACGGATTGGCGTCAATACTCGTCGCTTGACTGGAAGCGCATCTACGACTCGATGCGCAAGCCTGCCCTAGTTTTCGACACTCGCAACTGCCTTGATCGCGACGCATTGAAGGGTCTCGGATTCAGGATGCTCAACGTCGGCAAGTGATGGGCGCGGTTCGCGCAATCGTTTCGCTAGGGTCAAACATCGAGCCACGGGCTGAGTATCTTGCCCGTGCGCTCGATTTGCTTTCCGGGATGCCGTCCACAAGGTTGGTCAAGACTACGCCAGTGGAGGAAACGGAGCCCATCGGTGTTCCCGCCGAATTTTCACACATGAAGTTCCTGAACCAGCTTGCAGTATTCGAGACAAGGCTTGAGGTTCATGACTTTTCTGTGCGCATGCACGCGATAGAGGATGCTCTCGGTCGGGTAAGGACGGTCAGGAACGGTCCGCGTACGATAGACATAGACCTGATTGACTTTGGTGGGATGCGTCTTGACGAGCCCGATCTTATCCTGCCGCATCCCCGTGCACATGAAAGGCCATTCATAACAAGGCCTCTGGCAATGTGCATTTCAGGCGAATAAATGGTATAATATATAAAAATCATAAGAGAGGGTTTGATCTATGTCCGACAATGATGCCGAGGCTGAAAGCAAAGCATATATTGAAAAAATCCGCAAGACAATTGCGGAGTCGAGTGCTTTGATCGATCAAGCGGAGATGCGGATCGCGGAAACGGACAGATTCCTTTCAGAGCATGGCATGACGCGCGAGCAGCTCATGAACTTCAAGTTCACTCCGGAGCAGAAGCTCGCCGTAAACGAGGAGCTGCGCAAGAGGGGGCTCCCCGCAATCGAGGATGATGTGTTCTCTGCGGAATACCCGGTGACTCAGGAGTCGGTGGGGCGTCCGGCTACGCCGAACTTCGAGGCGGGCGACGTCGAGGTCGATATCAAAGACCGTCACCGAAAGTTCGGTATAATGATGAAGCCTTTCAAGATATAAGGGACATGGACGCATTCAGGAGAGACATATTCGCCGCAGCGCTTTCCCTGTTTGCGCTTTTCCCGTTGTCGGCTGGCGCTGGATACTCCAGGAACGAAGTCATCGATCCCGTCAGCATCATGGAGGGGGATGAGGGCGTCACATTGAAATCGGGCGTAGTATATACGCTCAAAGGCGACAGCGCGAGCATAAACTTTTCGGATCGTGTTGCCAGCCCCCTCAGAGTCGCAAAGAATGTTACCTCGGTTATCTTGGTGAAGAAGGGGCAGACCTTGGAGGTAATCGGGAGTAAGGCCGAGGATGTGAACGGAGGATATCCTGGAATACGTGTCGATCCCGGCGGCACGCTTATAGTCACCGGCGAAGGCAAGTTGATCGCCAAGGGGGGTGCGGCGACCAACGGCGGAAACGGCGAGAACGGCGTAAAAGCCAAGTTGGATTACGACGATTCGACGGCCGGGAACGGTGGCAACGGCGGCGACGGTGGCTCCGGCGCGGGCGCTGGCATTGGCGGCTATGGCGGGAGGGGCGGCTACGGCGGCGTGCGCGGCGAAGACGAACAACAGGTAGGCACGACGAAGAGCAGCAGCTACGACCACGACGGCGCAAACGGCAACAACGGAGTCGCCGGAGCCAAGGGCTCAGACGCCGGGTCGGTATACCTTCTCGGGCAGCTGGAACTTCAAGCCACCGGCGGCGGCGGCGGCGGCGGCGGATCGGCCGGTTCAATCGGCGGCGGCAGAAAACAGACATGGGCGTACAGCTACAGCGTTGGCGGCGGCGGCGGCGGCGGCGGCGGCGGCGGCGGCGCTTCGGCCAAGGGGATTGGCGGCGGCGGCGGCGGCGGCGGCGGCGGCGGCGCGGGCGGCAACGGCGGAAGGCGCTGGACGACGGCGACCACAAGCAGCAGACATCCCACCGGCGCGGGCGGCGAAAAGGGATACGAAAACGGCAATGGCCACGACCGAACGGCCCGCCAGTATTTTGAGGACGCTACCGACAGCGACAGGAGTTGGGGTGGCTACGGCGGCAAGGGCGGCAGCCAGGGCGCGAATGGGTCGCTCGAGGGATTTTACAGAGATTCCACCTACACGAAGTTCTCCGGTAATGCTGACTCCACCACGGCCGTTTCGTCGCATACTGCAATCGAATACAGGATGAGGTTCAACGAGTCTTATTTAGGTGGACGATCTTCAACAAATCTTGCCGTGAAGCTAGGATATCCTCTGCCGACGACTGCGAACGGTGTGTACAAGCCAAGCCGCAGCAAATATATCTTCCTTGGATGGTATGCGGAGCAATACGGTGACGGCGACTGCTACTACGACAGGTATCTCAACCCAGGCTTGAGCGGATTCTCGTACATTGGCGACAAGACAATCTACGGCTACTGGACGCGCGATGAAGATATAGTATGGGTCAACGGTGTCGGCATAACGGCGGGAGTCGACAAGTCTGGCGATGGTTGGAGCTATAAGGCGGACGATTCGACGCTTTCCCTGACCGGGAAGGACAAGACTTTCGTGATAAATGGAAAAGACGAATACGGCGAGATATCGATCAATGTAGCAACCAACTGCAGTGTTGTCGCGTCAAACTTGACGGTCGACGCAATCCACCACCGTGGACGATCCGCGTTCAGGGTCAGTTCCGGCGCAAAAGCTACGCTTTCGCTCGTCGGGGATAACGACCTTCGCGGCGGAACAGACGCACCGGCTGTCCAAGTGGAGAAAGGTTCGGCGTTGACTATATCCGGGGAAGGTCGCCTCATTGCTACGTCTGGCTTGACAGGAGAGTTCGACCATGGCAGTGCGGCGGCGGCAATAGGAAGCAGGCCCGGTAATGCAGCCGGTGAGATAACGATTGCTGGTGGTAGAATTACGGCGACATCCGGTGGCGGCGCGGGAATCGGCGGTGGCGCTGGCGGTTCGGACGGAGTCCTTTCCGTTACTGGTGGCTATGTGGTCGCTACAGGCGGCAGGAACGAATCGGAAGACGAGGATATTGAGGCCTTGTTCAGTGCCGACATCGGGCCGGGCTACGACTACGCAAATACGACGTATTCCGTAAAGTCAACTGTCGATCCAGGCAATGCCTACCTTGCGCCATACAACTTCCGTCTTGCATGCAGCAAAACCAACATAGGACCGATGTTCTACAGCCGGGATGGTTTGCCGCTGTACTGTGTAGCGTTTACCGGACTTGTCGCAAACGTAACGGCAGAGATTTCCGGAATACCGTCCGCCTATCTGCCGCCATATGAAATCAATACGACCGACAACGGCGCGGTTTACCTCTGGTTGCCATCGGCCACGGAAAAGTATGATGTGGCGATTACGGCTGACGGAGAGATGCTTCGATACATTGTAAGGGTGGACGGCGCGCATGTGGCCGCGCCATTTGCGTCCGGTCTCAGGGTCAATGGACGAGATGTGCTTCTTTCCTACGGACCGGGATGGACGCTTGATGAGACGAAGGGCATCGTCAATCTTGATGGTGCTGGGCCTTTCTTGATAGATGGCGGCGCACCTGGCATGGGGTTGTCGGCAAACGTCGGTTGCTCTGTTGTCCTCTCAAACGTTACCATTGATGCTAACTGGCCCGTGGCCAAACCAGGGTTTTCGATAAAGGATGGAATGGCTGTCGAAATGATGATCGCCGGATCAAACAAGCTCCGGGGCGGAAACTGTTTCGCTGGCATCTATGTCGGATCAGGCAGTGGCATAGTCTTGGACGGTAAAGGTTCTCTTGAAGCGAAAGGCTACTTCGGGGGTGCCGGCATAGGCGGTTCCTTGGGCTCGCCTGACTGGGGACGCATAGAAATCAAGGGCGGGAATGTAACCGCAGTGGGGAACTCGTATCTGGAGGCCTATGGTGCGGCCGGCATAGGCGGAGGGCCTGGAGGCAAGGGTGGCTCTATATTCATATCTGGCGGATCAATCAAGGCTACCGGTGGCAGAAACGGCGCTGGCATAGGCTCAGGGTCGCTTATGGGTACGAATGGAGTGGAGACGGCCAGCTGGGGAACCGGCGGCATCGAAATATCCGGCGATAATACGGTCATTGACGCCACGGGCGGTAGGTTGGCGGCCGGCATAGGCGGTGGCAACGGTATGTCGGGTGGCGTTTTGAAGATAAGTGGCGGCACCATCACTGCCCTGGGAGGAGGCGTCGGAATAGGGAGCGGCGCCGATGTCGGCTGGGGCGCTGGTATCGGTGGCGGACAATACGCAGATGGCGGCGAGATAGAAATCTCTGGTGGAAACGTTGCGTCCACCGGCGGAACTGGTGCGGCTGGCATAGGCGGCGGTTTCAAAGGCAATGCGGGCGTGATCAAACTCTCAACGGGTAGGATCAAGGCGACTGGCGGCGAGCAGGCGGCTGGCATAGGCGTTGGCGCGTCCACCGGGAGTGGCGGTGGAGAGATAAGCATATTAAGCGGCACCATAACGGCCACTGGCGGAAACAACGGAGGAAACCAGATAGGTACAGCCTTCAGCGCTGAATCGACCACGGGAGTCTTAAAGATAGTTGGTGGCGCGGTTGGCGTAACATACCTTAATCCGTCGCCGCTGAATTCGTCGTCTGTCAAGGTCTACGCTCTCGATATAGAATGCGAAAAGCCTGGACTGCTCGTCACGAATCTATACCTCTCCACCGCCACGTACTATGGATTTGAGGGCGCGTACACCGACAGCAAGGGTATGTTGAGGGTGTGGATACCCTCCACGTCCGGCAAGGTCGAACCGGGCCATATCGCTTTGGAGGACGGAACCTCTATTGATTTCCAATACGCGGTTACGAATGGTGGATCTTCGTATTTTGGTTACATAATATACGCAAACAACGAACAGGTGTTCTCGGCCATGGACATGACCGGCACAGGCTGGTCCTATACGCGATCCAGCCATGTGCTTCTTCTTAACGACGCGGGAACCCCAGTGACGCTTTCGGGTCTGAGTCGCGACGGTGCGTTCAAGGTAGTGGTGCCTGACGGTGGCGCCGAGGAAGTCACATTCGACGGATTCTCCATCATCTCGTCCGAGAACCGAATGTTCGATTCTCCTGTAGTTATTTCGAACGCTTGCAAGCTTGTCTTGAAAGGCGAAAACGTAGCATGGGCGAAGGCTTCGTATTCTGCGGGAATAGAAGTCGTAGATAATGCGACGTTGACGATCTCCGGTGACGGTGAGCTGAAGGCGTACGGCGGCAAGTATGCCGCAGGCATAGGGTCTGGCGGCAGCAACGCATCGTTGTCGCCGACCCCAGGGCGCATTGTCATTGAGTCCGGCAATGTGTACGCAACTGGTGGGGAGTCGGCTGCCGGCGTAGGAGGCGGTTCAATGTGCAACCTTCGCGAAGACGGGATACTTGTGAAGGGCGGCAGAGTCAATGCCCATGGTGGAAAGAGCGCTGCCGGTCTCGGTGCCGGCCATGGCCAGTTCATTATCCCGGACAACGCCGTAAAGATCGTCGCGGGTACGGTCGCCGCATACGGAGACTGGAGCAATCCTTCCACTACGAGCCTGAGTTCGTCAAAGAGCCAGTCAGACTTTGTGGCAAGTCTCGGCAACACGGTTGATACGACCACGCTGAAGTACAAGTCTCTCGTCATTACTGGTGGCAGCGCGGTGCCAGAAGTGGTCGGCAAGGCACTGCCGTACCCCGTCGGACCGGACGGAAGACGCGTGCGTTCGATCATGTTAGTCGGCCTTGAACCGGACGAGTCGGCGAAGATCGTATCGACCGAGGTGCCGTCGTACTATTCTACGGACGATATCTATGCCGATGCCGATGGTCGTGTATGTCTTTGGCTGTACCCAACAAACCACGCGAGGTCTTTCACCATCAACGGCGTCAACTTCGAAACACCATATCCGTATACCAACAGCGTGACTCGTCCAGTATACGACGTTGATGTAGTTGTTACGGGACGCACGGACGTCGTCATCGGCGACAAGACATGCTATATTGTCAAGGTGTCTGGCCTTGCGAAGAATGCGACGGTCTCGGTGTCGGGGCTGCCGGATCTTGACGGGACGCAGTTGGAAACATCATCCGTTGGAGTCATTAGGTTGTATCTTCCGAACGGCGACTACCGATTCCGTGTGGACGGTGCGACATACATGGCGAGGGTGGAGGACGGGCCGGCAACAGCCATCCGAGCCGAACCGGACACGCCGGTCGGTGTGCGCGTAAATGGCGAGGACGTAGCGCCTGCCATAGGGGACGGGTGGATATACGACATGACGACGAGCAGCCTTGTGCTCTCTGCCGCCGCACTGTATGAGATATCCGGTTCCAACACGGAAGGCAAGGTTGCCATAACGGTGACCGATGCCGCGACGTTGTCCCTTTCAAACCTGACGATTGCCGCGAAGTCGCCGTTCTCGTTCTCGAAGCCTGCCACTCTACGCGGTGAAGGGTTCTGTTCGTTGTCGGCCACAAGCGGTCACGTTCTAGACGGTGCCGGGCCGATCTCCGTAGAACGCGGCAGTTTTGCGCTTAAAGGTGATGTGTCATGTCCTGTCAAGATCACAGGCGGTTCGCTCAAGTTGGACGGCAATGCGGCCTTTGCGTTCTCGAATGGAACGGAACGGGTCTGGCGCGTGACCATGGGTGGATTCCAGCCGAATCTGACGGTCGGCACTATTACGGGACTTGACGGCTACGACGTGGACGGCATCGTGGCCGATGAGCAAGGCAAGATATACCTGTGGTTGCCGAGCGGTGGATACAACGTCAGCATAGATGCGTTGGGGTTCGTCTTCGTGGTCGATGGTGCAGACCTTGATGTCTCCACCGCGAGGATAGGCGTTATGGTGGATGGCGTGGATATCGCGGGCGGGCATGGCACCGGATGGGAATATTCAATAGCCGATCATACTCTGAATTTCAATGAGGAGATGGAGTTCACCGTTTCCGGCACGAATGCGCAGGGATGGGTTTCGATTGCAGTCAATACGAACGCAACGCTGAAGGTGAAGGACATCAACCTTGACGTAGGCTCCAATGGCTCAAGTGCGATTTCCGTAAAGAAAGGATGTTCGCTCAACCTCAAGCTTGAAGGGGAGAACAACCTTGTCGCTAGCAGCAGCTCGGCGCCTGCCATACTCGTGCCTTCAGGTGCGGCACTTGAGATTTCGGGTACAGGCACTATGGTCGCAAAGGGTGGATCTAATGCTGCGTCGATCGGCGGCGCATATAAAGGCGCATGCGGCGCGATAATCGTATCTGACGGAACGCTATTCAGCACCTCCAACGGAAGGTTCGTGGGACGTGGACTGAATGGTACAAACGGAACTGTTGCGATAAAAGGCGGTTCAGTGGCGATGAAAGTTTCTCAGGCGAATCCTGCCGCAGAAGACGGATACTCCCGCCCTGTCTGGCCGATCACAGTTGGTGGCTTTTCTCCCAAGACCCGTGTCACCGGCATTGCAGGGCTTTATGGTTATGGCGTAGATGGCATTGTCGCCGACTCGGACGGCAAGATATATCTCTGGTTGCCGGACGGGAAGTACGAGTTCGAGGCGGCGGGGAAAAGATATTTCGCAATGGTAAGTGGTAACGCCACTGAGGCGATCGAGCCGTTCTCAGTAAGGGTGAACGGAAGCGACATTTTCGATTTGTCTGGAACCGGGTGGTCGTTCAATACCCAAAGCGGCATCCTTTCGCTTGAGCAGGCTATGGAATACGTGGTTGATGGCACCAACATGGAAGGAAAGGTGCGCATCTCAGCGTCGGACGGAGCTTCTCTTGTGTTCAGCAACCTTTGTCTGCGTGCCGTGGAACCGCTTGCTGTAGAAGGATCGGTTCTCCTGCGCGGCAAGGGGGCGAATTCTCTGTCCGCCAATGGAAACATCGCCATCGCTGGCGACGGTGGAGTGCTTGTTTCGAACGGAACGTTCCTCGTCTCGGGTAATGTTGCATGTTCGTTGACGGTATTGGGTGGATCGTTGCGTCTGAGCGGCTTCTCGTCGGTGCCGATATCCAATGCGACTGAGCGTGTCCACTGTGTGACGGTCGCCGGTCTTGTGCCCGGCGAGAAGGTGGGCGGCATATCGGGTATTGGAGAGTATGGTACGGACGAGATTTTTGCTGACGGAGGTGGCTCGATATACCTGTGGCTCCCGGATGGCGAGTACGAGTTCTATGCAGGTGGACTCCACCTCTACGCGAAAGTAGACGGGTATGATGTGATGGCGGTTAAATATGAAGAGGCTCTTGCGACGGGAGTGCTTGTTGATGGAGTGGACACCATTCTCCTCGCAGGTGAAGGATGGACATACGACAAGACTACTTACATCCTGACTTTAGCAGCAGGCGCCGAGCGCGTGGTATCCGGCACAAACACTGAAGGCCGGGTCATGATTTCCGTGGATGCCGGTGCGCATCTGGTGTTGTCAAACCTTTGCATTGCTGCATCCTCGCCTATAACGGCGAATGGTGAGTTGTCAATACGCGGTAGCGGCATGAATCGCCTCGGCTCCACGTCTGGTTCTGTGCTTGGCGGCGCAGGTCCGGTGAGGTTTGAATGCGGCACTTTTGCGCTTTCGGGTGACACGGAGTGCCCCGTGGTAGTGACGGGTGGCTCGTTAAAGTTGGAAGGATCCGCCCACGTGGCCTTCTCGAACGACATCGAGCGTGTGTGGTGCGTTACCGTGGAAGGCTTCAATCCCGGTGCGGCGATTATGAACATGGACGGGCTTGCTGGATACGGAGCTTCGGGACTGGTCGCCGACGACGAAGGTGCGATATACCTGTGGCTTCCAAACGGATACCACTCGTTTGCGGCAGACGGACAGGACTATGCCGTGTACGTGAAGAATGCGCCGGCAAACGCGGTTAAGACGGCTCCTCTGGCGCTTACTGGCGTTTTTGTAGACAGCGTTGACGTATGCTGCGGTGCAGGGGACGGGTGGTGCTACTATCGTGCGGAGTCGAACCTTGTGTTTACATCGGCAACGGGGCAGACGGTATCCGGCACGAATCTTGAGGGTGCAGTCTCTATAGCCGTTCAAGGTGATGGTGCGCTTTCGATGTCTAATCTGCGCATTTCGGCGGCGGAGCCGCTTACGGCTGAAGGGGAAGTTGTCCTCAACGGCATTGGGCAGAATGAGATTGTTGCCACAAAATGGAGCCTCCTGGCCGGCAATGGAAACTTCGTCTTTCAGAACGGAACTTTCCTGATGGAGGGGCCAGCCTTGACGCCGGTATCCATTCTCGGCGGCTCTGTCGGCCATGAAGGATCCGCTCTCTTTGCCTTTTCGAACGCTGTTGAGCGAGTATGGCATGTTCAGGTCGGCGGATTCGTCCCTGGAAAGCCAGTTGCCGGTTCAGGGGAAATACCCGGCTATTCATTGGATGGGCTCTTTGCTGACGACGAAGGCCTGTTGCATCTGTGGCTTCCGAACGGATATTACGACTTCCATGTTGACGGCAGACGCTATATCGCCAGCGTTCTCGACGAGGATACGCAGGCCGTCGACTGGGAAGACTCTCAGTTGACGCATGTGACGATCGACGGAACCGACGCATCCAATGGTCCCGGTACTGGATGGGCATACGATCCTTCCACATCCAACCTAACCTTTACATTAGGTGGTGCCTACGCGCTTGCCGGCGGCAACATGGATGGCGTCGTTAGGATAGTTGCAGAAAGCAACACCACGTTTGTCATGTCGAGCCTATATCTGTTTGCCGAGACGCCCATTACCGCGAATGGCGAGATTTCGCTACGCTCGACAGGAGAATCAATTTTTGAAGCCTTCCCAGGTTCGTCAATATTTGATGGAACCAATACAGTGACGATACTTGGCGGCACGTTCAGCCTTATTGGTGACATAACATCGCCATTCAAAATCACAGGCGGGTCGGTGTGGCATGACGGAACTGTCGCCGGTACGGCGCTTCCGATCGTCTCGAACGCGACGGATCGCGTTTGGTGCGTAACGGTGGGACTCCTTGGCTCCGGCAGTGAAGTGCACGATTTGACAGTGGATGGCTTGTCCTACGACACGAACGGCATACAAGCAGACAAGGACGGTAATGCATATCTCTGGTTGCCGGATGGCGAATACAACTTCCACGCTGGCGAGCGCAGCTGGCATGCCATAGTCGACGGAACCAATGCCATCGCCGAGGCGACGTTTTCCGTGCCGTTGGTAAGCAACTTCCTGGCATCTTCTGGCGAGGTCAAGATGTCCGTCCCGATAGAGTCCGTGGCTGATGCGATAGCAGCTGCGCGGTCCAGAAAGGGTTTGTTGATGGCGTCTGCTCGTTCGATAGGCGGATTGAGGATATATTCATCCACCGTGCTGCCGTTCCCCGACCAGCCGCATGAAGTCGACTTGAGCGAGTGTGAAATCATCGACAACAAGGACGGCACCGCCACGGTACGGCTCAAATTGTCTGGCTCCGAACCAAGCATGTTTTACAAGATTGAACGCTGAAGACAATCTGTTCACAACCCGTTGACATGTGTGGATATCGCGCATGGTCCGAGAAGAGCCCGTTATGCTATACTAACAGACCATGCAAGACTTAAAAACACCTCCATGCAATGTCGAAGCGGAACGTGCCGTGCTTGGCTCAATAATGCTTGACACCACCGGTCGTAGCGGCGACCGCGTCATGGACCTTTGCTTGACCGGCGGCATTTCGCCAGACAGCTTCTTTGATCCGAGAAACCGCACGATATACTCCGCGATGCTTTCGCTGAACCGCGAGTCCAAGCCGCTCGACTCAATAACGCTTCTGGAATCGTTGCGAGTAAAGGGTCAGCTTGAGGCAGTCGGCGGCGCAGCATACATCGAGTCGCTCTACGATCAGACGCCTACTACGGCGCATGCAGAATACTACATTGGTCTGTTGCGTGGCAAGCACCTAAGGCGCATGATGATCGAGCGGGCCAACAAGGTCATAGAGAAGTGCTTCGACGAAGGCGAGTATCCGGATTCCCAGGCGGTGCTTGGCGAGGCGGAGAAGACGTTCCTTGAGATAGGGCTGAAAGGCGAAGGAACGATGCCGTGGGCCAGCGCGATCGAAGACAGCTTCCGGCGGATCGACAGGATGTTTGAGGCGAACGGTACTACATTTGAGGGCCTTTCGACGGGTCTTACGCATCTGGACGAGAAGCTGCAGGGCTTGAAGAACTCTGAAATGATCGTAATCGCGGCGCGTCCCTCCGTAGGCAAGACCTCTCTTGCGATGAACATAGCCGAGAGTTGTGCGCTTGGTCTCGACATGAATAATGTGCCTGTGAAGACCGACGGCGGTAAGCGTCATCCGGTCATGATATTCTCCCTCGAAATGCCGATAGAGGCGCTGACGAAGCGCATGATCGCGGGCAGGGCCCATGTGAACATGTGGAGGCTCAACCGCAACCTGTGCCCGAAGAGCGAGAAGCAGATGATGTCCAACAATCTCTTTCAGGCGGTAGGCGAGTTGAAGGGCGCGCCGATATATGTGGACGACACCGCAGGCCTCGACATCATGGACCTGCGCGCCCGTGCCCGTCGCGCGAAGAAGCAGCACGGCATAGAGCTGGTCGTCATAGACTATCTTCAGCTATGTACTTGCCGTGAGGCGGCGCGTCAAGGGAGCCGTCAGATAGAGGTCGGCATGATATCGCAGCAGATTAAGGCGATGGCGAAGGAGCTGAAGATACCTGTGATCGTCCTTTCGCAGCTCTCCCGCGCCAACGAACAGCGCGGCGACAAGTATGAGCGCCCGAAGTTGTCGGATCTGCGCGATTCGGGCGCAATCGAACAGGACGCCGACGTCGTATTCCTGTTGAGGCGTCCATCGCGTACGCCAAGCGATCCCGATTCCGCGGACGAAACCCTTGCGATAATAGACGTGGCAAAGAACCGAAACGGCGAAACCGGAGAAGTGAAGGTGAACTTCTTCCGCGAGTACACGCGCTTTGGCGACCGTGAGATCCCACGCAGCGAAGATTCTCATTTCCAGACGTCCGAACCGCCTCCGGATCATCCGGAGTACACTGTTGACCCGATGTTGTGATGCGTACTTCTGTCGAAAACCTCAGGCGGCGCGCCGCCATAGTGCGTGAGATACGCGCCTTTTTCGACACGCGCGGATTTGATGAAGTGTCCACGCCGGTAAGGATCGCCGCGCCGGCGCCTGAGCCGCACATCGACTGCCCGGCCTCTGGAGATGCTTTCCTTAGGGCGTCGCCTGAACTTCAGATGAAGAAGCTTCTTGCAATGGGCATGGACCGAATCTACCAGATTGGGCCGTGTTTCAGGGAGGGGGAGCGCGGCAGTCGGCACAGTCCCGAATTCACGATGATCGAGTGGTACAGGCGTTGCGCGGGCTATCTGGACATCGCGCACGACATGGAGGAGTTGTTTGCCGCGTTGGCTCCGAAGGAGTGCCGTCCAACAAGAATGACCGTGCGAGATGCCTATATAAGGTATGCTGGTTGGGATCCGTGGCTCGCCTGGGATCAAGACCGCTTCGACTTTGACATGGCGACGAAAATTGAGCCTTCATTGCCTAAGGGAGCGGTTTTTCTTATGGACTATCCCCGCGAGGCGGCTTCCCTGGCGAAGATTCGCGGCGATGTGGCCGAACGTTGGGAGTTTTACTGGAAGGGGATAGAACTCGCCAATTGCTTCACAGAGCTGTGTGATGAGGCTGAGCAGCGCCGCCGGTTCGAGGCGGCCCGCGACGAGCGCCGCGCGTTAGGCGAAGCTGACTATCCGCTTGACGAGGGGTTCCTCAAGGCGTTGCCTTTAATCGAATCGGCCTCGGGAGTGGCCCTTGGCATCGACAGACTGGTGATGCTTCTAGCAGGCGAGCGCGAAATAGCCTCCGTGATGAGCGAAGAATAGTTGTTTCCTAGCATGGCAAATTTGAACATAGAAACTTGATGTTGAGGGCCATGTTCAAGCGTCTTTCTGGCGTTCCGGTGGCAGGGTTCGTACTTCGTGAGTACAATCGGTTTGTTATTGGCGTGACGGTTCTTTTGCTATTGTTTAAATAAGCATGTAAGTATGAATCTTTGCTGATATAATTATTTCATTAGCATCCCATAGGTGCGAAACCGCTCAGGTCTAAACGCCTGAATTGGC
>CAMZEN010000016.1 GCA_947305775.1 uncultured Verrucomicrobiota bacterium
TATTACCAAGAGGTAACTGCAAGAGAAACTTGCATTAGCTTCTGGACATCACACCATTTGTGCAATTGGGAATTATATACATTCCCTATTGACTAGCGAGCAGAAAAATTGGTAAAATTTACCTGTTTGCGCTGGATGGGGCGTGTGTCCTTGAAAGCGTAGACAGTACAAACAGAAGACAGAAGGAAAGAATCAGATGGAAATCTATGTTGGTAACCTCGCATACGCGACGACCGACGATGGGCTCAAAGCGGCGTTTGCGGCTTATGGCGAAGTTACCGCCGTTCGTGTCGTGACCGATCGCATGACCGGTCGCAGCAAGGGATTCGGCTTCGTTACGATGCCCGATGCCGCTCAGGCTCAGGCAGCGATCGATGCCCTCAACGGACACGAACTCGACGGGCGCACGGTGCGCGTTAACGAGTCTCAGCCTAAGCCGCGCGAAGAGCGTCGTGGCGGATTTGGCGGTGGATTCCGTGGCGGCGATCGCGGCGGATTCCGTGGTGGCGATCGCGGCCCTCGTCGCGAGACGCGCTGGTAATCAATACCTGATGCGTTCGTCGTTCTGACGAATACTGAGCACGGCCTTGTGCCGTGCTTTGTTTTTTAGGATATGGTTGTGGTATAATATGCGCCAGAGACATCAAGCGCAAGATGTGCGCAGAGAGACAAACAATGACACCAGCAAAGCAGAACTTGATCGCATCCTTCCAGGTCGATCACACCAGGATAGTTCCGGGCATATACGAGTCGCGCGTGGACGAGGTCGGCGGCGACTTTGTGACGACATTTGACGTTCGTATGAAGGCCCCGAACAAGGAGCCTGTGATCCATCCCAACGCCATGCACACGATAGAGCACGTCGTGGCGACATTCCTGCGCAACGACGCCGAATGGAAGGACAGGATTGTCTACTGGGGCCCGATGGGATGCCTCACCGGCAGTTACCTGATTGTGAAGGGCCGTCCAAAACCGCAAGAGCTCCAGCCGCTCCTCCTGCGCGCATTCGAGCATTTGCGCGACTATGAAGGTGAGGTGCCTGGCGCGACGCCGATCAATTGCGGCAATTACCTCCTGCACGACCTTCCCATGGCGAAATGGGAAGCGGCAAAGTATGTTGATGTTCTCAAAACAAGCGTCTGCTACGAGTACGAAACAACGAAGCGTCTTGATACCTCCGGCGGAGTGTTCTACGATTCATGACATTCGGATATGGTGGGTGAAGGTCCCTGACGTGATACATTCACTTCGACGTTTCCTTCTTCTTGTGCCTCCTCGAATAGAAAAGTGTTACATTAGATATTATGCGTTCCCGCCTTTTAGCATATCGGTCGCGTCGCTGTCGTGCATGCCGTGAATTTGATATACTGTTTTCATGCGTAGGGTGTCTGCGCTGATTCTGAATCAATAGAAGGAAGGATGACAAACATGAAGAGAATATTTGCGGCGGCTATGTGTCTGGCGTTTGCGGGATGCTGGACATTTGAGCAATGTGAGTATCCGCAGACGGTGTTCACGCCTGCAGCGCAGGGACGCGATGTTTCGGTGAGGCTTTCGGGCTTTGAGGCGACGGTGACTACCTATGATTCGGCTTATTCATATACGACGGCGATGGAGCCGTATCCATATCGAGACAGTCGCGGCCGCTATCACGAGTCGTGGGGCATGTCGACCTACCGCACCGAGACGATTGTGCCTCGTGTGTCGCAGACGGCCACTTTCCTTGACCGCGCCACAGAGTCCATGGAGAGGGCGGGTTTCGTGACGCGTTCACCCAATCCGCGCTTTGACGTAGAGGTCAAGTTCGAAGGCCCTTTCTATGAGGACGGCGACAGCGCTGAGATGTTCTGCTGGTCCCTCTTTACCATACTCACGGCAGATCGCGGCATAGAGAACTGGAGCGCGAAGCTGAAGATATACGATCTGGCGTCCGGGAAGCTGATGATGGAGCACTCGTACTCCGAACGCTACAAGGCGACGGTTTGGGGGCCAGTGCCCCTTACCGCAGTCATGGGGACGGACGCGACAAGTCCTGGAAAGATGAAGGGATGGTGTCTATCGGCGCTTACGGATCGTGCCGTAGCGGATGCGACAGCCTTCCTTTCGGACAAATAGTCAACGGCTTTTTGCCCAGATGAAGACTCTTTTGGTTGGCTACAGGGCGCAGGACCTTTTTGAGAAGGGCCGTCGCGGCAAGCTGCAGCCGTCGCCCATAGTGGATGGCGACGTAACCTGTCACGCGCTTGACATATACCATCGTCATGCCATCGAGAAGGCATTGCACGTAAAGGCGATATGCTCGGCGCACCTTCCGGGGGGACCGTGGGACGTCATCCGCTTCAAGACGGGCCCTAAACTCATGAGCGGCGAGCTTGCTCTTGACATGCTTCAGGAGATTTCGCGCCTGACGGGCGGCGACCTGAAGTCGCCACGCTTCCACCTCGACTTCGACGGCAAGGAGCGGGACCGCAACGCGCTTCTAGAAAAGGTGCTGGACGATCCGACACGCATTCGCGACTTTTCTGCGACGTGGTGCGCAAGCGTGCCGGGAGCGGAGCCCATTGAGCTGACAAGCTATCCGGGCTGCTTCTGCCACAGAAGGGCGGACGACGGCGGCTTGGCTTTGGCGGAGGTCGTCTCGCGCGAGCTGAACGCATGGGAGGCTCGTCCCGCCCCGTTGAAGTTTCTCGACATGGGCTGCGGCTGCGGACTTGTAGGGTTCCTTGTCGCGTCCGCCGTGAAGGGGGTCGAACTCGTCATGGTCGATTCACACTCGCGCGCGATAGAGGCCGCGAACGTCAATGCCAAGAAGCTTGGCATTCCCGTCGAGGCTATACTTGCCGACAACGGAACCCCGGCCAGGATGGACGGCACCTTTGACGTGTTCGCGGGGAATCCGCCCTACTACTCCGACTATCGCATTGCGGAGGTGTTCCTTGAAACTGCGCTTCGTGCGCTGAAGCCTGGCGGGCTGTGCTACACGGTCGTGAAGAACGATGCCGGACTGAAGCCCGTGCAGGAGCGTTATTTTCCGTCTGTAGAAGTGATAAGGCGCCGCGGATACTGCGTGCTCAAGTCGATCAAACCAGTCTGACATAAATAAGGCAATAAGAATGAAAGCAATGAATGTCGCCGAGAAGATAATCAAGGCACACCTCGTAGAGGGCGATCCGAAGAAGGATGCAGAAATCGGCATACGCATAGACCAGACCCTTACGCAGGACGCAACAGGCACCATGGCCTATCTGCAGTTCGAGTCGATGGGCATAACGCACGTAAAGAACGATTTGGCCGTCAGCTACGTCGACCACAACACCGTCCAGATCGGCTACGAAAACGCCGACGACCACGACTTCCTCGCATCCATAGCAAAGAAGTACGGCATAGTCTACTCCAAGGCAGGCAACGGCATATGCCACCAGCTTCATCTGGAGCGCTTCGGAAAGCCTGGGACCACTCTCCTCGGCAGCGATTCGCATACGCCCACCGGCGGGGGAATCGGACAGATCGCCATCGGTGCTGGCGGCATAGATATCGCCGTCGCAATGGCGGGCGGGGCCTTTCATATTCCTTCGCCCAAGGTGCGCGCAATCCGTCTCAAGGGCAAGCTGAGGCGCGGCGTAAGCGCGAAGGACGTCATTCTAAAAGTGCTGGAGAAGTTCGGCACCAAGGGTAACGTCGGCTGGATATTCGAGTACACAGGCCCTGGCGTCGCCACGCTGGACGTTCCTTCGCGCGCGACGATAACGAACATGGGTGCGGAGCTTGGCGTTACGACGAGCGTGTTCCCAAGCGACGACGTCACCCGCCAGTTCCTTGCAGCACAGGGTCGCGCGAAGGACTTCGTGCGCATCGAGGCCGACGCCGATGCGACTTACGATGACGAATTCACCGTTGATCTCGGCAAGCTCGAGCCTCTCGCCGCCGCGCCGCACAGTCCTGGCAATATCGTTACCGTCGCCTCGATGAAGGGCGTTAAGGTGAACCAGATAATGATCGGCTCCTGCACGAACTCGTCCTACCGCGACATCCGCACCGTAGCCCAGATCCTTAAGGGCAAGCATGTCGCCGACGAAGTCGAGGTCGGCATCGCGTGCGGCTCGCGGCAGGTCGTAAACATGCTTGCCGCGGATGGATCGCTTGCGATTCTCATCAAGGCTGGCTGCCGTATTCTTGAAAACGCATGCGGATTCTGCATCGGGGCGCACATGAGCCCTTCGACCAATGCAGTATCGCTCAGGACCAACAACCGCAACTTCGAGGGACGAAGCGGCACCAAGTCCGCCAAGGTTTATCTCGTCTCTCCCGAGACGGCTGCGGCTTCCGCGCTTACTGGGACGTTCACCGCGTCGAAGGGAACTACGCCCGTGTCGGCCCCGAAGAAGTTCCCGATAGACGACGCGATGTTCCTCTACCGCGACACGGCCGGTAAAGGCGTGAAGGGCGCCAAGATCGTTCGCGGCCCCAACATCGCGACGGTTCCGAAAGGCGTTCCGCTTTCGGCAGACCTGAATGGCGTCGCCGCGATCAAGGTCGGCGACAAGATCACCACCGACCACATAATGCCTGCCGGCGCGCGACTCAAGTTCCGCTCGAACGTCCCTGAATACTCGAAGTACGTGTTCGAGCCTTGCGACGCAACGTTCCATGACCGCTGCCTCAAGAACAAGGAGTCTGGCGTCGCCAACGTGATCGTCGCCGGAGAAAGCTACGGGCAAGGCTCCAGTCGCGAGCACGCGGCGCTGTGCCCGATGTACCTTGGCGTGAAGGCGGTCATTGCGAAGTCCATAGAGCGCATTCACCGAGCCAACCTCATCAATTTCGGAATAGTTCCTTTTGAGTTCGAGAACCCCGACGACTATGAAAGGATTGCCCAGGGCGACAAGCTGGAGCTGAAAGGCATCCGTGCGGCAGTGGAGGGCGACGGACGTCTCGTAGTGAAGGGGCCAAACGGACAGTTCGCCGTCCGTACGCGCCTTTCGGATCGCGAGAGACATCTCGTTCTCTGCGGCGGGCTTCTTGCGAGCCTCTGACATGTATGGTACAATACTCCAAAATATTCTGCAATAGGTTTGGGACATGAATACGACAAGACGACAGGCCCGCGAATGGGCGATTCAAATGTTGACTGCGGCGGACTTGAATCCGCCGAGCGACATATCCGCCTTCATCGCCGGGCAGTGGGAACAGCTTTGCGGCCTTGAGGAGGAGTTTGGCGGCCCTGCCAAGGCAAAGGGCAGTCTCAAGAGATTTGCTGAGGAGCGCGTAATAGGGGTTCTTACCAACTTGGACGAGCTTGACGGAATTCTCGCGCCTCTTCTGGAGAATTGGGATCTCTACCGTCTTGGCACGGTCGAACGCGCTGTGTTGCGAATGGGCCTTTGGGAACTCGTGCACAGCGACGTGCCCGCGCCCGTAGTCATCAACGAGGCAATCGACCTGGTCAACTGGTTCTCTGGTCCGAAATCGCGCACCATTGTGAACGGCGTCCTCGACAAGTATGCCAAGGGACGATGACGAGTTCATGTCCAGGGCCGTCGAGCTCGCGTCGCGCGGGCTAGGGCATACACGACCAAACCCTGCGGTCGGCGCAGTCATCGTAAGGGACGGCAGGGTCATTGGCGAAGGCTGGCACAAGAAGGCTGGCGGCGACCATGCAGAGGTTGCCGCGATAAAAAACGCGAAGCGACGCGGCAATCCAACCGAGGGCTCGACGATTTACGTTACGCTGGAGCCGTGCTCCAAGCCGGGGCGCGTAGGCGCATGCACCGACGCCATCGTAGCCGCAGGTATCGCACGGGTCGTCTATGCCGTTATCGACCCGAACCCCAAGAACCGCGGAAGGGCGAGGCGCGTTCTGGCGAAGCATGGCATTAAGTGCGAAAGGCTTGAAGGCCCGCTATCGACAAAGGCGGCGGAGCTTGTGTCTCCTTTCGCAAAGCATGTGCTTACGGGCATGCCATACGTTACGGTTAAGATCGCAATGTCTCTGGACGGCCGTATATGCGACGATTGGGGCGACGCCAAGTGGATTTCGTCCGAGGCGGCGCGTCGTGAAACGGGGCGCATGCGCGAAAGGGTGGATGCCATCATGGTCGGCGGCGAAACCGTCCGCAGGGACAATCCCTCGCTGTTGAGCCACGGAAAGCCGAACCCCGACTTGATTCGCGTCATAGTCTCCAGAAGCGGAAAGCTTCCGAAGGATGCACAGGTTTTCACCGATGGCGCTCCGAACGAGACACTGGTCTTTGACGATGCGCGCAAGGCGATGATCGAGCTGGGCAAGATGGGTGTTGCGCACGTCCTCTGCGAAGGGGGCCTGAAGCTTGCGACGTCGCTTGCCGAACAAGGGCTCGTTGACGAGTGGGTGACGGTGCTTGCGCCGAAGGTAATAGGCTCGCGCCGCATAGGCGAGGCTGTCGAAATGGAAAGAACCCTATGTTTACTGGACTGATACAACGGGTCGGAACCGTCAAGCGCGTCTCGCGCGGCGCGGGGCTTGTCCTCGAGATCGCGGCGGATGCGCCGTGGGCGAAGCCGCTGGAGGCTGGCGAGTCTGTCGCCGTCAACGGAGTCTGCCTCACTGTCGTCAAGTGCGAAGGCTCGCGCTTCACGGCGGATGTGCTGCGTGAGACCGAATCCCGCTCGGGGCTTGGCGAGCTTGTGCCTGGTGCGAAGGTGAACCTTGAGCGCGCGCTCCGGGCGGGCGATGCGATGGGCGGACACATCGTGCAGGGCCACGTGGACTGCCGCGGCGCTATTTCGGCCAAGGTCCCGAAAGGCCGCGATTTCCAGTTGCGGGTCAAGTGCGGACGCGTCCTTGCGGCGCAGTCCGTCTTGAAGGGCTCCATAACGATAGACGGCGTTTCGCTTACGATTTCGGCGCTTGGCGACGATTGGCTCGGCGTCGACCTTATACCGACCACGGCGAAAGATACTACGCTTGGCTCCAAGAAGGTCGGGGATGTGGTGAACCTCGAAGGCGATATCATGGGCAAGTACGTAGCTAAGAACATGCCCGACAAAGGCCTCACGGAGGAGAAACTCGCCGCGGCGGGTTTTGTATGATTCTTCTGGCATTTTACAGATGAATTTTGGTATAATTCAACTGTTGAAAAACAATTCCGCCCAAAGCGGGAGGAGCAGAAGACACGTTTGGCTGACGACAACGAAAGAAAACGCGCTGAGATAGACGAATATCTCGCAAAGATCCGCAAGACCATTGCGGAGAGCAATAGCATTATTTCGCAAGCAGAGCTGAGGATTGCCGAGACCGACAGATTGCTGGCCTCGCAAGGGCTCACGCGCGAGCAGTTGCTATCCATGCAGATTTCCGAGTCGCAGCGTGATGCGGTGAACAACGAGTTGCGTCGAATGGGGCTTGACCCGTTGGAGGAGGAAGATCCGTGGGCTGGCTCACGGCAAGACTCAACGTACAGCAGTCCATACAGCAGTTTTTCGACTGGTTCGTCCTACTCTGCCGATGCCGAACTTGAGCAGCGCAGAGAAAAATTTGGAATGATGATGAAACCTTTTCAAATCTGAAGTGTATACTAGGCAAAGGAGGTAACTATCATGGAAGTCACAACAGCAAGAAACCCCGTAAGCCTTGACCCTAACCTACTCAAGGCCGGTTACAATGGCATCGACGACACGAAAGTCGCGGCAGAAGCCAAGCAGGCGGAGGCTGCACCGATACTGTTCGGTTCTAACGTGCTTGTCTCGTATGGCATAACGGACGTGGAGGCGCTTCTCGCCCAGATGAAGAACGAGAACACCGAAACCCGCATGTCGATGAAGCTCAAGACTCTGAGCTCCATCGCCCAGGGCCTAACCTCGCAGCAGCTGGCGGCTCTCGAAAAGTCGCTCGCGCTCTCCGACAGCGTGAAGTCGCTCGAGAAGGCGGTCAACGACCTCAAGCAGACGATTACGGACGACGAGGCCAAGCTAAAGATACTTCAGACGCAGACTGAATCTCTCGAGCGCCAGATCGAGAACCTTCGTGAGATCCAGGCGGATTACAACAAGAACATCGAGAAGCTCACGAAGGACAAGGCCGCCCTCGACGACAAGCTCGCGAAGCTCGAGGCTGAGGGCAAGGCCGAGAACGCCGAGGCGATAGCCGCGCTCAAGTCTGAGATTGCGGGCATCGAGAAGTCCATCGCCGCCAACGTCGACGGCAAGAACGCCGTCGAGAAGAAGATATCCGACGAGACCGCGTCGCTTAACTCCGCTCAGGCCAAGATCACCGAGCTCAACACGGCGATCGAAGGCGCCAAGGCGGAGATCACCGAAAAGATGAATGCGATAGGCAGTCTGAACAACGAGATATCGGCTGTTCTCACTTCGGCGTCCATCGACAAGAACACGCTCAAGACGATCGTCGAGGAACTCGTGAAAGTCGTCCCCGAGAAGAAGGAGGACTCCGCGCACGAGCTCGAGAAGAAGGCGGAGAAGGCGGAGGCGACGGATGTCGTTCGCATCATCCGCGATGCGATGGACGATATCGCGGTCGACATCCTCGACGAAGTCGCCCAGCGCCGCGAGCAGATGGTGTGACCAGAATCTTAAAAACTAAAACACAAACAATATAAAACACAGGAGAACGAAAATGGCAGAAGTAAATGAGGCTCAGGTTAAGGAAATGGCGGCCGAGGCGATAAAGGGATTCTTTGCAGGCGAGCCGCTTAAGATGATCAAGGGCATAAGCGACGAAGAGCTTAACGCTGTGTATTCCCTTGCATATACCTACTATATGACAGGCAAGTACGACGAAGCGCTGAAGCTCTTCAAGTTCCTTGTCCTCTTCGACCACATGAGCCAGAAGTACTGGACTGGTCTCGGATCGGTCTACCAGGTGCAGAAGCGCTGGGACGATGCGATTGCCGCGTACGCTCAGGCCATGGTTCTCGACGTTTCTCGTCCGAAGCCGATCTACTACGCCGCGCTATGCTACTTCGCCAAGGGCGAAAAGCTTCATGCGGCGAGCTCGATCGTCTCGTTCGATCTCGTCTGCAAGGGCAATGACCCTGAGACGGTCAAGTTCCGCGCAAAGGTCGATGCTCTCAGGGCGGCAATCGGTCCCGAGGCCTTCGAAGAGCTGAAGAGGATCGACAAGGAAGAGGACGCTAAAGAAAAAGTTTCGTAACAGGTGTAACCTTTCTTCGGTTCGCGTGTATACAGGGCAGAAAGGAACTAAAACCATGTCATTCGCAGTAAACAACAACACGCCGGTTCGGCAGAACATCAATACACCCGCCGTTGGAGGCGGAACTCCGCAGGTGGATGCTGAGAAGATCATGCAGGAGGCGACTTCCATAATGGAAGGTGTCGGTCTCTTCGTGGCTGAGATGAATCTCAATGGTGTCGAGACCAAGTCTTTTGTCAACACAGGCAAGAAGGTCGACATCGACGAAGTCCCGGAGCTTGATTCGGAATCCGTAGAGAACATGCTCACGATTCTCGAAGACCTCGAAAAGCTGATCGCCGAGCTCAAGTCGGACTCCGCCGAGGAGCAGATACAGCTCGCCAAGGAGCGCATCGCGAACCTTCGCGACAAGCTCAAGCAGCAGCAAACCGAGCGTCTTGGCAAGATCGACGAGTCGATGAAGCAGATCGACGAGGCGACCGACGCCCAGAAGAGCCAGAAGAAGATGGGCATATTCTCCTGCGTGGTGGCGGTCCTATCGGCGATCATCGCTGTCGCCGCGGTAGCGGCCGCGCTCTTCACGGGCGGTGCCTCCATCGCCGTCGCCGTCGCGGTGATCGGCTGCATCGGCGCCCTCTGCAACGTAGGGAGCGCGGCTGTCACGATATACCAGACCGCCAACCAGGAAGAGCTCCAGCAGCAGGTGAAGGACAAGGCGGCGGAGTACCGCGAACAGGGCATGTCCTCCTCCGAGGCTTGGAAAAAGGCGTCCAGCGACGTGAACGACAAGTTCATGATCGCCAGCATAGCGCTTTCAATCGGCGGTCTTGTCGGCGGTCTCGTGATGGGCGGCGCGAACTCGGTCTCCAACGTTGCGCAGATCATCGCTATAGTCCAGGCCGGAATGTCTGCGGTTTCGATGGCCGGTTCGATCGCCAACGCGGTCATATCGGACGACGCAAGCGACAAGAGCTACGATTCGCAGGCCACCCAGGCGGAGCTTCAGCAGCTTGAGGCTCTGCTCGAGAAGCTCAAGAAGGCTCTTGACGAAGACAGCGAAGAGCTGCAGAAGCTCCTTCAGGCGCTTCAGGAGTCGTTGGCGCAGCTGGCGCAGCTCATGCAGAGTTCGGTTAGCACGACTGACGAGATCGCTCAGCAGACGGGGGCGACCGCCTGACGGCGCCCCTTGGTAGACAGTCAAAAACCTAAAACCAGAAAGGAATCTTACCATGCAGGTAAACCCACAGACCAAGATCAACATGCAGGCCGTCATAGATGCCCTCAAGGATATCTCGGGCGACAGCCTCGCCACCGGCAACGTCAAGGACGTGCAGGTCGCCACGACAGCCGACGGGCTTACGATCTCGTTCAACGCCATGGTCGACGGCGAACTGAAGCCGATAGTGCTGGCGCTGACCCCTGAGCTCGATGCGCCTGAAGGCGCGTCCGACCAGTTCGCCATCGAAACGCTCATCTCCAAGCTGGACGAGCTCCAGGTGGATGACATGACGCAGGAAGAGGCTGCGAACTTCATGAAGGAGGTGATCGACAAGCTTGTCGAGAAGATTCAGGCGAACGGCGGGCTTACCACCACCGAGATCCCCTCCTCGAAAGGCAGCGGAAGCGCCACGCTCTTCAACCTCCTTGAAGTGCTTACGCTTCTTGTCCAGGTCGGCCAGGAGATGAAGAACGCCGCAAAGGCCGTCAAGGCCGCCGACAACGAGGCTCAGGCGCAGACCTACGAGCGCGCTGCAGATCTCACGATGGCGATGGCGGAAGCTGCGAAGTCCCAGAACTCGAGGAACCTGGCGATATCCATCACGATGATGGTGGTGTCCGCCGCGGTCTCGGTCGGTGCGGCCTGCTACGGCGCGGCCAAGGCTGCCATGCCGGCGACAAAGGCTGCGGAGTCGCAGGCGAAAATGGCTAATGCGGTCCAGAACTCCAACACCAACGTGGAAAACTTCACGACCACATTGACCACGAAGACGGGCGTTTCGGCCGGAAATGCCATCGGCGAACAGCGTGTGGGCGAGATAAGGTCGGATTTCCAGCAGAACGCCGAGATCAACGCCGCGCGCGCCGAGGTTGCTGCCGCCAAGATTGCCGTTAACGAAGCGTCCACTAATGTCGCTAACAGGCAGGAGACGGTCAATAACCTTGAAACAGTGATCGCGGCGAACCAGGAGCTTGCGCAGCAGATGCCGCCGGGAGAGGCTCGCACGGAGCTGGAGAACCAGATTGCACAAAGGCAGACGCAGCTTGATACTGCTCGGACGGATCTGGCCAATGCCAAGACCACGCTGGACCAGGCAAACACCAGGCTAGATAGAGCCAGAAGCGGGTTCCAGGATGCTGTGCAGAACGTGATGGACAAGTACGCTACGTCCTACACCGGCGCCAAGAAGGCAGACCAGTCCGCGAAGCTCAACGAGATGCAGGTCGCAAACGAATTCGGCATGAAGATGCTCAAGTGCGACAAGATAGGCGGTACGAACGAGACGATCATGACTGACGTCGGCTTCGGAAAGGTTGTCACGCAGAGCGATGCTTCGTTCAGGACCGCCATGAGGGGCGAGAGCCACTGGAAGCTGCAGGCCGCGGTGCAGATCGGTCAGCTCGGCGGACAGGTAAGCACTGCCCTCAGCCAGCACTGGCAGTCGCAAGTGAACTTCGAGGCCCAGGGCAAGCAGGCCGATGCGCAGAAGTCTCAGGCCGAAGGAACCCGCAAGCAGAACGATTACGAGGAAGACAAGAAGCTCGAAGATTCTGCCGATCAGGTCATCCAAGCCGCCAATCAGACCATGCTCAAGGCCTTTGACAGCGAGCACCAGACGACCAGGGAGATCTTCAGCTGACTAACCTGAAAGGTAAGGAGGCCTGATGGCACTTGTAGAAGCAAAGAAAATCGAAGGAGTGTCCGTTTACGGTGTACAGATGGTATCTTACACCGTAGCGGGCGTTGCCGGACAGGACTACACGCAGGCCCTGACGGCTGCGTGCTTCAAGGAGTCTCTTGCTGTCGATGCGGAGCTGCAGCTTGCCGCGTCGATGGTCAGGCTCCGGCAGACGAAGCTTCAGGAACTTGGGAACGTGATGTCGATCCTCACATATGCTAAGGGTACGATGCCTGTCAAGGAGCCGTACCAGACCGACTTGAGCGAACCTATCGACGCACTGCCTGAAGTTTCGGATGTCGCGCTCAAGTACTTCATCAGGATTCCGCTTGCCGGCGACGGCGGCAACAGGATACAGAGACGCAACTGCGAAGTGGCGATCTCGTCCGTCAAGCACGCCATCGACATGGAGTCGAATTCGATGCAGCAGGATACAGTCACGCTGCAGAACCTCATAGGCAAGCGCGACTCGACATATCAGACGGCGTCCAGCATAACCAAGAAGTCGCTGAACGCTTCGGCGTCGTCGATCAAGAACATGAGGGGCTGACAAAAGGGAAAGGGGAGAATAAATGGCTCTATACGATATTACGCCGCAGAAGGTGAACCTGAGCTTCAACTGGGGGCTCTCGGCATGCGAATACAAGTACGAGGATCTGGACAGGAGCGGAGTGGTTCGGTCCGGCATTGTGGACTTTCAGGACCTTATGGTCAAGGTCGGTTCGCGCCGTGCAACGGTTGTCGAGAGCGAAATCACGCCAATGACCATCCGCATGCGCAGTCGCAACGCATACCTCAGCGAACTTGGCGAAATCTTGGCCGTTCTCACCAAGGCGCAGGCGAACTTCACGGGTGATGACAGCGGTTCGAAGGTTGCGTACCTCGACATCAACGAGACGCAGTACAATCTGCTTCGTACGCTCACGCCGGTTCAGCAAGGCGACATGGTGACGAAGATCGGTAGCGTCTACCAGACCACCAAGTCCAAGCTCGAAGGTCTCGTGCAGGCCGTAAAGGCCGAGATGGACGCGGAGAACAACGACTCCCAGACCGACATGACGCGTCTGCAGTCCCTTGTCGACCGCCGCGACGACTCCTACTCGACGGCCACCAACATCATGTCCGCCATAAGTGATACGCGCGCCAACCTTATACAGAACCTATAGCACTTGAAAGCGGCAGGGGGTTTTTGGTATACTACACCAAAAATTTCCATAAAGGAGAATGCAGAAATGTCGATGATGAAAGGTTTTTCTAACGCATTCCGTATCCCGGAACTGCGCAAGAAAATTTTGATTACGCTCGGACTGGTGTTCGTGTGCCGTCTGGTGTCGCAGATCCCAACGCCTGGCGTGGATTGGCGTGCGTTGCAGCAGGTCATTGAAACGGCGCGTCAGTCGTCCAGCGGCGGCGGTCTTCTCGATTGGTTCGACGTGTTCACCGGCGGTGCGCTCGGTCAGTGCGCGATCGGCTTCCTTTCGATCTGGCCGTACATCTCGGCGCAGATCGTGATTCAGCTTTTGAGTTCGGTGATTCCATCGCTTGAGAAGCTCAAGAAGGAAGGCGAGTCCGGCCGTCAGCAGCTGGCCCAGATAACCCGTTGGCTTACGATTGTCCTCTGCGTTGTCCAGTCGTGGGGCATAGCTACGATGCTCAGCCACCCAGGTGCCCTTGGTCAGGCGTTCGCCGGCGTGGAGATCGTGGTCAATCCAGGCTTGGGCTTCCACCTTATGACGGTCATAGGCATGACTTCCGCCTCGCTCTTTGTGATGTGGCTCGCCGATCAGATCACGACCTTCGGCATCGGCAACGGTGCTTCGCTGATCATCATGATCAACATTACTTCGCGTCTTCCTCAGGCGCTCATCAGCGCATGGGAGCGCTATTTCGGTCTCGCCGGCGTTCAGGCCTCGGCCCCGATCGCAGAGCTTCCGATACTCGTCATATTCTTCCTCCTCGTGGTGATGGGTACCGTCATGCTGACCCAGGGCGTCAGGAAGGTGCCGATCCACTCCACCCGCCGTTCTGTCGGCGGCGGCAACACCTACGGCATGCAGCAGACGTTCATGCCGCTGCGCGTCAACTACACCGGTGTCATGCCGATCATCTTCGCCCAGCCGCTCATACAGATTCCTTCCGCCATGCTCATGAAGGTCTCCGATGCGACTTCGGCCGGCTTCAGCGGTAAGCTCTACCGCTTCGCGGAGGCGCTTGCCAACCCCACGGCGCTCCACATGGTCGTCTACGCGGTGCTCATCATGTTCTTCGCGTTCTTCTGGGTTGCCACCCAGTTCAACGCCATCGACATATCCGAGAACCTGAAGAAGGATGGCTCTTACGTGCCGGGCATACGCCCTGGCCGCGCGACGGCGGAGTATCTTGACGACGTGATGACCAAGATCACGCTCATCGGCGGAACCGGCCTTCTTTTGGTGGCCCTCGTGCCCATGCTGCTCATGGGCTGGATTCAGGTGCCGTGGGCGATCGCCTCGTTCTTTGGCGGCACTTCGCTGCTCATCATCGTCGGCGTTGCGCTCGATACGCTCCGCATAATGGAGTCGCATCTTCTTGTGCGCAAGTACGACGGCTTCCTCTCGCACGGGTCGCTTCGCGGCCGTGGCGGAATGTAAGCGGTGCTGCGGAAGATTCTTTCGCACGACGCGGGCCCGTTTTGGCAGTTTGCCAAGTACGGGCTCGTTGGCGTTATGGCGACATTCGTGCAGACGGCTGTCTTCTACGTCCTCGCATCGACATGTCTCAAGTGCCTTGGGCAGGACGACTGGGCCGTAAGGCTTCTTGGCCTGCCTGCCGCCTCCTTCACGGGCGAAGAGCCGTGGCATGCTTCGCGCGGAGCCATAGCGTCGGCCGCGACATCGGTCGGCTTTGTGATAGCGAACGTCTTCTGCTGGCTGATGAACCGTGCGTTCGTGTTCAGGCCGGGCAAGTTCAGGTGGTATGTCGAGTTCGGCATGTTCTTCGGCGCGGCGTCGTTCGCCACTTTGATTGCGCTCGGCATAATGAAGCTTCTCATAGACCGCTTTGGAATGATGACGACGCTTGCCGTCGCCGTGGAGATAGTCGTTTCGTTTCTGGTCAATTTCTTTTTGCGTAAATTCTTTATTTTCAAGGATTGAACCATGTCTGCTGAATACGTTAGCCTGTCCACCATTGCCGCGATCTCCATCGCGGTGTCGCTCGTCCAAGGCGCATCTGCACAGGAGGCTGTTGCACAACCCGTCCAGCAGGAGGTCGTGCAGCAGGAGGCTGTGCAGCTGCAGACGCTGCCGGCCGTGCTCAACTATCAGGGGCCATACTATGACGATGTTGCGATTCCGGCAGCTGTCGCCGACACGCCCGAGAACGAGTATGTGCCGGAGGATCCTGTCGCCCTCGACACCCAGCCTACTGCAGAGGAGGCCCAGGCCATAGAGGCGGCCGCTGCCGCCACCGTGCCGCTGTCGGACGCGGTTGTCGCGCAGGCGGGTGTTGTCGATGGTACGACCGTTGCGCAGGCGGCGGTTCCGGACGCTGCAGTTGCGCAGACGGCGGTTGTCGATGAGACGGCCGTCGCAATAGCCCGTGCCCAGGAGGAGGTTCGGCTCGAAGCCGCCGCGCAGGAGCGCGCAGCAGCCGAGGCGAAGGCTGAAGAGGCAATCGACCGCCGCCGGATGCATACGCGCATATTCAGGCTCGCCCATGCCAACGCCGAGGAAGTGGCCGAGCGGTTCAACTCCATCTGGAGCGGCGAGTTCGGCACCACCTGGCGGATATCGCGCATAGCCACGTCCTTCCCCGAGGCGAACGCCGTCATGATAACAGCGCCCAAGCGCATACTCGAATCGTGCGAACAGGTGCTTGCAGAGATAGACCGCGAGGCGCAGCAGGTCTACATCGAGGCGCGTTTCGTCGAACTCGGCAACATCGCTTCGCACAAACTCGGTATCGACTGGTCGATGCTCGGCGGCATGTCGGGCTCCGCGGCGATAAGCGGCGGCTTGCAGTCCACCCGTGTAGGCAGCGGAGTGGAGAACTATACGCGGCAGATAACGACCAAGACGGACTTCAACAGCTATTCCGTGTCAGGCCAGAGCGGACAGCATGACGGCGACGTAAGCTACTTCAACGGGACGCTTACCTTCAGCGAGATGTCCCTTACGTTGCGTGCTCTCGAGTCGTCCGAGGACGCGAAGGTGTTCTCCAACCCGAAGATCATAGTCTCTTCTGGCAAGAAGGCCACCGTCGACATGACCACCAAGTATCCGAGCGTTCTCGTGTCGGCGAAGCGCACGCTTAACGGCAACGCCGAATCGCTGGACATCGCGACCCAGATGGTGGCGATCCCCGGCGAGGACAAATTCATGTTTGCTCGCGAAGCGTTCTTCAGCTGGGGCATCCAGCTCGACGTCGTGCCGCGCATCGGCACCAACGGGCTGATCAACGTGACAATCGTTCCAACGATAAGCGACATCGACACCACATACGGTACCGGCGGCTTTGTGATGGTCGAGGGCGATTCGTCGGAGTCGGGCTACTCCGCCAAGTACCCGATCATAAAGGTTCAGAGGCTTGTAACCGAGTTCAACATGGCCAGCGGCACCACCGCAGTCATCGGCGGACTGTCACGCACGGTCGAAAGCCAGGTGGACAGCGGCATTCCTTGGCTCCGTTCATTGCCGTGGATAGGTCCCAAGCTTTTCGGGTCGAAGATGCGCGTCAAGGAGCAACGCGAGATAATCGTGTTCGTCACTGTGGGGCTTGTCGATCCCAAGGCGATGCATCAGGATGCCGGCCTGCCGAAGAATGCGGTGCTTGGCCGCCAGTACGTGAACGAGCAGAAGCTTGAACCCGGCGACAGGCCGCAAAAGAACATGGAGGGCATCGAATCGCTGGACATGCGCCCGCTTGAGGAGCAGGCAAAGGATCCGCTGAAGCGGGCGAAGAAGCCCAACTCCTATTTCGACTTAAAGAACTACATGCCTTTCAGGCGCGATTCTGGCAATTCCGTAAAGGGTGCGGAAGCTAAGCCTTCTTCGGAAGAAGGCGACCCCAAAACCCATTGACGCACTGGGGCAGCACCGAAAGGCCCCAGCTTGCGAGGCGCATGGGCCAAGGGAATGCTATAAGCCCTACGTTGCGCTCGGAGCGGCGGAGTATTATCTCCGCCGCTTTTGGCGCCTCCATGAAGAATGGCATCGGGCAGGTGTTCTTGTCCGTGATGCGTGAGCGCACGAATCCCGGGCAGACGACGGAAACGCGTATACCCTCGTTCCTCAACGCATCGCGTAGCGACAGCCCCCACGTCTTGACGCAGCTCTTTGTCGCCGCGTAGGCTGGGCACGACTTTAGCGGACCGTATCCGGCGATGGAGGATGTGATTACGATCTGCCCGCCGCGAGGCTCGTGCCTGCGCATCAGTTCGATGGCCGGCAGCACCGTATTCAACACGCCTCCGACATTGACGGCGAACGTTCGCCTTACGTTCTGTTCGGTCTCGCTGCCGGTGGATACCCCGGCGTTGGCGAATACGCGGTCCAACGGAGCATCGGCGTCGCAACTCTCCAGCCAACGCCGCGTAGCCGCCTCGTCAGTGACGTCGATGACGTCGGCGCGGACTGTCGCTCCGATCTCCCGGCAATGAAGGGCGACCGCTTCGAGCCTCGCCTTGTCGCGTCCGCAGATGAAGAGCCTGTCCCCACGCTTCGCCGCCGCTGCTGCGAGAGCTTTGCCTATGCCTGAGCTTGCACCGGTTATCAATGTGTTCATGCCATGATTATATCAAATCCAACGGTTGCGCGGCATTGGTCATGTTTGATATAATACAATTTTCACCTGACAAGAAAGGTAAATGGGCAAATGGGCGGCTTTTGCGGCATTGTTTCCGACAAGGATTGCGCGAGCGATCTCTTCTTCGGCACGGACTATCACTCGCATCTCGGTACTCATCGCGGTGGAATGGCCGTGCTCGGCGAAGACGGCGCTTTTCAGCGCGCGATACACAACATCCAGAACGCGCCTTTCCGGTCCAAGTTCGAGAACGACTATTGCCGCTTTTCAGGCAAGGTCGGCATAGGCGTCATATCCGATACCGACCCGCAGCCCCTTGTGATGTGCGCGCGCCTTGGCACCTTCGCGATAGTTACCGTCGGCCTCATTACGAACATAGAAGACCTCAAGAAAGAGCTTTTCAACAGCAATTCGTCGCAGTTGCAGTTCTCTACGACGAGCGGTATGGTCGGCCCGACCGAAGTGGTCTCCGCGATGATCGCCACCAAGGATTCACTGGTCGAGGGCGTCCGTTACGTGCAGAAGAAGATCGAAGGCAGCTGCTCTATACTGCTCATTTTACAGGATGGCCGCCTTTACGCCGCGCGCGACCGCTACGGGCGCACCCCTATCGTGATAGGACGCAAGGCCGGTTCGATGATCGCCTTGCAGGAAAGCTGCGCCCTGCCGAACCTCGGCTTCGAGCATGTTCGCGACCTTGGCCCTGGCGAGATGGTGGAGCTCACCCCTGAGGGCGCCAAGACCGTCATAGCGCCGGGCGACAAGATGGCCATATGCTCCTTCCTCTGGATATACTACGGCTTTCCGGCGTCCAGCTACGAAGGGCGCAACGTCGAGATGGCCCGCTACCGCTGCGGCGGTGCGCTTGCGCGGCGCTATCCGGCGCCGGCGGACGCGGCCTGCGGAATTCCCGACTCGGGTACGTCCCACGCGCTCGGCTTCGCCCACGAGGCCAGCGTTAAGTACGCCCGTCCATTCGTGAAGTACACCCCGACCTGGGCGCGCAGCTTCATGCCGCAGGACCAGCGCCAGCGCGACAAGGTGGCTTCGATGAAGCTCATACCGATTCCCGGCCTCATCAACGACCGCCGCCTCGTGTTCTGCGACGACTCAATCGTGCGCGGCACCCAGCTCGGCAAGCAGGCCGACCGCCTTTACGCCGCCGGCTGCAAGGAGGTCCATGTTCGCATAGCGTGCCCGCCGCTGGTCTATCCGTGCCGCTTCATAAACTTCTCGCGCTCCAAGAACGAGTACGACCTGATTACGCGGCGCTTCGTGCGCGGACACGAGGGCGAGCAGGCCGAGCTCAAGAAGTACACCGAACCCGACAACCCCGCGTACAAGGCCATGGTCGAGTTCATCCGCTCAAAGCTCAACCTCACCTCGCTGGCGTTCCAGACGATAGACGACCTCGTGCAGGCGATTGGACTGCCGCGCGAGAAGCTCTGCACATACTGCTGGACCGGCGAGGACGTCTCGCTGTGCGGCGGCTGCGGGGACTGTCCCTGCAAGAAACAGACCGAGGAGGCCAAGGCATGAAGCCAGACATTGATAAATACGGCTCGCTCGCAGCCCACCGCGCTTTTCTGGGAAAGCCTCCGAAGAAGGGGAGCGTTGTGCCTTTCCCGTGCAAGCCCGCGGAAGTCTTCGCTACGCAGGTCGACGGGCTTGCCAAGCGACTCAAGGCGATAGGCTGCCGCGATGTGGTGATCGGCCTTAGCGGAGGGCTCGATTCTGCCCTCGCCCTGCTTGTCTCCGTTGGCGCGTTCGACAAGCTTGGCTTCGACAGGAAGGGTATTCACGTATATACGATGCCGGGCTTCGGCACTACGCGCCGCACGAAGGGCAACGCCGGGTTGCTCTGCGAAGGGCTGGGGCTAGAGCTCGAGACGATCTCCATAGTCGCTGCGTGCCGCAGGCATCTGAAGGACATCGGCCACGACGGAAAGACGCCCGACGTGACCTATGAGAACGCCCAGGCGCGCATGCGCACGCTCGTCCTTATGGACAAGGCCAACATGACCGGCGGCATCGTAATAGGCACAGGCGATCTCTCTGAAATAGCTCTTGGCTGGTGCACATACAACGGCGACCACATGGCTATGTTCGCCGTAAACAACGACGTGCCCAAGACCGTTGTCCGCAAGGTATGCGCATGGTGGGCCGAAAGCGGCGAAAGCCTCAAGTACGAGGTCGAAAGCCAGAAGTCGGCGAAGGCGATTCTCGACATCGTGGCTACGCCCGTGTCGCCCGAGCTCGTAAAGGGCCAGGTCACAGAGGACAAGATCGGTCCCTACGAGCTGCACGACTTCTTCCTCTGGAACTTCATCATGAACGAGATGGGCTCCAAGGACCTCCAGTCCGCGGCAGAGCGCTACTTCGCGGGACGCTTCACCCACGCCGAGATATCCAAGACGCTTTCGACCTTCATGCACCGCTTCTTCACCCAGGCGTTCAAACGCAACTGCCAGTGCGACGGCGTGAAGGTGTTCCCGTTAGAACTTTCGCTGCGCGGATGGTGGATACCGTCCGACCTGGGACCCGTAAAGATCTAAAAGCCAAAATCCAACAAAGGAGACACTAACTATGAACAACGACAAGTGGGCGTATCTGGACGACGCAATGGTCGCTTCCGGCAAAAAGACAATCAAGGAGCTGTTTGCCGAAAACCCCAACCGTGCTAAGAAGTTTTCCCTTGAGGCCGCCGGATGGTTCCTGGACTACTCGAAGAACCGTGTGGACTCCAAGGCCATGAAGGCCCTCGTAAAGCTCGCAGAGGCGTCGAACCTCAAGGCCGAGATCGAGAAGATGTTCACCGGCGAGAAGATCAACGTTACGGAGAACCGTGCGGTGCTCCACACCGCGCTTCGCAACTGCGACCCCGACGCGAAGGTGTTTGTCGACGGCAAGGACGTAATGCCGGACGTGCGCGCCGTGCTCGCGCAGATGGGCGACTTCTCCGACTCCGTCCGCAAGGGCGTTTGGCGCGGATTCACCGGCAAGAAGATCAAGTATGTCGTCAACATCGGCATCGGCGGCAGCGACCTCGGCCCAGTAATGGCCAACATAGCGCTTACGCCCTACACCAAGCGCAGCCTCAAGTTCTTCTTCGTCTCCAACGTCGATTCCACCCACCTCGCCGAGACCCTCCGTTCGGTCAAGGCCGCGGAGACTCTCTTCATCGTCGCCTCCAAGACCTTCACCACCCAGGAGACGATGTCCAACGCCGAGGCGGCCCGCGAATGGCTCATCGGCAAGCTCGGCTCGAAGGACGCCGTCGCCAAGCATTTCGTGGCCGTGTCGACCGCCGCCAAGGAGGTCGCGGAATTCGGCATCGACACCAAGAACATGTTCGGCTTCTGGGATTGGGTCGGCGGACGCTACTCGCTCCCGTCGGCCATCGGACTTTCGCTCATGATCGCCATCGGGCGCAGCAACTACGCAAAGCTCCTCAAGGGCTACTGGAAGATGGACGAGCACTTCCGCACTGCGCCTCTGGACAAGAACATGCCCGTCATCATGGCGCTACTCGGCATTCTCTATTCGAACGGCTACGGTGCCGAGACCTACTGCTGCCTGCCCTACGACCAGTACCTCTCGCGCTTCCCGGCCTATCTCCAGCAGATGGACATGGAGTCGAACGGCAAGGGTGTGGACAAGGCCGGCAACCCGGTCGAGCATCTCACTGGCCCCATCGAGTGGGGCGAGCCCGGAACTAACGGACAGCACAGCTTCTACCAGCTGATCCACCAGGGCACGCACCTCATACCGTGCGACTTCATCGGCTGCGCAAAGACCCACAACCCGATCGGCGACCTGCACGACAAGCTTATGGCGAACCTCTTCGCCCAGACCCAGGCGCTCGCCTTCGGCAAGACGGCCGAAGAATGCCGCGCTGAGGGCGTCCCCGAGAACCTCGTGCCGTTCAAGACCTTCGAGGGCAACCGCCCGACGAACACGCTGCTCTGCAAGGAGCTTACCCCCGAGACCCTCGGTGCGCTCGTCGCGCTCTATGAGCACAAGGTGTTCACGCAGGGCGTCATTTACGACGTCTACAGCTTCGACCAGTGGGGCGTTCAGCTCGGCAAGGTGCTCGCAAAGGGCGTGCTCGCCGACCTCGTCGCCGACAAGCAGTCGATGAAGCACGACGGCTCCACCAACCAGCTCATCGCCCGCTACAGGAAGGCTGTTGGCCGCGGCTGATGGAATCCGCAATAGCCATAGTCGGAATGAGCTGCCGCTTCGCCGGGTGCCAGAACCCGGCGGCGCTGTGGGATGTCGTGATGCAGCAGCGCAGCATGCTGACGCTGCCCGGTCCGGATGTCGAGCTGCCCATCGGGCAGCGAAACGTGTTCGACCGTCCCTATCCGACGCGCATTGGACAGCTCGGCGACCTGTACGCCTGCGTCCCCGCCATGCAGAACTTTCCGCGGCAGGTGAACGCAGGCGAGAATCAGGACCTCTACTTTGCTACCCAGCTCGCGTTCGACGCGCTTAGCGACGCCTCGATGCGTCCGCACAGGCGCGAGCCGGTGGCTGGCTCGGTGCGCTTCGGCTACGCTCCGGCTTTCAACGCATCGACGATGAACTGGGTTCAGCATACTCTAGTGCTGGACCAGACTCTCGATGTCATCCGACGCTTTTTCCCGACCGCCCCCGAAGAGTCGCTCGAAGAGGTGAAGAACAAGCTGGTGGAGTCGCTCCCGACCCCTAACGCGGCATCGTTCCTGCTAGGCTCCGGCTATAGGTTCGTTTCGTGGATCGCGCGCGAATGTTCGTTCGGCGGCGTGGCGACGATTCTTGACGCCGGTGTTCTCACGGCCGCCGCGACGCTGATGGACGCGGTCAGCGACCTTCAGTCGGGACGCGCCGACGTCTCCCTCGCCGGTGCGCTTACACCGCCGCTCTCGCGTCCGTATCTGGAAGGGCTCTCTGGTGAAGTCGATTTCTCGTCCAGTCCCGAGCTTCATCCGTTTTCGCAGGACGCGAACGGCACCATACCGGGCGAAGGCGGCGCGTTCTTCGTGCTCAAGCGCCGCGAGGATGCCCTGCGCGACCACGACAGGATATACGCGCTCATCCGCACAATTTCCATCGGCCACAACCCCGACGACGACCCGACTGCCATACTTGCACGCGCCACCGAGCGCGTAGGCGTGCCGGTGAAGACGATCGGTCTCATAGAGGCGGACGGCAACGGAATACCTGTGAACGACCAGCGAGAAATCGCGGCGATCCAGAGCCTGTGGGGCGAACACCGTCCCGGCGGACCGCTCGTAGGCGTTGGGTCGGTGAAGGGCAATATCGGCCACACAATGCGCGCGGCGATGGCTGCGGGCGTGATGAAGGCCGCACTTGCGCTTTATCACCGGGTCTTGCCGCCACAGGTCGTAACCGAGCATCCGGCGGAAGAGATGTCGAGCTTGTCCTCCAGCGCATATCTACTGAACGAGGCGCGCCCGTGGATAACCGGCGACAGCGCGAACCCGCGCCGCGCGGCGGTAATGGGCACGAACTTCGACCCCGTGCATCCCATAGGCACGGCCTCGGCAGGCGGCCGATCGGCCGTAGTCATCTTGGAAGAAGAGCCCGAAACCCGCGCATAACGAATATCTTTGAGAGAACGAGTGTTTTCCCGCGCTCCCATATTTGACCGCGGCATGTTTAGTGTGGTATAATAATGCCAACAAAACATGGGGTGCACCTTGAAAATAAAACCACTCATTCTCGCCGCCGCATCCGTCGGCGCGCTGACACTATCTGCCGCAACTCCTGTCGCAGTCTGGGATGGCGACTTTACAGTCACTCAGACGGGGTATACGCTCAATCTGAACGACAACGACCTTAGTTCCGATAACTCGACTATAACGATTAGTCAGAATGTTGGCGTGACAGTAACAAAGGACGAGGATACCTTTTCAGGCGGCTTTACGGTGCTTGTTAGGTATTCGGACCTCAACACTGCCTTGGCGGACAAGCAGGTTCTTGCGACTTCAACGTTGACTGATGCCAACGACAGAACTGGTGTTACCATTAACAAGTCCGGCATGTCGTGCGGCATTTGGGATGGGGGCTCTTGGAACAGCTCGGGGACATACAACAGCATGACATCGGATCAGTCATCAGGTGTGCTGGCTTTTGAGCATTATTCAACGACAAGCTATACAGGAGGAGCGGGCACCATGCTGTTTTCGCTGGGCAGGTTTTCTGCGGCTTCTACCACAATTATGAATGCTGGTACTCTTGGTTCGAATAATGACAAGAGCAAGTACAAGAGCTTTGCGATCGGCGGTCGAAGCGTTGCTGCAGATGGATTCAGCGGCGCAACTGGCATGAAGATAAGCGGTATTGCTGTCTTCAGCGGAATTCTTACGGAGCAGGAGATGCTCGATTATCGCTGGCCGACAGATGTCAGCATCTCCGTTGACGAAAACACTTCTGTCTCAGTGCTCAATTCGCAATTTTCACAGAAAACACGGGCATTTTTATCTGTGGCTGGCGGTGTGACGCTGACGACTGACGAAGAGTTTGCCATTCCTGTGGCGATTTTGTCCGAGGGTAGCATCTCGCTTTCAGCAGGCTCACAGCCCGACGCATCTTATTTCTCAAATGTCGATTTCTCAGGCGTTCAGGGCGGTGTCTTCCGTACATGGCTTCCGACGCCAGGCGTGGTAGGCTTCAACTTCAACGCAAATGGCGGACGCAATGGGCAGGGCAACACTGACGGTGCCGCTGACACGTCACTCGCGCTTGAAAATGGAACTTGGCACAAGGACGCCTATTCGCCGTCCGGCACGTCAACGGCGATGTTTGCTGACGGAGTTTCCCTGCTGACGTGGCAGGCGGAAAACGTCTATGCTGAGACTGGCGACCTTACGGACGGCACTTTCATTCAGGGATACCTAGATGATGCCGGAAGTGGTGTTGCGATAACGCTGTCGGCAATCCCCTACGAGACTTACGACATCATCATCTACTGCTCGACTGACGAATCAAGCAAGAGCTTCAAGGCAAAAACCGTCAATGGTAATATCTACACATGGGACGCTACCACCAGCAAGACAATCACCACCGATTCGGAAAATGCGACATGGGGTCTGGCTTCCGAAGCCTTGGGCAAGGCAATATATGGTGCGAACACACTTCGTATCAACAATCTGACAGGCCCGCTATACATAAAAGGTGGCACGAATGGCAACAACGCACGTGGTTGCATTTCGGCGTTCCAGATCATGCCTGCCGGCACTAGCACCGCTCCCGAGATGACTGTCGGTACGGCAGGCCAGACGACTCAGGCGACTTGGACGGCTGCGACGTGGAACGTCGCCACGGCACCGACCTCCGGAAACGTTGTCATCAATGTCGCCGGTGACGTCGAGCTTACGATCGATGAGACTGTTGCTCTTTCAACCATTACAATCACCGGCGAAGGGTCTCTGAAGATAATTCCCGACCAGCCGAACAGTGTTACGTTCACGGCAGGTTCGGTTTTGTCGCCCATCCCCCTCGTCTTCGCCAACGACGGCATCGGCATAGACACCGTCTCCGCACCAGTCACTTATCTCTACAGGACAACTTCTATCAACTCGTCGGCGCACGGCAATACCTATGCTGGCGGCAGCGGAACATCGGAGAACGCAGTTGCAATCAATCATAACGGGGGATCCGTCACGCTGGATGGTACGGTTGACGAGCCATTCTATCTGGCTGCGTCGGCAAATGCGACGGAGACATCCGTCATCTTTACAAATGCGACCGCCAATTACGGGGCCAGCCTTGGCGTGGGCATGGCTTCGTACATTGTTGCGGGGCACTCCGTCATAAACATCGGCGCAGAAGGCGCAAACCCGCAATCGTTTGTGTTGTCACAAGGCGCAGCCAATCGCACGGCCTCGTTCTTGCTCAAGGACGATTCGGTCGTCAATGTCTTAGGGACGAACGATGTGGATTCAAACCAGGCGACCATCATGTTCGGTCACTGGAATGGCCCCAGCACATTCACTATCCAAGATTCCGCCAAATTTAACGCGTCATCTGATGTTCTGGTCGGTAAGACAAGAAACGACCATACCATCAACATCAACGGCGGCACATTCACGGCTAACGGCATCAAGGCGTCAGCAACTGCTACGGGGACGAACACACTGAACTTGAACGGCGGCAGTGCCGTCTTGGGAGAGTCTGGCATAACGAGCTATGGTTCGACGGTGATCAATGTCAATGTCAGAGATGATAGCGAAATTCGCGCCTCGGCTGCGACGACGCCCATAACCCAGCCTGTTTCTTTCACCAGCGGAACGACCCTTTCGTTTACGAAGGCCGATTCGCTTGCCTCCGCAAGGGTCGATTTGACGGGCGCGGTCAGTGGTACAGGTGGCATCTCGGTCGGCGCCGGCGTTACGCTCAGCCTTGGCATCAACCGTTCTGCAACAAATGCGACCTTTACGGTCGATGGCGTTCTGGCGCTTGCTTTGACCAGCAAGACGGATGCTCCCGTTTTCAAGGTGTCTAAAGAGCCTGCGAAAGTAACCGTGTACGACACCGACGGCACGACTGAACTGGGGGACAAAGCCGCAGTGGTCTACGATGCCGTTGCGGGAACGATAACCGTCCGGTTGAACACAAATACGTGGAATGTCTCGGACGATTTTTCGTTTGACAACGCGGCGAACTGGTCGAGCGGGCTGCCTGGGGAAGGGCAGGAGCTTTCAATAAACGCGACGGGCGATGTGACGCTGACGATTGCCGGCAACTATACCGCGGAGTCGCTCGTGCTCGTCGGCGGCGGCACGATCGAACTTGAAGGGGCGGGCAGCCTTGCCGTAAAGGACCTCTATCTCTACGACGGCACCAAGCTTAAGACGGGCGGCAGGGTGAGCGTAACCGGCAATGTCGAGCTGGATTCGGGAACGGAGTTGCAAATTCACGATCCAGGAAACTGTGTTTTCACCGGTGCAGGTACGCTCGTGCTCGATCCGGGCGACGGCAACACGGTTACGATGTCGAAGAGCAACACCTCCTTCACCGGCGAGGCGGTAATTGCAAGCGGAACGGTAAAGATGGGCGATGCGCGCAGCTTCGGCGAATTCAACCGCGCAGCCTCAGTCCGTGTCAAGACAGGCGCAACACTCGATGTCAACGGCGTCACGAGCGGTGATATGGCCCAAAACAACAAACTCATTCTTGAGGAGGGCGCCGTCTATACGAACACCGTCCGAATTGACGATTCAAAGATGTACCCGTTCTATGATTTGACTCTTGAAGGCAATGCTACGATTGATGCCGGTAGCGTAAACAACGGATTGACGCGGCATTACAACCGTGATACATATGTGCATTTGGGTGCGAATACTCTTACGAAGACGGGAACCAATACCTTCTACATGTCTGCGACGACAATTGATGGCACGGGCACGATTGATGTCACGGAAGGCGTACTGAGTATGGCCAGAGCTTATGACTACTACTCTAGCACTCAACCTAGCATCTCCAACGGAACGATAATCGTCCGCTCCGGGGCGGGCCTCGAGATGCAGGACTACAGTGGCGGTTCCAATCTAACGGCTAAGAAGATCATACTCGAAGGTGCCGCTAGGGTAAGCGGCAAAGGATCGGTGATCGCTACGGACGGTGTCGAACTTCGGACGGTCGAAAATACTACTACTGATTTCCCAACCCTTTTGTCCGACGGCACATCGGTTTCGGCGACCGGCAACGGCACTTTGGCCTTCGGCACGGTGCGCCCGACCACAAGCGTCGATCTCGGCGATGAGGTTAAGATCACCGTGCAAATGCAGAATTCCGCTGATGCTGTAATAGAGCTCCTGCTTAGTCGCGAGCCTGTTTCGGTTCTTCTTTACGACGAGAATGGCAACGTGGATGTTGATGCGTCACACTCGTATGACACGACAACCCAGACATTGACGATACGTCCTGGCGTGATTACGCTTGAAGCGACATCCGGAGAAGTAGACTTTGACGATCCTCAAAATTGGAACAAAGGCAGAATGCCCAGCATCAGCGACGGCGACGACATCGTGTTGATTGCAACCGGCGATGTCACGCTTAATGTCAATGAATCTTATACGCTTGGCAGCGTGTCCATTTCCGGCGGAGGCTCGGTTACCTTCGCGGGCAACGGGTCAATCACACCCGCGAGCATATCTATCGGTTCTGGTACGTCGCTTATCAGGCACAGCGGATTGATCGACACTTCGAATTTCATTGTGGAGTCTGGTGCCGTTCTCATTCTGGACGCGGGCGACGGCACATTGACCGAGAGCGCGGCGATTTCCGGCGCAGGCGCGGTGGAGACGTATGGAGATGTTACGTTTAATGCGAGCAACACCTTTACCGGCGGCCTGACGGTCAAGTTCGGCAGCGAGGCAAGATCCATCAAGACGGGAATCGGCGGTCAAGCATACGGAAAGAACAACTATGGACAGGCCGTTGCCAATCTCTCGCGAATTGTCGTTGAAGACGGCGGCAGCCTCGACCTCGCCAATACCGCTGACGCTTGCTATGCGATTACAATCTCCGGCAAAGGCGTGTATGATGCGCAGAGCGGTACCTACAAGGGCGCGCTTTACAATTCAGGCTCGGAGATTGGTCAAAACTCCCGTCAGACGGCTTCGCTCACGCTTGCCGCTGATGCGATGGTGAAAGCTGAATCTGTAAACAACGGCTGGGGTCTCGTCAACTCCGGCCACGCTGCCACTGTGCTTGCGCTCAATGGGCATACGCTTACGGTTTCCGGCGCGGGCTATTTCCCGATCGTCAACGCAAATACCGCAAGCGGAACCCAGACTACGGGGACACTCATTGCAGACGGCGTTACGCTCGGTCTTGTTTCAACGGCTTGCAACTTTGCGGGTGTAGACATCATCGCAAGGGGTTGTGCAACAATAAATATCGAAACTGCACCCTCGGCTATTGGCTCGCTTACGTTGAAGCCGACTGTGGCAGGAATGACGGCGTCCAACTGGAATCTGCCGTCTGGATTCGTCCCGGCGCTCGATACCTCCAATGTCGATTCAACAGGGCTTTCCGTTGGTGATGAGCTTACGCTTTTCACCGCGCCATCTGCGACTGTGCTGACGGAAGAGACGATTTTGGTAAATGCGGGTGGACGCTATACAACGACAATAAGCGGCAACACTGTGACTGTGACGGTCAAGGCGCCTGCCAACTTCATGCACTACGACTTCAATGCGGAGAATTCGATTGCGACCGATTCGAAGTACAACTTTGGCAACCTGAATCCGTCGTTTGTCACCGGCAAGAACGGTATGGCCGGCGTGTTCGACAGTTCAGATAGGCCATACTATGATTCCAATAATTCAAACAAGTCGCCGTTCTACGCCGGCGAGATGACGGTTACGGCGCTTCTGAAGATAAAGGAGGCGGATAACACGATACTTTGGAACTTTGGTAGCGGTTGGGGTGTCGGAATGGCTTTGATTGCCAAGGATTCCTCGACGATTTCCGTTGTGTCCTGGACTGGTGGTGCCGATGGTAGCGATGTCGTTTCCTTGACGGGCATTGCAGACTTGATGAACAAGTGGCATCTTGTAACTATCGTTGCCAATGCAATGGGAACTACGCTCTATGTAGACGGCACGTCGGCAACGGTTGACACGGTTCTTCCGGACGCCATTGGCGGCCAGGGGCAGTTCGGCTCGATTCACGGAACGGTAAAGAACTACAATGCTGTTGCCGACGAAGGCTATTTGCTCGACGACTGGCGCGTGTACGACGCGGCGCTTTCAACCAAGGAGGTCAGAAGGGTCAAGGCGAGTCTCTTGCCGCAGCCGTTCCGAATCTTCATACGTTGATCTCTAGAGCCTTCCAAACTTTGGTGCGGAGGGAAAGTTACAAAGTACTAGTACTTTTGCGCAAATGTACTAGTACTTTTGTTCAAATCTACTAGTACTTTTGATCAAAAGTACTAGTACTTTGTACCGTTTGTTGCCCTGCAAAGGTCCGCGTCCCGCACAGTAAGGCTCCGTATCCTGAGCAGTAAGTGGAACCGGCTTGCCAATGTGTGCCTGCTGTGGCACAGTACATCAAGTTTTGGTATAATATCCCCCAATTAAGGAGAATAGGCAAGATGCTTACATGGATGGATAGCCTTAAAGGGCGGTCGCTTATGCGGCTTACCTCTTTGACAGATGAGGAGATGCTTGATCTGGTTGAGCTCGCGGCGCAACTGAAGGCGCGGCGGCATGCCGGTGTTCGCGGGGATCTTCTCCGCCGCAAAAATATCGCATTGATTTTCGAGAAAAGCTCCACACGAACGCGCAATTCGTCCATTATCGCCGCGCGCGACGAAGGCGGTGGAGCGGAATATCTGACGCGCCCCGATATTCATTTCGGCAAGAAGGAGAGCGTAAAGGATACCGCCCGCGTGCTGGGGCGGATATACGACGGCATACTTTTCCGTGGTTTTCTGCAGAAAACATGCGAAGATCTCGCCAAATATTCGGGCGTTCCAGTTTGGAACGGTCTTACGGACGACTACCATCCTACGCAGATACTGGCCGATCTGCTCACGATCAAGGAGACTTTCGGCGACCTTGAGAACTGCACTGTCGCATATGTCGGCGACGGACGCAACAACGTGGCGAACTCCCTCATGATGGGTTGCGCCAAGGCCGGCGTGAGGTACATTTGCTGCACGCCCAGGGAGCTTTGGCCGGACGAAGCGATACTCGCCGAATCGGAGGCGGTCGCGAAAAGCAACGGCGTGGATATCAGGGTGTTCGACGATCCCGTAAAAGGCGTAAAAGGGGCCAACGTCCTCTACACCGACGTATGGGTGTCGATGGGCGAGGAATCGAAGACGGCAGAGCGCATAAAGATGCTAAGGCCCTACCAGATCAACATGGACCTCATGCGCGCGACCGGCAACATCGATGGCAAGCTCATGTTTCTGCACTGCCTGCCGGCCTTCCACGACTTCAACACCGAAGTCACCAAAGAATCCGGTGCGCTTGAGGTGACCGACGAAGTGTTCGAGTCCAAGTATTCAAAGGTTTTCGACGAAAGCGAAAACCGCATGCACACGATAAAGGCGCTGTTCGTGTCGGCGCTGTGCGATCGAAAGGCCGTTTGACCGAAATGACCAACGGAGTCGGAATAGTCGAGCCCAAGAACCTTACGCTGAAGCTTCCGGAAGGCGGCTATCGGCTTGAGACGGGCAACATAATCAAGCGCATTGACGTCCGCTACGAGGAATGCGGCGCACCGATGCGCGACGACAACGTGATTTTCATCTGCCACGCGCTGACCGGCGATGCACACGTTGCCGGCATACGCCCTGGCGAAGAGAAGCCCAGCGGATGGTGGGAGAGCATGGTTGGGCCAGGGCGCGGCATCGACACGGACAAGTTCCATGTGATTTGCGCGAACGTCCTCGGCGGTTGCAGCGGAACCACCGGTCCGATGTCCATAAACCCCGACACAGGCCATCCATACGGGTCGAGTTTTCCGCAGTACACGATGAGCGATGCGGTTGACGTATACCGCATGCTTTTGAGGCAGCTCGGCGTGAAGCACCTTGCCGCGCTTATCGGCGGCAGCTATGGCGGCATACAGGTGATGGACTGGGTGACGCGCTGTCCTGACGAGATGGATCGTGCCGCGCTCATAGCCACCAGCGCCAGCCTGAACACGCAGGCTCTCGCGTTCGACATTGTTGGGCGCGCGGGCATAACGGTGGACCCTGAATGGAAGGGGGGCGACTACTACGAGGCCGGCGACGGGCTGGGCCCGAAGCACGGCCTTGCGGAAGCGCGGCAGCTGGCCCACATAACCTATCTTTCGCGCGAGCTGCTCGAGGAGAAGTTCCACCGCAACCTGCAGAAGACCTTCGTCGAGGCGCCGCCGGAGGAAAGGGCGAAGCGCGACCGCGAGTTCAAGACGTATTTCCAGATCGAGAGCTATCTCGACCATCACGGAAAGAAGTTCCTCAGGCGGTTCGACGCCAACAGCTACCTGCACATAACGAGATCGATGGATCTCTTTGATGCTGGCGAGCGCTACGGCGGCCTTGAATCTGCATGCGCGCGCGTCAAGGCGAAGTGTCTGGTCGTATCTTACGAGCACGACATCCTGTTCGCGGAATGGCAGTCGCGAGACATCGCGGCGGCGCTCCTCAAGAACAACAAGCACGTTACCTACTGCCATCTCGAGGCCGGCACGGGGCACGACTCGTTCCTTACCGACATCTCGGATCTTTCGCCGCTCTTGGGCGGATTCCTCAACGACCGTGTCCCCAAGGTGATGAAGTGGCAGAAGCGCCTTTATCGGAACATCGTCGGAATGGTGCGGCGCAACGCCCGCGTCGTTGACATAGGCTGCGGAGACGGTTCGCTGCTGAACGTGCTGCGCGAGGAGAAGAACGTGCAGGGCGACGGCGTCGACATCGACATCGACCGCTTCAGCGAGGCGGTCGCCGACGGGCACGACTGCTTCTGGGAGGATGCCGACGAAGGCCTTTCGCTCATACCCGACAGGCACTACGATCTGGCGGTATGCTCCGACACGCTGCAGGAGGTCAAGAACCCTCGCGGGCTTCTGCATGAAGCGTTGAGAATAGCCGACGAAGCGATAGTGACCTTCCCGAATTTTGCGGCCTACCGCATCAGGCTGACGCTTGCCTTCAAGGGCCGTCTGCCGGTGTCGAAGGCGCTGCCGTTCAAGTGGTACGACACGCCCAACATCCACTGCGTAACGCTCAAGGACTTCCGCGAGCTTTGCCGCGCCGAAGGATTCGAGATACGGGAAGTCCGTGCGGAGTCAAGGCACCTTGTCGGCAAGCTGCTGCTGGCCCTGGGCCTCAAGAACCTCGGTGCGAGCCGCATAGTCGCAAGGATCGCCAAGATCAAGACCGATGGGCAGGACTGACATTTAGAACGATATTTCCACCAGATCAACGATGTCCAAAAAGAAGAACGAATCAGAACCGCCAAGCCTGTTCGACAACCTCGAAATGTTCAATGTGGACGGCGCTGGCCGTCAAGAGGAAGAAGCGCCCAAAAAGACTTCGCCAGCGCCGGCGGCAAGTCCGAAGACAGGGCTTACGGGCACAGGCCCGATGCGCGAACTATACGACTTCAACTTCCGTCAGTATTCGGCGTATGTAATATGTTCGCGCGCAATTCCCGCGATCGAAGACGGTCTCAAGCCCGTTCAGCGGCGAATCATGCATTCCCTTTGGGAGAAGGACGACGGCAGGTTCACCAAGGTGGCCAACATCGTCGGCCATGCGATGCAGTACCATCCTCACGGCGACGCGTCGATAGGCGATGCCATTGTCGTTCTCGCCAACAAGCTTTGGGGTGAAGGGAAGGGGTACCTGATTGACGGACAGGGTAACTACGGCTCGCTATACACGGGCATGCCCCACGCCGCGACAAGGTACATCGAATGCCGCCTGACCGACCTCGCGCGCAAGGAGGTGTTCAACAAGAAGACGACCGTCTTCGTGCCTAATTACGACGGACGCAAGGAGGAGCCCGTATACCTGCCGGCCAAGATTCCGCTTCTTCTCATGATGGGCGCGGACGGCATTGCGGTGGGCCTTTCAACGGCGATTCTGCCGCATAACTTCATTGAGCTACTCGAGGCCGAGATATGCATAATGCAGAAGAAGCCGTTCGATATCTATCCTGACTTCCAGCTGGGCGGCGTGATGGACGTCTCGGAGTATCAGGACGGTCTCGGCAAGGTGAAGGTGCGCGCGAAGATCGAGCCTGAGGACAAGTCGAAGCTCGTCATAACCGAACTGCCGTGGGGTGAGACGACCGACAGCCTTTCCGCGTCCATCGAAGACGCCATCAAGAAGAAGAAGGTTCAGATCAGGAAGATCCACGACCTGACGAGCGAATCGGTGCGCATCGAGCTGGAGCTTCAGACCGGCGCAAGCCAGGAAAAGACGATGACCGCGCTCTACGCCTTCACGAACTGCGAAAAGTCGATAGCATCGCGTCCGATCGTCCTGGACGACGGAAGGCCGCGCCTGATGTCCGTCAAGGACATCCTGCGCAAGAACGTCGAACGCCTCATGGCGCTTACGAAGCGCGAGCTTGAGATTCGCCTTGGCGAGCTCGACGACCTCTTCCATGCGCGCACGCTTGACCGGATATTCATCGAAGAGCGGATATACAAGCGCATCGAGAAGGAGAAGACGTACGAGGGCGTTCAGAAGACGGTGATGGACGGCTTCAAGCCGTTCAGGAGCGAACTGAGGCGCGATGTTACGCCTGAAGACGTCGAGCGGCTGCTTAAGCTGCAGATTAGGCGCATTTCGCAGTTCGACATCGACAAGAACAGGCAGGAGATCGATGCCGTCAAGAAGGAGGAGAAGGAGGTCGGCGACAACCTCGTCCATCTGCGCGCGTTCGTCGTAAAGTACCTCAAGGGGCTCATCAAGGAGTACCAGAAGAAGTATCCGCGATGCACGAAGATCGCCAAGGCCGCCTTCAAGCAGGTGGATGTAAAGGCGATAACGGCGAGCGAACTCACGATCAAGTGGGACAAGGAGAACCACTATATCGGGTCCGGGATAAGGGGCGGCGACGAGCTGTTCAAGTGCTCTTCGCTTGACGAACTCATACTCGTATGGAAGGACGGACGCTTCAAGAAGGTCCTTCCGGACGAAAAGATATTCGTCGACAAGGATCTTCTCATGGTCCTCAGGTACGATCAGGAGAAAGACCGCGAAACGCGCGACTTCACCTGCGTATACGAAGAAGGGGGCTACGGCTTCAGCTACATCAAGCGATTCCGGTTCGGCGGACTGATCCGCAACAAGGAGTACCGCCTTGCGCCGGAGAAGCCAAAGTCGAAGATCCTCTTCTTCCAGGAGGGATGCCCCGACACGATCTACGTAAAGTTCAAGCCAGCGAAGGGACAGCGCATCAACCAGCAGTACTATCTGCCGAAGGAACAGGTTAAGCGCATAAGCTCCGAGACGGGCAAGCCCGAGGACCAGGACGTCGTCGCGATACGCAGCGCGAGCGCGAAGGGGAAGCAGCTTACGACAAAACCCATAGCCCGGATCGCAAGCGCAAAAGGCTCGTGGTGGGATGAATCCGAGACGCTTTCGAAGGGCGTTCTAGACTGATTTGAAAAATGCAGAACAAGCTTGGAGATTGGCAGATTGTACGTGAGATAGGCCGCGGTGCATATGGCGTGGTCTATCTCGCAACAGGGGCGGACGGAGAGCGTGCGGCAGTGAAGGTTTGCCGCCGCGACGAAATCGGTGACGAGTGCTATGAGCGTGAGCTGCGAGGCTCTAAGCTCTATCGGTCTATCCCTTCGCAAGAGGGACTCGTCAGAATAAGAGACCACGTCGAGCTCGACTGGGGTTTCTACACTGTAATGGATCTTGCCGACAATGAGTTTGACAGCGTCTCTGAATCGTCGGCGGATTACCGCCCTAAGACGCTCGCCAGCGTAATAGAAGGCGAAAAAGCCTTGCCTCTCACAGAATGCGTCAAGCTGGCCCTGTCGCTTGCGAAGGGCCTTGCCGTGCTTCAGCGCCACCATCTTCTGCATCGCGACATCAAGCCTGGCAACGTGTTGTACGTCGGAGGGCGTCCTGTCCTCTCAGACCCCGGGCTCATAGTGGATCAATCCGATGCTGCTTCGCTTGTAGGAACGCCGGGATATGTTCCTCCGGAAAAGTTCACTGATGCCGCGAGCGACATCTACAGCCTCGGCCTTACGCTCAAGGCCGCGAGTTTCGGCCGACAGGTCGAAGACTTGGACAAGGGTCCTGCAATGGAGGCCGATGCCGATGCACCGCTCTTTCCCGTCTGGTGGCGAATCCTCAACAAAGCGACTGACCCGACCCCGTTCTGTCGCTACCAGTCGGCGAAGTCGCTGCTGAAAGATATTGAAAGACTCCAACGACGGATTATCATATGCTCCATCGCCAAGTCGCATATCGTCAGGGTCTTGCTTTCGGTTTTTACGATTGCCGTTGTCGTGTTCTTGGCATTCAGCATCAAAGCTGCCAACGATCAAAGACGTGTTGATATGGACAACCTAGTGCAAAATGCGGCAGAAGAGGCGAGAGCCGCGCAAGTAAGAAGCGCGTTTCGCGACACTTTCGACGGCATAAGCGAAGAGGAGTTGTCATTCTTGGTGGACATTGATAAAAGAGAAAACTTTGGCGGCAGTGTTTCAAATGAGGAAAAGGACAAGGCCAAAGCGATACGAAACAAGTATTCTGGCTTTGCCGAACTGCGTGATGCCTTGGACAGCGATCTAAATGATGCGATGGAGTCTCTAAATCAAGAATCCCTAAATGACTTATAGGCACTTCAATAATGAAGCGACGCGCTCAAGCGTCATCAAAGCTGTAGCTGACACCGGGAACGAGGCTGCGTGGCAGAGGCTCTTCGACCTCTACGCCGGATTCGTGTTTTCGATTGCACGCTCGAAAGGGCTCAAGGAAGAAGATGCCGATGACGTTGTGCAGGTTGTGTTCACCGATCTTGCGCGGAATCTGCCGGCGTTCCGGTACGACCGCGCGAAGGGCAAGTTCAGGTCGTATTTGACAGGACTGGTCCACTGGCGAGCAACGGACAAGCTGAAGGCCTGCAAGCGCGATGTCGAACTTATGGCGTCTTTCTGGGAGACCGCCAAGGCGGCGGCCGACGACGATGGATTCTCCGAGCGCAAATGGCAGTCTGCCGCGCTGGAAGAGGCGCTTCGCCGCATCAAGCCTGATGTTCGTCCGGAACACTATGCGGCTTTCGTCGCGAGTGCAGTCGAGGGGCAGGATACCGAGACCGTCATGAAGCTCTACGGCTTATCGCGCGACAATCTCTATCAAATACGCAGGCGCCTCACCGCGAAACTGCGCGCGACGGTTGCAGAGATACTCAAAGAGATGGACGCGCCAAATGCACCCGGTCCTCGGACTTGATGGCGTCGGCGACCATTGATACGAGTCCGTGCTCGTTCTTCTCGTCGAGCCACGCCCACTGTCCGTTCGGGTTAAGCTCTAGAAACCACAGCTCGCCATCTTTGCGGATGAAGTCGAAGCGCCCGAATCTGTAGCCGGTTTCGTCCATGAATCCTTTGATGGCGCATTCGTCTTTTTGCGAAAGTTCGCATCGTGGCCATGCGCACGGGTTTTCAAAAATCGACTTACGGGAATCTTCGGCGTCGAACGAGTCTCGCGGTGCGCTTGCCGCAAACGTCTTGCCGTCGACATAGACTACGGTCACCTCCTCTTCGCCTTCTATCAATCTCTGCAAGAACCATGGATATGACAAGTCTAGGACGGAGGGGTCTACCTCTTTTACGAAGAATATCTTGTCGTTCCCGATAGGAGTCGCGGTCATGGACTTGGCTACCCATCTGCCTTGCTTGAGTTCTGCGGGCAGTTTGCCATGGAAGAAATGCCATGGTGCGACGTGAAAATATTTTCCGGCGGCACGAAGCTGGCGGAGCTTTCCGTACTTGTCGTCCTTGCAGCGGACGAGCGCAACGAGGCCGCGAGCCTGGCACTCCCGGAAAAAATCCCTGAACAGTTCCCTTGTTTCCTCGCGCCGCCAGTTTTCAAGGCATCCAAAGCTGGGCACGTCTATGAAGTCGGTATACAGAGGTTTGCGGATGTAGAACGACGACAATGTGCCGTCATCGATTCTTTTGCCGGTGGTGTTTTCAGATATCCCGAAGCCGTCGGCATTGAAATCCCATGCGAAATCGGCAGGTCTGTCAATGTCGAAGCGCAGAACATTGTCCGCGTCAAACTCTTTCATGAGGATATCGGTCGTAGTGTCCTGACTGCAGGTCGCGATGAATATCATGATTGAAAATAAGAGTGCTGGGGTTGCAAATCGAGGCCTGGGAACGGTTGCCCGTTCCCAGGCACATTTGACTGTGGTTTTATCAACCGAACGTGTTGGCGTCGTCTATAGTCCAATTTTGGCCTACGAAACTTGCCGTACCGGTTGTCATTGTCGTCAAGTTGCCGTCCCCGGCAGGCTTGAGACCTGAGATGCTGGTCGCTATGTCAGTTGGTGTCATTTTGTTGTTTTCTCCTTTGTTTTGGGTTAGCCAATGCATCGGACACCCGTCCGTTGCCCTCTTATATACTAGGCATTCTCTGAAATCTGACAAGAAATAATTTCGTCGCACAAATTAATAATCTCCTCGTCGTGGCTGACGAGTAGGATGATTCGGCCCGGAGCGAGTTTTCGAAGCAGAGTTTCAAAGGACGCTCGCGCCTTTGCGTCGAGATGATTGGTGACTTCGTCCAGTACGAGCACGTTTGGATTGCGCACAAGGGCCCGAGCGATTGCGAGACGCTGCATTTCGCCGCCGGAGAGGGCCTGTCCCCGCAATCCAAGCCATGTGTCGAGTTTGGCTGGCAGCCGGGCAACCATTTCTTCAAGTCCGCTTGCTGCTACAGCCGCTTCTACATCCTCCGACCCAAACATTGGGTCTCGCAGCGTTATGTTATCGTAAATCGTGCCGGTTACAAACAGGCTATCTTGAAATACAATGCCTATTTTGCGCCTAAAAGCGCCTTCGTCGAGTGTTTTAAGCAACATCCCGTTGACGAGAATTTCGCCCGATTGCGGTTCAAGGGCGGCGGTGACCAGCTTGAGAAGGGTAGTCTTGCCCGTGCCGTTAGTACCGATTAACGCATATATTCTGCCTGCAAGGAAAGTTTTTGAGAAGTCCTGGATAACCGGACGGCCAGTCGCATTAGGATATGAAAATGTAATGTTGCGGAACTCAATGGTTTCGACACTGCCAATTCTTTTGCCGCTTCGTCTTGGCTCGGGATGCGAAAGTATCTCGTCGAGCGAGTCAATCCCCTCGCGGAGCGATGCGGACTCAGGAAGGAGGGATACGATTCCCTGAACGGACTGCATCGCCGCAAGGAACAAGAGCTGATAGACGACCACGTCTCCGACTGGGATGGCACCCTTAGCGGCAAGTGCGCCGGCAATGCCGAGCACCGCAATCTCGCCGATAACGAGAATTGCCCCGAGAATGGCGCCGAATGCGATTGTGAGCCTGTCCATGGCGCAGTTTCCGTCTTTGAGGTCGCCCAGCGCGTCACGCGGGGTATTGGCAAAACGGTATTCGACGTCAAGCGTACGGAGGAACGGGAGCGAGTGAAAGAAGTCAAAGAGTGTGGAAAATGAATTGTCGCTTCTCGTGCGCACCGAATGCGATGTTTGGGAGAATCGCCGCGCAAAAGGAAGGAATAAGCATATCGCGAGAGGGATGAACGCCATGAAGGCGATTCCCAGCGCGGCAGATTGCGAATAGAGCGACGAACCGGCCGCGAACATGGTGACGACGGCTGCGAGAAAGCGCGGATAGAGCCCGCTGACGAATCCGCCTACGGCATATGTGTCGCGCGTCAGCTTGGCCACGAGGTCTCCGTTGGCAAGAGAGGAAAGTTTGGAAGGGGAGAAGCCAAGGACGGCGTCGAGCGCACGTTTCTGCAGCAGCAGTTCCATATCTCTCGCCCGGGATGCGACGAGCCTCTGGAGGCATGGCGTCAGCGCAGCCCTGACGAGCAACAGCGCGGCAAGCAAGGCGAACGGACTTTCGGGCCTGGTTCCTTCTACAAGCGCATCGATGAAGCGACCAGTTGCAAACGGCACGGCTATTCCTGCGACTGTTTGCGCAACGAGAAGTGGCGAATAAACAAATACGATAATTGGCGACGAAAAGACCGTCTTCGCCAAAAACCTTGTGCGACTGAATATTCCAGATGTCTTGCTGTTTCCCATACATAATTGCTATACGACACTTTTTGTAAAAATCTGACAAGATGTTCTTGTGTCAGATTTCTGTGCCACTCACGTATACAATGGTGTCATTAGGCAGTTTCAGGATGAGAGGGCCCGGACACCTTCGCTGAAAGCAACATACCGCCATGTGATTATGCTATAATATCCTGAATTTGAAGTTTGAGAGCAGAAGGGAATTGACCATGGCGGGAGAATATCAGTTCAGCCTTATTGACGTCACCAAGCAGGTCGGCACGAAGACAATCCTGAAGGATGTCAACCTGTCGTTCTTCTACGGCGCACATATCGGTGTCATAGGCGGCAATGGCGCAGGCAAGTCTTCGCTTTTGAAGATACTCGCCGGGCTAGACACCGACCTGATGGGTACGGTCCAGGTCGCGAAGGGGACCAAGGTCGGATATCTTCCGCAGGAACCGCAGCTCGACGAATCCAAGACGGTCGGCGAAGTCGTCGCCGAGGCCGTGCAGCCCATCAAGGACAAGCTCGATCGATATGAGGAGCTTTGCTGCAACCTTGACGATCCCAAGGCTGAGGCTGAGATGGCGCGACTTCAGGACGAGATCGACGCGCACGACTACTGGAACATCGACTCGCTTGTGGAGCGTTCGATGGCGGCGATGCACTGTCCGCCGGCCGAACAGTCCGTTGCGGTGCTTTCCGGCGGTGAGCGCCGCCGCGTCGCGATATGCAGGCTGCTTCTGACCGAGCCGGACGTGCTGCTCCTTGACGAACCCACAAACCACCTGGACGCAGAAACGGTCCAGTGGCTTGAAGAGTATCTCAAGCCGTTCAAGGGCACGCTTATCGTCGTCACGCACGACCGCTACTTCCTGAGCGATGTCACCGACTGGATTCTTGAGCTCGACCACGGCATTTGCTATCCTTACAAGGGCAACTACGAGGAATGGCTGAAGCAGAAGGGTGCAATGCTCGAGCGCGAGGCGAAGGCGGAGAAGTCCCGCCAGAAACTCATCGCGAACGAACTCAAGTGGATACAGACGAACCCGTCGGGACGCCACTCGAAGAGCCAGGCCCGTGTAAAGCGCTACGAAGAGCTGCAGAAGCAGGAAGTCTCGACGCGCGAGGACGATCTCGTAATACGCATTCCGCCGGGACCGCGCCTTGGCGATCTTGTCGTCCGCGCCGAACACGTCAAGATGTCGTTTGGCGACAGGGTTCTCTACAGCGATCTCAATTTCGATCTCCCTCGCGGCGGAATCGTCGGCGTTATAGGAGCGAATGGCGCGGGCAAGACCACGCTGTTCAAGCTCATTACCGGACAGCTAAAGCCGGTTTCCGGCACGTTCTCGGTTGGCGACACCGTAAAGCTCAGCTATGTCGACCAGACCAGAAGCGAGCTGAAGGACGATGAAACCGTCTACGAGGCCATAACGGGCGGCGGCGAGTTCGTTCGCCTGGCGGGCACCACGATGATGAACGGCCGCGCATATTGCTCGAGGTTCAATTTCCGCGGCGCAGAGCAGCAGAAGAAAGTCGGCGTGCTTTCGGGCGGCGAACGCAACCGCGTCCATCTTGCAAAGCTACTTACGTCCGGCGGCAATCTTTTGCTCCTAGACGAGCCTACGAACGATCTTGACGTTGCAACGCTCAGATCGCTTGAGGAAGGTCTTCAGGATTTCGGCGGCTGCGTAATGGTCGTATCGCACGACCGTTGGTTCCTGGACAGAATCGCTACGCACATCCTGGCGTTTGAAGGCAACGGCAAGACCACGTGGTTCGAGGGTGGCTATTCTGAGTACCACGAGATGGCCGCCAAGCGCCGCTAACCTCTATTGTGCGCCCCGTTCACCTATTCCGCATAAGGCGCGTTATGTAAACTACGCCTTTAGGGATGCGAGGCGCCGCGCTATGGTCGCTTCGTATCCCTCTTCGGACGGACGGTAGTATTTCTTGGGCGATCCCAAGTATTCCTGTTTTACGTAATGGTTTGCGAATGCATGTGGATACTTGTACTCCGTCACAACATTTGATCCGATTGCCTTGACATGCTTGTTCTTGAGATGTTCGGGGACAGGCTGTACAGCACCGCTTTCGACATCGGCCATAGCTTCTGAAATCGCCATGCAGCTGGCGTTGGATTTTGGCGCGGAAGCAAGGTAAGTTGTAGCCTGGGCAAGGTTGATCGCACATTCCGGCATGCCCACGAACTCGCAGGCTTGCATTGCGGCGACTGCGATTGAGAGTCCGCGCGGGTCTGCATTGCCTATGTCCTCCGAGGCGCTTATGACGAGACGGCGGGCAATGAAGCGAGGGTCTTCCCCGGCGACAAGCATCTTGCCGAGCCAGTAGATCGACGCGTCCGGATCGCTTCCCCTTATGGACTTTATGAAAGCCGAAATTGTGTCGTAGTGGCCGTCTTCCTTCTTGTCGTAATGCACCTGTCGACGCTGAACGCATTCCTGAATTACATCGAGCGTAATGTGTATTATGCCCTTTTCGTCTGGAGGAGTCGATTTCATCGCGATTTCGAGCGCCGTGAGACCGTGTCGTGCATCGCCGTTCGAAATAGCTGCAAGGAATTCCTTCGCGTCGGCGTCCAGCTGAGAAGGGATGCCGCCGAACCCCTTCTCTTTGTCGTAAAGCGCCTTATCGAAAAGACAGGCTATTGCTTCGGGAGAAAGAGGCTTCAGCTCGAATACAAGCGAACGCGAAGTAAGTGGCGTGTTTATAAAGAAGTTCGGATTATGCGTCGTCGCGCCGATAAGGACTACAGTGCCGTCCTCGGTATATGGCAGAAGTACATCCTGCTGGGACTTATTGAACCTGTGAATTTCGTCTATGAAGAGGATCGTACCCCTTCCACCAAGTTCGTTCCTCGCCCTTTCACAGATTGTTCGGATGTCTCCAACTCCCGAAAGCACACCCGAGAGCCTCACGAAATTTCGTTTGGTGGTTTTGGCGATCACCTCGGCCAAGGATGTCTTGCCACAGCCGGGCGGGCCGTAGAATATCACGTTTGTGAGCCTGTCCGCCTCGATCACCCTTCTAAGCAGCTTGCCGGGACCAAGTATGTGATCCTGGCCGACGACGTCTTCAATGGTTTGCGGCCGCATTCGCGCGGCAAGTGGTTCCAGATCGCTAGGCATGTCAGTCAATGTATATGTACCAGTTTCTAATATTTGCCGGAAGCCGTCCTTTGAGCTCATAAATCAGGCCGAGCTTGGTGGTTTCTGGCGTGAACACAAGGCAGGTGTCTGTCTTGAAGCGCTTGGCTTCATCGATGTCGACCGTTCTTGGCGTAAGTTTGGGATTGAACCCTTCAACGCTCCAGTCCTCGTCGATGACGGTGTATACAGCATTGGTCCCGTCAAGGCGAACTTCCAATGGCTGCGTAAGCCTTTCGCGGCGGTCGCGCCATTCATCACGCGGCAGAAACGCCCTGTAGAAGAACTGCCCTTCTTCATATCCGTTTACGCGAACTTGCCTGGAATCCAGCGCGGCAAGCGCATTGGCGGCGGAAACAGACTCGGCAACGGTTAACTCTGGCGAGAAGTTGGGCAGAACATCCAGCCCAAGTTCAGAAGAGACGCCGCGCATTTGCGAGAAGCTCTCTTTTATGCGCCCAGGCGTGAGCATCAGATTGTATGGTTTGGTGGCGGAGGTCCCATCCCAAGAGACGGTAAACTCAACCCGTGTCCCCTTCTCCAATGCACACCTAGCGGTGAAACGTCCATAGGCAACCGACTGGTCAAGCGCATCGTCAAGCAGCATTAGTGACTGCCCAAGGCCATAAAACGCGAATATCGCCTCCGGCATGTTTGTGGCCGCTACAGGCGCTCCTGTCGCATCGCGCTCCCCTCCCGTATAGATTACGGGTAGATGGTGTTGTGCTTCGATCTCATTGTCCGTGACGTACTGCCATGGATCTGGCGAGACGATTACGCGGCTCCCGGCGGGCCAGAATCGGCATGTTTGATTGCGAACTGGCGTGCCGAGAGGAATGCCTGCCTTGTCGAACGCCATTGCAATTTCTGAGACATCATCATCTGCCGTGAAAACGGCCTCGTAGTCTCTGTCTGAATCGGAATCGATAAAGAAGAACTCTACGGGCGTGCCGGCAACTACGCCGGTCGCCGTTGCTGAGAACTTGACCGTGTGCTTTGCGTTGTCAACAAAGATGCTTGCTCGCCCAGCTACAGCCAACGACAAAGCCATCAAAAGAAGACCGCGCTTGATTTGTTGCTGCATAGACATATTACCGTAACACAACTACGCAGAAATCAAACGCGGCTTTTGATGTGCTTTCGTGAAAACGCCTGGCGGCAATCAAGCTTGGCGGAATGTGGCCATCGCCCGCTTGAAACCTTCAGCCGAACGTGCGATGATCTCTTCGTCAACGCTGCAGCTCAAGCGCACATATCCGGCAAAACCGAAGCCCTTGCCGGGAACGACCAAAATGCGCTCCTTAAGCAGCGCGTCAACGAATGCCGTGTCGTCCTCTACAGGGCTTTTGGCGAAGAAGTAGAACGCGCCCTTCGGCATCTCGAACTCGATGCCGGCATCGGAAAGCACCTTAGCCATCAACTTGCGACGACGGTCGTATATTTCAAGATCAACTGTTTCGTTAACAAGCTCCGCGGCAAGGCGCTGCCCTATGACTGGCGCGTTGACGAAGCCAAGCGTGCGGTTCGTCAAGGTGACGGCAGCGATCAAGGAGGCCTGGTCGGGCATCTCGGGGTTCGCCACAAAGTAGCCTATACGTTCGCCTGCAAGCGAGAGCGTCTTGGAGAAGCTGCCGAGCACACATGCGAACTTGGTCAGAGGCAGCACAGCTGGCACCTTCGCGCCGTCGTATGCGAATGCACGATAAGGCTCGTCGGACAACAGGAAGAGCGGCCTTTCCCTTGTCTCGTTGACTTTGTCCACGATTGCCGCGATCTTCTTAAGGTCCTCAAGAGAGTATATGCACCCGGTCGGATTGTTCGGCGAGTTTACGATGATGGCGCGAGTCCTGCGCGTGATCGCAGCCGCGATTGCATCAACGTCGGGACGGAACGTTGGCGGAAGCGAGGGAACAGGTTTGAGCACGCCGCCGAAGTGTCCGCAGTATGCGCCGTACTCGACGAAGTAAGGAGCCGGGGTGATCACCTCGTCTCCAAGCTCTATCACTGCACGGAAAAATGCGACCAGCGCTCCGGCTGCGCCAACGGTCATGACCACATCCTTGCCGGCGACAGGCATTTCCTGCTGACGGGAAAGCGCGGCGGCAATCGTCTCTCGAACGGCTGGAATGCCCGCATTGGGGCAATAGCCAAGGCCAAGCGGTTTGATCGCCTCCGCCGCGATGCTCTCAAGCGCCTCCTTTGTTCTTGCAGGCGGCGGAACGTCGGGATTGCCAAGGGAAAAATCGCATACGGCGTCTGTGCCGAACTGCTTCTTGAGTTCAATCCCCTTCTCGAACATCTTGCGAATCCAGCTCGACGACACCATCGAGCTCTTGATCTGATTTGTTACAGTCTGCATATTGGAATTGGATATTATATGGTTTTGCTATTTTGCAGGAATGCCGTTTACGATTGAAGTGCCGAGACCTTTCTTGGCCTTGGACTGCTGATAGAGTTCCTGTGCCTCCGGAAGGTGTTGGCTGAGATTCGCGACACGAGTTGCGTCGCATGGGTGAGTTGAAAGAATCTCGTCCAGCTTTGACGAGTTGCCGGTGTTGAACTTCTTCCAGAAATCAACAGCCGCCTGAGGATCGTATCCCGCCTTTGCCATCAGATAAAGCCCTATCAGATCTGCTTCGTTTTCGTGCAGGCGGCTGTACGGAAGCATCACACCGTATTCGGCGCCAATGCCGTATATTGTCTGGAGCGTGTCATTGCCGAGCGTAGAGACGCCAAGCGTTCCTAACGCCTGCAGATAGCTCCAGCTCGTGCGCTCGCCACCGTGACGTGCTATGGCATGGCCGACCTCATGCGCCACGACACAAGCGAGCTCTGCCTCGTTGGAGAAATATTTCATCATGCCTGTATAGACCGCGACTTTGCCGCCCGGCAGACAGAAGGCATTTACCGTATCGCTTTCAAGTACATTGAATTCCCATTCAAACGTCTTTTCGTCGGAGGCGTCCTTTATGGCGTTGCCTACACGTTGCAGAAGCGCCTGCTGCTCGGCGTTGGTCGTGGGCTGCGTCTCGCGCTTGTAATCGTTGTAAGCCGTCGCTCCAAGTTCCTTTTCGCTGGATTCGGTAGACAACATGAGCTGAGAGCGTTCCGTCATCGGAACGGTCCGGCAGCCTGCCGCAAACAGTGTTGCTGCAATGGCGGCTAATGCTAAATTCTTCATCAAAAATCCTTTCGTGGTTGTGATTCGATTAATGTGTATTATAGCATAAATGTCGCGTGTCATAGTGTATGGCCATAAAGCAACCCCCGCACAACTTGGCGCGGGGGTTTGCTTTTGAGTCTTGCGAGCGGCGCTTCCGCCGCGCACAGCACCTTACTTCGCGAAGGTGTAGACGTCGACCTTCTTGTAGGCCGTGTGCAACAGGTGGTGGGCCTTCTCGCCGCCCTGCGCACCCGTCTTGCCGTCGAGGAAGTCCTTGTAAAGGGCCGTGACCTCGGGGTTCTGGTGCGACATACGAAGAGTGCACTTCTCGTCATCCGTGTAGAGGCCGGCGGTGCGCTTGGCGCGGACTTCGTCCGTCGCGAGGCAGGGCTGTCCGCCGCCGCCGATGCAGCCGCCGCGGCACGCCATGACTTCGATGAAGTCGAAGCGCGGCTTGACGCCGTTCTTGCGGTCTTCGCGGATCATGTCCAGCACCTTCTCGACGTTGCCCATCTGGTGCGCGACGGCGATGTTGACCTTCGTGCCCTTGATGTCGATCGTAGCGGTCTTGACGCCGTCCATTCCGCGCACTTCCTTGAAGTCGATGCTCGGGGGCTGGGCTTCGCCAGTGATCAGGCAGTAGGCGGTACGGAGGGCAGCCTCCATGACGCCGCCGGTGACGCCGAAGATCGTGCCTGCGCCAGTGTAGGCGCCGAGCAGCTTGTCGGCGGGCTCTTCAGGCAGGGACGCGAAGTCGATGCCGGCCGCCTTGATCATGCGGGCGAGCTCGCGGGTCGTGAGAACGACGTCGGTATCCTGGAAGCCGGTGGACTTCATGTGCTCGTCGCGGATGATCTCGTGCTTCTTCGCCGTGCAGGGCATGATCGAAGTGACGTGGACCTTCGCGGGATCGACACCGTTCTTCTCGGGCCAGTAGCTCTTGGCGAGAGCGGAGAGCATCTGCTGGGGCGACTTCGCGGTCGAGAAGTTCTCGGTGAAGTCGGGAGCGTACTTCTCCATCCAGTCCGTCCACGCCGGGCAGCAGCTCGTGAGGAGCGGAAGCTGTCCGCCCTCGGTGAAGCGCTTGATGAACTCGGTGCCTTCCTCCATGATCGTGACGTCGGCCGAGAAGTTCGTGTCGAACACCTGGTTGAAGCCGAGGCGACGGAGCGCGGCGTAGATCTTGCCGGTCGTGAGCGAGCCGGGGGCCATGCCGAAGGCCTCGCCGAGCGCGACGCGGACGGCAGGGGCGATCTGCACGAGGCAGACCTTTTCGGGGTCCTGCAAAGCGGCCCAGACCTTCTTCGTCTCGTCGTTCTCGTAGATCGCGCCCACGGGGCAGTGCGCGGAGCACTGGCCGCACTTGATGCAGGGCGACTCGGCGAGCTTGACGCCGGCGGCGGGGGCCATCACGGTCTTCTCGCCGCGGCCGATGAACTCGAGCGCCCAGACGTTCTGCATCTCCTGGCACACCTCGGCGCAGCGGCCGCACTTGATGCACTTGTCGGAGTTGAGGACGATCGACGGCGTGGAGTTGTCGATGTCGCGGTGGATGACCTCGCGCGGGAACGGAATGTCGCGGATGCCGAAGTCGGCGGCGATATCCTGAAGCTCGCAGCTACCGGAACGCGGGCACTGCAGGCAGTCCTGCGGGTGGTTCGCGAGGATGAGCTCGAGAACGGTGCGGCGAACCTGCACGATGTCAGGGTCGTGGGTGATGATCTTCATGCCCTCGGTGGCCTCGGTGCAGCACGCACGCAGAAGCTTCGGGCTCGGGACGAACTTGCCGGGCTCGGTGCGCGAAGGCACGAGCTGGCGGACGACGCAGATGCCGCAGCTGGCGCCGGGCTTGAGGTCGGGGTGGTAGCAGAGCGTCGGAATCTTGATGTTAGCCGCACGCGCCGCCGCGAGGAGGTTGGAGCCCTTCGGGACTTCGACCGCAACGCCGTTGACTTCGAGTTTAACCATATCCATATTGAAAGTTCCTTTCCTCTCTTAGCCGTGGCTGATCGCGCCGAACTTGCAGGTCGCCTCGCACGCGCCGCACTTGACGCACTTCGCGGGGTCGATGACATGCGGCTGCTTGACGCTGCCCGTGATCGCGCCGGCGGGGCACTTGCGGGCGCACATCGTGCAGCCCTTGCACTTCGCGGCGTCGATCTTGTACTGGACGAGCTTCGAGCACTTGCCCGAGCGGCACTTCTTGTCCTTGATGTGCTCCAGGTATTCGTCCATGAAGTACTGGAGGGTGGAGCGCACGGGGTTGGAAGCCGTCTGGCCGAGGCCGCAGAGCGAAGCCTTGTTCATGGCGTCGCAGATGGCCTTCATGTCGGCGATATCCTGCTCGGTGCCGCGTCCCTCGCTTATCTTCTTGAGATAGTTCAGCAGCTTGCGGCCGCCGATGCGGCATGGCGCGCACTTGCCGCAGCTCTCATCGACCGTGAAGTCGAGGTAGAACTTGGCGATGTCGACGACGCAGTCGGTCTCGTCCATGACGATGAGGCCGCCGGAGCCCATGATCGAGCCGATCTTCGCGAGCGACTCGTAGTCGATCGGGGTGTCGAGGAACTGGGGCGGGATGATGCCGCCGGAGGGTCCGCCCGTCTGGGCCGCCTTGAACTGGTGGCCGCCGCGGATGCCGCCGCCGATGTCGAAGATGATTTCGCGCAGGGTCGTGCCCATCGGAACCTCGATGAGGCCCGAGTTGTTCACCTTGCCCGTAAGAGCGAAGACCTTGGTGCCCTTCGTCGTCGCAGTGCCGATCTTGTTGAACCAGTCCGCACCCTTGTTGATGATGACGGGGATGTTCGCGAGGGTCTCGACGTTGTTGATGACGGTCGGACGCCCCCAAAGGCCCTTGACGGCCGGGAACGGAGGACGCGGACGCGGCATGCCGCGGTTGCCTTCGATGGACTGGAGAAGAGCCGTCTCTTCGCCGCAGACGAACGCGCCGGCGCCGAAGCGGAGCTCGATCTCGAAGTCGAAGCCCGAGCCGAGGATGTCCTTACCGAGAAGGCCGAGCTCGGAAGCCTGCTTGATGGCGACCTGGAGACGGTGAATCGCGAGCGGGTATTCCGCGCGGATGTAGATGAAGCCCTTCGAAGCGCCGATCGCGTAGCCGGCGATGATCATGGCCTCGAGAATGGAGTGGGGGTCGCCCTCAAGGGTCGAGCGGTCCATATACGCGCCGGGGTCGCCCTCGTCGGCGTTGCAGACCATGTACTTCTGGCCCTTGGGCTGCTGCTGGGCGAACTTCCACTTCATTCCTGTCGGGAAGCCCGCGCCGCCGCGGCCGCGAAGGCCGGACTTAAGCATCTCCTCGACGACCTGCTCGGGCGTCATCTCGAAGAGCACCTTCTCGATCGCCTTGTAGCCGTCACGCGCGATGTAGTCCTCAATCTTCTCGGGGTCGATCACGCCGCAATTGCGAAGGACGATGCGGTACTGCTTCTGGTAGAACGGAATATTCGCCTCGGCGACGAGCTTCTTCGCCTGCTCGGGGTCGTAGCAGAGGCGCTGGACGACGCGGCCCTTCACGAGGTGCTCCGCGACGATCTCCTTGACGTCCTCGGGCTTGACCTGGACGTAGAATGTGCCCTGCGGAAGAATTTTGACGATCGGGCCCTGCTCGCAGAAGCCGAGGCAGCCCGTGGTGACGACCTGGACGGTCGAGTCGAGGCCCTGGGCCTTGAGCTCGTCGTGGAACGCTTCGACGATCTTGTCGCCGCCGCCCGAGAAGCAGGCGGTGCCGCCGC
>CAMZEN010000017.1 GCA_947305775.1 uncultured Verrucomicrobiota bacterium
CTCCATCGTCCCCATGCCGGAGCCGAATCCAGCGGAAAGCTGCATGAGTTTGTCCACCGGCATGTCCAGCGTATCGGCGAAGGCTCGCACGACCGCCTGGCAGCAGTTCATCTCGCGCTTCAGCTGCGCGGCGTATTCCTGTCTTTCATGTGTCGTCATTTCAGCTCCTTTCAGCCAACGAGGAGTTTCATGTCGTCGTCCACCGATCCGATGCCGGCGATGCCGAAGTTCTCGACGAGCACCTTGGCGACGTTCGAAGAGAGGAACGCCGGGAGGGTAGGGCCAAGATGGATGTTCTTCACGCCAAGGTAAAGGAGCGCCAGCAGGACGATGACGGCCTTCTGCTCGTACCATGCGATGTTGAAGGCGAGCGGCAGCTTGTTTATGTCGTCAAGGCCGAAAACCTCCTTGAGCTTCAGTGCGATGAGCGCTAGCGAATACGAGTCGTTGCACTGTCCGGCATCGAGGACGCGCGGAATGCCGCCGATGTCGCCCAGATCCAGCTTGTTGTACTTGTACTTTGCGCATCCCGCCGTGAGAATCACCACATCCTTCGGCAATGCCTTGGCGAACTCGGCATAGTAGTCGCGGGACTTGTGGCGTCCATCGCAGCCCGCCATCACCACGAACTTCCTGATCGCACCCGACTTCACGGCCTCGACGACTTTCCCGGCAAGCGCGAACACCTGTTCGTGCGCGAACCCGCCCACGATCTTGCCGGATTCGATTCCCGTCGGCGGCGGACATTTCTTCGCCTGCTCGATGAGCGCGGAGAAGTCCTTTTGCTCGCCGTATTCTCCGTCGATATGGCGGCATCCTGGGAATCCCGCCGCGCCGGTCGTCCAAAGCCTGTCCTTGTAGGATGCGGCAGGCGGCACGACGCAGTTCGTCGTCATCAGGATCGGGCCGTTGAACTTCTCGAACTCCTCCTTCTGCTTCCACCACGCGTTCCCGTAGTTGCCTGCGAAGTGCGGATACTTCTTGAAGGCCGGATAGTAGTGGGACGGAAGCATCTCAGAATGTGTATAGACATCGATGCCCGCCCCGGCCGTCTGCTCAAGCAGCATCTCAAGGTCTCGCAGATCGTGGCCTGAAATCAAAATGCCGGGATTCGCGCGAACGCCGATATCGACCTCCGTGATCTCTGGGTTGCCGTAGGCGGATGTGTTTGCCTTGTCGAGGAGCGCCATGCCCGCGACGCCGAACTTGCCGGTTTCAAGTGCAAGAGCGATGAGATCGTTTACCGAAAGCGAATCATCAAGCGTCGCCGCCAACGCGCGTTGGATGAACGCATCGACATCCTCGTCATCCTGCATGAGCGCATTCGCGTGTTTTGAGTAGGCGGCAAGCCCCTTAAGACCGTAGGTAATCAACTCGCGCAAAGAGCGGATATCCTCGTCGGTGGTCGCGAGAACGCCGACCATATCCTTTGTGCTCTTTGTGTCCTTTGTGGCTAATTTGCTCCGCATGGTCTTCGTCTTGGCTATCGCGGCCTTGATTGCATCGGCGTCGAAATTCGCGTTCGTGATGGTGATGAAGAGATTGACCGTCACGAGGTGGTTGATATCCTTGTCGACCGGCTTGCCATCCTTACGCAACGCTGTCGTGACTTGCGAGAGACGCTTCGTCTCATAGACCAGTTCATCCTGCAACGCAGCGACGTCAGCCGTCTTGCCGCACACGCCGCATACCGTGCAGCCCTTGTTTCCTGCAGTCTCCTGGCATTGCCAGCAAAACATCTTCTGTTCGCTCATTTTCAAATTCTCCTGTTTGAAGTGATGAAATTCTGCGCGTTATTCCGTTTCCCTTATTGCGGCCACGGGGCATCCCTCGATAGCCTGCTTTACCGACTCGCCGTTTGCATCGGTCGTGTCCGAGACGGCTTCCGCCTTGCCGTCCGCGTTCATTGCGAACACGTCAGGCGCGATGCTGGTGCAAAGGCCGCAGCCTATGCACAGTTCATGGTCAACATACGCTCTCATCTTGATTCTCCTTATCTTATGTCAATCCAATGTCAGCAGCAAAGCCATCTTGAACGGCTTTTCGGCGCGGACCCAATGTGCGCCGTTCTTGGCGAACGCGAAGTTCTCCCCCGGCTTGATGACGTGTTCCTTGCCCTCGTAGCCGATCACGCCCTCGCCATCAAGCGCGAAGATCAGCGCCTCGCCCGGTGCGGCGTGTTCGCTCAAACCCGTACCGGCGGCGAAACTCATAAGAACGAACTTCAACTTCGGCTCGTTGATGATGTCCTTGTTGACGATGCGCCCCTCCGCGTAGGGGAGAACGTCCTTGAGCGCGAATGCCTCGCCTGGATTCAGTTTCATTTTGTGTTCCTTTCCTGTTTCGATTTCCGTATAGACTATGCCCGTCTCGGTCTTGACGCCTACCGGCTGGCCGACAGGCGTGACGAAAGCATCTCCCTTTGCGATATTTGCGTTCTTTGCGGCTAAAACCTCTCCCTCGCCGTCGATGACTATCCAGAGTTTATGGTAGTCGTATGTTTCGGAGCTGATGTCCGTCCCGGCCGAAAGGGAGAAATGGGAGATTCTACGCCCAGCGACTTCGGCAATGGCCTTCGAGACCGTGCAGCCGTCGACCGGCGCATTCTCCGCCGCTATCGAGAAAACCTCTCCTTTGCGTTCGTTCATGGCGTCTCCTTCACGAATCAATTACCTGCCCGTCGAGCGAGAGTGTGACGACCTGCCAGGGGATGAACTTGCCGGATTCCTGCAACGCCTTCTTCGCGGCCATCTCAAGCCCGCCGCAGCACGGGACCTCCATGCGCACGATGGTGACGGACTTGATGTCGTTCTCGCGCAAGATCTCCGTCAGCTTCTCCGAGTAGTCGACCGGATCGAGCTTGGGGCATCCGACAATCGTTACCTTGCCGCGCATGAACTCCTGATGGAAGTTCGCGTATGCGTAGGCCGTGCAGTCGGCGGCGATGAGCAGTTTCGCTCCCTGAAAGAACGGGGCCTTGACCGGCACCAGGCGAATCTGGCAGGGCCACTGGGATAGTTGAGAGTTTGGAGTTGTGAGTTGAGAGTTGTCTTGGCGGGTCGGAAGTGGCGCAGCGACACGGTTGAACTGGCGCATCGCCTTGCCGGGGCAACCGCCTGGTGGCGGCGTATGTCCCTCGGGATGCAGAGCCATTCCGCCGGACTTCATCTGTTCCTGCATCTTTGCAATCTTCCGCTCCTGCACGGCCTTTTCGTCGTATGCGGCGGCCTCGCGCTCGACGATTTTGATCGCACCGGCAGGACACTCCGGCAGGCAGTCGCCCATGCCGTCGCAGTAGTCGTCCTTGACGAGCTTCGCCTTTCCGTCCACCATCGCAATCGCGCCCTCGTGGCAGGCGTTCGCGCACAGCCCGCAGCCCGTGCATTTCGCCTCGTCTATCTCGACAATCTTTCTTTTCATGGTTCTTTACCTCCTGTTCCCTTGTTGACGAGGTATAGTATAGCATTTCGCATCCGCGAAATATGTTGTCCCTCCAACATTGTTGGATCGCCCCAAAAATGATAAACTATCTGCCATGGAACCGAACAACACTTATCTCGCGGTGCAGGCGAAAAAATGCCCGGTCTTCGACGGAATCGGCATCGAGAGCCTGTCTGCCCTGTTTGCCTGCCTCGGCGTGAAGCGACGCCGCCTTGCAAAGGGAGATGCACTGATGAGATCTGGCGAGCGCGCCGACAAAATTGGCATCCTGCTTTCTGGTGCGCTGTCGGTTTCGGCATACGACCTCGAAGGACGCCGCACCATCATCAAGCGGATAGGTCCGGCTGAAATAGTTGCCGCCGCGCAGTCTCTGTCCGGGGTGGGCATGATGAGCGTCGATGTTGAGGCGGACGAAGAAAGCGACGTTCTGCTCGTCAAGGCAGACCGCATCGTCTCGCCGTGCGAAAACGCCTGTGCATTTCACTCACGCCTTGTCAGGAACATCATGCGCACGCTCGCGGTGAAGACTCTTGAGCTGAACCGCAAGATCGAGATTCTATCGCACCGTTCCACGCAAGATCGCCTGATGGCCTATCTGCGTTCCGTCGCACAGCAGAAAGGCACTGACGAATTCGACATTTCATTCGACCGCCAGCAGCTCGCGGACTACCTCTGCGTCGAGCGAAGCGCGCTTTCTGCGGAAATCAGCCGGCTGTCCAAGCTCGGCCTCATCACATCGCGGAAAAGCCACTTCACCCTGCGTCGCACCGTTTAATGGCCAGCCCGCGCGCGCCGCACAGCGGAGTCAGACGAGTTCTTTGTAGTACGGGCAGATATTGGCGAAGGAGCCGTCCTTCATGCGAAAGCCGTGCGAAATGGTACCGAGCTGTGTGAAGCCAAGTCGCTCGTAAAGATGCCGCGCGTGTGCATTGCTTTCGACGACGGCGTTGAATTGGAGAACTCCGAATCCGTGTTTCTTCGCCTGTGCAAGGCAGTCAAGGACGAGTTTCTCGCCGATGTGCCGCCCACGGAATTTCGAGCTGACGGCATAACTCGCGTTGCAGATGTGTCCGCAGCGTCCGACATTGTTCGGGTGGAGGATGTAGAGACCCACGACCTCCCCGCCTTCGTCCAGCGCGACGCCCGTGTATGTCTGCGCCGCGAAGAATTCCTTGCCGGTGTCGTGCGTCAACGGTTCCTCCTGCGGGAATGCATCGCCCGCCTCCACGATCTCGTTCCAGACGGCAATCATGCCGTCGATGTCATTCTCTTCGTATTTTCGGATTGTCATTTGCTTCAGCCCCTGCCGAGAAACGGCCCCGCCTGTTCGGCTGTGGCCTCCAACTTGAAATACACCGGCCTCAGTCCGTCATTGCAGCAGGTGATGACCTTGCCCGGCTCCTTCATCCATCCGCCTCCGTAGAACTCGCGCACCCCGCAGGCGAGGGCGAACACGTACTGGTTGATCGTGCGCCATGCGGCGTCGCACATTCCCTTGGGACATGTGTTCGTCGCGTAGAACACCTGCCCCGGCTTGAGCACCGGGCAGGGTTCCAGATTCGGCACGGCGTATTCGTCTGCCAGATCCTTCTTGAGCGATGTCTCAAGCACTGTAATTTTTACGACTGTCATAGATTCCTCCATTCTCAATTTCTCGACAAAACCTTCAATTTGCCAATATTCCACTTGACGCTGGTGTTTTCTGGGTGGGTTTCCGGGTGTATTTCTTGGCGACCTTTTGTGCCATCTTTTGCCCCAGTCTCACGAAAACAGTCTTTGTATACTCCACCTGTAATTCAGGTTAAATTGCTTTTGCCACCATTACATTTCGAACATAGTGTCTGCAGGTTCTCAAAGACTGTTTCCCCTCCTTTTGACCAAGGGAAGATGTGATCTACATGTAATTCGACGCCCGGATCTTTTGCCGGAGACGCGCCGCAACTACAGCACCTAAACTGGTCCCGTTGTAAAACCTTGAACCGTAATCGTAGATTCGGCTCTCTTGGCGTCTTATGTTTTTTCGTATCGTCTGCTGCCACGTTCTGAACAATCAATGCCGATTTTGGCAATGATGGATTTATTGGAATTTCTGTGACTGAAGGCTCTTTTTCGTCGGCTGCGGGTTCTTGTTCATCTTCTTTATTGACATATTTTATGAAAGCGATTAATGCATTCCTCCAACCGCCAAAGTGGCGGGTAAATGTATTTAACGAATAAATTGATTCGCCATTCCTAATATCTGTTGCCGTTGGCTGTCTCCCCAGCTTTGTCCAAAGCCTTTCTATTTCTTCTAATATTTTCGCGTTGTCAATTTTTCGCGAAGAAAATCGCTTATCTGGTTGTAGCCCCGCATAACTTAGGGCTTTATTCCATGTTCCAAAACGCCTGAAATAGGTGCATGGCGACCATGTCCCATGTTCTTGATAAGTTTTACTAGAAAATGAAACCTCCCCAATAATTTGGGACACTCTAAGCAAATCACTTATTAATTGTTCATCGGTAACATGTGTATAATGATGTGAACCTTTTGAAGCGGACTGTTGCTGAGCATTAACTCGTAATCCGCAAGCACGCAATACATTAATCCATCCCCCAAAGTGACGTAAAAATGTATTTTCCCCATATTTCCCATGTCTTCTGTATTCTGTCCGTGTAAGCGTATCTTTACCGTAAATCATTTTAACCCTTAGCACATCATTTATCAACTCCTCATTTGATACGTTTCTGTGATAATCCTTTAATTCAAAACGCATAGTACACCTCTTTTTTGTCCATCACGAGTACGACTATTTCAGAAACTTTCTTCCATCGACCTCTGACAAGATGCGCATTTGCTGTATGGCGATTTCATTCAGTTTCTTCAACCGCTGGGGTTGCTCGGCCATCGACAAAAGGGGGACGAAATCGACCCCTTTAAAGTCGGGGTTGTGCAATTTCTCCAAGAGTCCGAGAAAAGAAATCGTCGCTCGGCTTCGCATCCCATCACGCCTTTTTGAATACGAGCCCACATTTGAAAGCGTCGGCGGTCTTTGAGCCGACGGAGAGATAGCGCCAATTCTCCTCGTCATAGATAATTGGATTGAGCTTGGCAAGATCATATTTGCCGCGCTCGTCGAGGATGTCCTCGTCGGCCTGGATGTTCACGACCTCGCCCGTGATCTGCGTGTGGCTGCCGATGGTGACTACGTTCACGACTTTGCACTCGATGGACAGCTTAAGCTCGTTGATGATCGGGGCGTTGACCTTTTCGGCCTTTGTGGCCGTCCAACCGACCTCGGCGATCTTGTCGTGTTCGTATCCCGACGCCATGCCGATCCAGTCTGTCTCCGCCGCCTGCTCGATGCTCGGATAACCGATGGTGAACGCGCCGGAGCGTAGGATGCTTTTCAGCGTCTTGCGTTTCGCCGTCGCGTTGATCGCGATGGTGAGGCACGGCGGTTTGTGGCTCGTCGGCGTGTAGAACGCGAGCGTGCAGGCGTCCGCCTTGCCGTTTTCGTCATACGCCGCCGCAATGATCGCGGGGGTTGGCGAAACAACCGCCCGCAGCTTGAGCGATTTCTTCATATTGCATCCGTCACGTGTTTATATCCTCTTGCCGAGATCGAAGGCCGCCTTCATGAACTTCGTCTTCTTCACGGTACCGGGCTCGTAGACGCCTCCTGCCTTGAGAAAGCCCTTGATCTTCGCGCCTTCGAAGCAGTCGACAAAGCCCTGAAGCGGTGCCTTCACAATATCCCAGTCCATGTTCTCCGCCATCGTCGCGACGAGATAGTACGGTTTGCCGTTCGGCTCGGGCCACTTCGCGACGCAGCGGTCGAAGAGCGCCTTGAGCTGGCCGGCGATCGAGAAGTAGTAGACGGGCGTGCCGAACACGACGGCGTCCGCCTTGCATATCTTCTCGACGATTGCGTTGGCGTCGTCCTTGATGACGCACTTCCCGAGCTTCTGGCACGCATAGCAGCCGGTGCAGAACCCGATCTTCTTGTCCTTGAGCCGGATGACCTCGGCCTTGTTGCCCGCGGCTTTCACGCCCTTGGCGACCTCCTGGCAGAGCGCATGGGAGTTGGAGTTCGGACGGAACGACGCCGAGATGATCAGCACGTTCTTGGTTTTCTTAATTGTCTTCTTGGTGGACATTGCTAACTCTCCGTTGTGTCTTGGACTTGGTGCGCTACCGCGCATTGCTCTGATATTGTATCATTTCCTTGACACGCAGGGGAACTTTAGCTCCGCGAGGCCGTACTACTTTGAAGAACATTTGTGATGCCCCATGCTGACTGGGCGGACCAGATTGTAGGCTATCATTGCGGCGAGGAACGCGGCTGACGCCCAGTGGACGGCGGAAAGCGAATGGCCCGCGGCGGCGATCGCGGAAGTCGCGGGGAGCGCATCCGGGACAAAGTTGATCGCGATGCCGCAGAGAATCGCGCCGATGACGATCACGGCGACGTACGCGGCGGCGGCCTTGCGCCCGACAAGCGCGGCGACGGTCGTGAGGGACATTGCGTTCATCGCCGGGCCGACCATAAGGAACACGAACGCCGCGCCGGGCGAGACCCCTTTCGCGACGAGCGACGCGGCAATCGGTATCGACGCCGTCGAGCAGACGTACATCGGAAAGCCCACAAGCGCCATCACAGGCATAGCGATCCAGTCGCTGCTGTGGAACGCGTCCGCGAAGAAGTTGTCCGGAACAAGCACCGTGACGAGAGCGGAGACGGCGAGTCCGACGGCAAGCGGCTTCGCGACCGAGCCGAGAAGCCGCCTGTATGCCTGCCAGAATATCGCCTTCAGCCCGCGCGAGCCTGCGGCCAATTCCTCGACGGCGACGGTCGATGCGTCCTCTCCGCCGACCGCCGAGACCACCGCTCCGCCGACCACGCCAGTAAGAGCGGCGGCAATCGGACGCGCCACGGCAAAGACGGGCCCGAGCAGAGCATAGGTCGCGAGGATGGAATCGATGCCCGTCTGCGGCGTGGAAATGAGAAGCGCGGCTGTCGGGCCTTTCCCAGCGCCGTGCTTGCGAAGTCCAGCCGCGATCGGTAGCACGCCGCACGAGCAGATCGGAAGCGGCACGCCGATCACGACGGCGCGGAGAATGCCGCGGAAGCCGGAGCTGCCGCCCATCATGCGGTTCACCCAGCTGCGTGGAATCCACACGGCGATGATTCCCGCCATCAGGAATCCGAACACCAGCCACGGCGCCATCATTGCGAACACATGGACGAATGCAAGCAATATGTCTTTCATGATCCCAACCTCCTTTACGCCATTTTTGAGAAACTCTCAAGCGCCTCGGCGAACGATTCAATCGTCTCGTCTGCGTTCCCCTTTTCTATGCCCTCGCGCACGCAATGGCGAAGATGTCCGTCGAGCACGATGAACGACAGGCGGTGCAGCGCCCCGTTCGCCGCGTTGAGCTGCGTAAGGATGTCCTCGCAGGGAACATCCTCCGCCAGCATCTTCTGCACTCCCGTAAGCTGTCCGACGATCTTCTTCAATCGTAGCTGAAGCGCCGTCACGTCTTCAATGCACTTTCTCATCTTCGGTCCTTACTTGACCTTTTTAGTCGCATATTATACCATACCCCCGTAGGGTATGTCAAAGCAGACTGCCCAGACTAAATGTTTTCATGAATAAATCGCCGTTGACTGAGTTACAGACTCTGACGGAAAATTTCCGCGACCTCCCCTTCGGTCAGCTGCTTGTAGCCTCCGCCTAAGCGGAACGTCGCCTTCACGAGATCGGGGATCATCGCCTCGGTCGCGCCAAGATCCGTGATGTTCATCGCAACGCCAATCTCGCGCATCCACGCCTCGAGCGCGGCAAGCCCCTCGTCCGCGACCTGGTCGTCGCTCTTACCTTCAGCAGAGACGCTCCAGACGTTCTTTGCGAATCGGACAAACTTCTTGAGCCCGTAGGGCTTGATGAGGCGGTAGTACGGCAGCGACACCGCGGCAAGCGTCATGCCGTGAGTGGCGTCGGTGTGCGCGCTCACCGCCTGCCCGAGCATGTGAACCTCCCAGTCCGTCGTCTTGCCCATCGCTATGAGCGTGTTGAGCGCCCAGGTCGCCGTCCACATTATGTTGCTTCTGGCCTCGTAGTCCTCTGGGTTCTTCACTGCCGCGCGTGACGAGACTATCAGCGACTTCATGAGTCCTTCGGCGATGTAGTCGCTCGTGTTGTCGTCCGTCCCGCTGAAGTACTGCTCCAGAATGTGGCTCATTATGTCGTAGATGCCGGATACCATCTGGCGGCGCGGCACGGTGAGCGTGAAGCGCGGGTTGAGGATCGAGAACTTCGGGAAGACTGCGGAACCGAACACCTTGCCGACCTTCAGCTTCGCGGCGTGGTTGGTGATCACGCTGCCGCCATTCATTTCGCTACCAGTGCCCACCATCGTAAGAACGCTCCCGACCGGAATTATGCGGCAACTCGGCTCCTCGAACCGCGCAAAATACTTCTGCCACGGATCCTCTTCGCACCACGCCGAGACGCTCACCGCCTTCGCGTAGTCGATCGTCGATCCGCCGCCCACGGCGAGAATGAGGTCCACATTGTTGGCCTTCGCCTTCGCTGCGCCGTCCATCAGCTTTTCGAGCGTAGGGTTGGGCATCACGCCGCCGTCCTCGACGATGGTCTTGCCCGCCGCCTTCAGCGCGGCGACGACCTGGTCGTAGATGCCGTTCTTCTTGATCGAGCCGCCGCCGTAGCACAGCTGGACCGTCGGACCGAACGCCGCGAGCTCGTCCTTGAGGAATTCCATCGCGTTCTCGCCGAAGTGGAGCCGCGTGGGGTTGTGGAATGTGAAGTTTCCGTTCATTGTAATTTTCCTTTCAGTTGAATGCCTGCTTGTTTTACATTGCAATATTTCGACCAGTCGCGTATCTTTGCTCCTTTTTGAAGATGAGGTTCATGTGCTCCGCATCAAGCGGGCGCATCGGCACGAGTTCAAGCGACTTGATCATATGCGGAGTTCCTTCCTTGTACTTTCGGAAATGAGGCGTTGCGAGGTGGGCCTTGTACGCCTCTTCGCTACGGTATATTTCAACGATGCGTATGGAAGTCGGCGACCCTTTCTTCTGCATCGGGAAAATGCACACGACACCAGGCTCCTTCTTGACGGACTCCGCGCCGACATCTCCCGCCGCAGCAAGATAGGTGTCGAGATATTCCGGAAACACCTCGATTTCGGCAATACGCACCTGAAGATTTGGCATAATTGATTTCTCCTCTTTTGTGTCGTTTATTGCATTCCTTGAAATCGCGAACAAGTCCCTCGCATTATTCGAGAGAATCATGTCGCGATAAGGCGCAAGATCGCTTTCTTCACTGAGATACCTCTTCATCTTCCCAAGGCCCGTCGTCAAAAAAACAGGTGCCGCATAAGGAAAATCCGACCCGTAGAGAAGATGGTCGGGGGTGGTTATCGTCAGCAGCTGCCTTATCGCCTGCGGGGAATGAGCGCCCGCAAGATCGTAGTAAAGTTGCCGAAGGTTCGCATCGTAGTCGATTTCGCCGACGAGTCCGTTCTTCTGCATGACGGGTGTCAACGCCTTCATGCGCTGGATGGCAATCGGCAGATATGCCCCGCAATGCGGCACGACGACCTTGATTCCCGGATAACGGGCGAGAACATTTCGCGTTATCATGTTGCACACCGCGCGTGTCGTTTCCGAAAGATACTCCTGCATCGCAAGTGGCGTCTGGCGCATGACTTCGCGCGACACCGGTTCCGGTCTGTGCGGGTGAAGGATGACAACCGACTTGCGGGCATCCAGCGCGGCGAAAAGCGGATCGAGCGCAGGATCGCCAAGGTACTGTCCGCCCGCGTTCGTCGCCAGTTTCACGCCGTCGGCATGAAGCACATCGAAAGCATAATCCAGTTCCTTGAGCGCGGCTTCCACGTCCGGAAGAGGAAGCGCGGCGCAAAAAAGGAACCTTCCCGGATGCTCAGCCTTGAGGCGCGCGGCAGTCTCGTTGAACTTGCGCACCTGGGCGGCGTTCTCGGCCTTGTCGCCGAAAAGCGGATGCGGCGCGGCAAGCGTAAGAACTGCAGTCTCCACGCCCGCCTCGTCCATCCACTTCAACTGGGCCTCTGCACTCCATTTGGGAAGAGGAAATCCCTCGTCCATGAGCGCGTCGTGCGACGCGAGATATTCAATGTATGTCTGCGGGAGCATGTGGCTATGCACATCCACGACGCCTTGCGCATCCGCAAAAAACGCAGCCGCAGACAAAACCGCCGCGAAAATCAGTTTTTCCATGCCGCTCAGCCCCAGAAGGAGTTAACGTTTGAATTTGTTCATCGTCATTTCAGCAATTCCGCTATTTCCGCATCGATTGTTTCGGGCGTCGTTGTGGGATGGAACCTCTTGACGATGTTGCCGTCGCGGTCGATCAGGAACTTGGTGAAATTCCACTCGATATCGCCCGGCTCCTGGGCGCCTGCCAGGCCGTGCTTGGCGAGGAGCTCGCGCAGCTTGGCGATCTCCGCCTCTGGCGCATCGTCCTTCGGCCGCACCGACTTGAGGAATTTGTAGATCGGATCGGCGTTGGATCCGTTCACTTCGAGCTTGGCTAACTGATCGAAGGAAGTATTGTACGTGAGTGCGCAGAATTGGTGTATCTCGTCGTCGCTCCCAGGCGCCTGGTGTCCGAACTGGTCGCACGGAAAGTCGAGGATTTCCAGTCCCTTGTCGTGGTACTTGCCGTACAGTTTTTCCAACCCTTCGTACTGTGGCGTGAAACCGCAGCCGGTGGCCGTGTTGACGACCAAGAGAACCTTGCCCGTAAGCGACGCGAGGTCGAGACTGGTTCCGTTTCGCCCCTTGGCGGTGAACTGGTAGATTGTGTCCATGTCGGTATTCTCCTTTTGGCTGTCGCAGTCGCAGCCCATGAGCATTGCCGCACCAAGCGACGCGAGAGCGATGATTTTTGATGTTGTGTTCATTGTTTGTTCCTATGTGCCGTAGAACCCGTTTCTTGCCGTAACGGAAAGTCAGCGTATGAAGTGCATCGGCTGCCAAGGTTCGTCCGCGGGACGCGCAACGGCATCGCCGCGCTTGAGGTTCTTGACGAGCCACGCCATGTTGCGACCGAGCGTGCGCATCGTCTGCATGCCCTCGATGTCGCGTCCGCATTCGCCCTCTTCGCGCCCGAACGTCACGTTCCAGTACTGCGAAGTTACGACCGGACAGCTCAGCATCTCGAACGGCATGTTCATGCACTGGTACGCCGCCGTCGAACCGCCGCGCCTGCAAACCGCGACTGACGCGGCCGGCTTCGCCTTCACGAACTCCGTGCCCGCAAAGCATATGCGCTGCCAGAGCGCGAGAAAAGCGCCTGCCGGCTGCCCGTAGTAGACCGGCGAGCCGACGACGATCCCGTCCGCATCCTTCAGCTTCTCGATGATGCCGTTGGCCGCATCGTCATCGAATACGCACTTGCCGAGGTTCTTCGCCCTGCACTGGCAGCAGGCGATGCATCCGCGGACGGGCTTGTTGTCCGCCCAGACCGTCTCGGCTTCGACGCCTTCCGCCGCAAGCGTGTCGGCGACTTCCTTCAGCGCGCGCGCCGTGTTGCCGTTCGCGCGCGGACTCCCGTTGATGAGCAGTACTTTCATATTGTCTACTTTCCTGGTATTGAATTGCGTGGATTCTCGCCGCCAGAGGTTTTTAGGCATGTATCGCCGCTTTTTCGACAAGGCGTTTGCCAAGGGCACGGGCGGAGGAGAGGTCTTCGCCGAAGTGCGCGTCGCGGTAGGTGCGCTTCTCCTCCTCAGTGAAGAGCGTCATGTCATAGCGCGAGTAGTCCGAGAACTGATAGGTGTTGCAGGCATAGAGCGTCTCGCTCGCGCCGAACACCGCAGTCAGAGTCTGGGTATTCGCCTCAAGAAGCGTCGTATAGCCGATCTTCTCCATCATCTCGCGCGGACAGTTCATTGTGAAGATGTTGGCTGTCTCGATCACCTTGTCGCGGCAGACGAGCGGTTTGCCGTTCTCGTAGTGGTAGCTGTACACCGGGAACGCGAGTCGTTCAAGGAAAGCGCGGTACACGCCGGTCGGGTAGCTGAAGTAGATGGGGGAACCGAGAACAAGCACGTCCGCCTTGCGTGCGCGTTCGAGGACGGGCCTGAGGTCGTCGCGCAGGGCGCACACGCCGTTCGTCTTGGCGTTCTTGAGCTTGCATGCGAAGCAGCTTTTGCATCCGGGAAAGCTGATGTCGTAGAGATTGACGAGTTCCGTTTCGGCTCCCGCCTCTTCTGCGCCCGCTTTCGCCGCCTCGAGCATCTTGGCGGTGTTCCAGCCCTTGCGCGGGCTGGCGTTAAAGAACATAGCGAATATTTTGCCGTCTTTCATGGTTTGCCCAGTTCCTTTCTTATTTCGATGCAAGTTTGAGTCCGACGATGCCTGCTACGATAAGCGAGGCCGATGCGATGCGCAAGGCGGAGGCGGATTCGCCGAATGCGGCAATCCCGACCACGACACCGCCGATTGCGCCGATCCCCGTCCATACGGCGTAGGCCGTGCCCATTGGAATCGTCTTCATGGCAACGGCGAGCAACCACACGCTTAACGCCATCCCGATGACGCAAACGGTATCGGCAATTGGATTGCGAAAGCCATTTGACATCTTGAGCGCCGTCGCCCACACGACCTCAAACAACCCTGCGACAATCAATATCAGCCAGTTCACATCTTCGTTCCTTTACGAGATTCGGTTCCACCGCCGAGAAAGACAAACAGCGCATTCATCCCTCCAGCCTCCATCCGAAGTCGTTGTGGTAGATCATATTGCGGGTCATGCCGCCGTCGATGCAGATGTTCTCGCCGGTTATGAAGCCCGCCTTGTCGGAGGCGAGATAAAGCACCATGTTGGCGATGTCCATCGGATTACCGACACGTCCGGCGAAATGCTGCGCGGCGTCAGGTCCGTCGTAGGTCTTGCCTGTCGTATCTATCCAGCCGGGTGAAATCGAATTGACGCGGACTCGACCTGCGAGGCTCGCTGCGAGCGCATGGGTCAGCGCGGCGATCCCGCCCTTCGCCGCTGTGTAGCTTTCGGACTGTGGCTGGCTCATCCTGTCTCGTGAAGACGATATGTTGATTATGGATGCACCGTCGGCGAAATGGTCCTTGAAGAGCTTGGCGAGATAAAACGGCGCGACGACACCGACCGCCTGCGCGTATGCGAACTCCTCATAGGTGCATTCATCGATGCCCTTGAAAAGCGGCATGGCGTTGTTCACAAGAACATCGATATGTCCGCTCTTAGCGATGACTTCCGCCGCGAAGCGCTCAAGGGTAGCCTTATCGGAAAGATCGCCGACGAACCACGGACCTTCCTTTACGTCGATCACATGTACAGTAGCGCCCTCGCGCTCGAAGCATTCGGCGCAGCATCTACCGATACCCTGCGCCCCGCCCGTTATTACAACAACCATAAAGACTTAATTGGCGTCAATATTTGCGGGCCAGATTTCGCGGTGGCGTTCGTGAGCCTTTACGGTCAGGGCGGGCATAGGACGCGCCGGGCAGACGTGCTCGCATGCACCACAACCGATGCACTTGTCGGCGTCGACAACAGGAATCTTCACACCGTTCGGACCATCAATGCGCACTATCGCCTTTACGGGACAGTGCCGGAAGCATGCCGTGCAGTTCACTCCCTCTGTCGCGGCAAGGCAACGATCCTTGTGCCACACGGCTTCGCCGATATGGATGTTCTCCTTCATGAACGACGGTATCGCCTCTATCGCGCCCGCCGGACAGACCTCCGAACACTTCGTGCAATCGACCGTGCAGTATCCCCTGTCGAACGCCATCTCAGGCTGGCCGAAGTCCTTGAGGCGCACCGAAGGACGCAACACCTTGTTGGGGCACGCCTTGACGCAAAGCTGGCAACCGACGCACTTAGTCTTGAAATTCTTGATCGAATGCGACCCGGCGGGCTTGAGCGAAGCGTTGCGCGCATCGATACCTGGATCAGATACTGCGGCGAAGCCTCCGTCGAATATCTTCTCCTCTGCGGCATCAGCCGCAAGCGCGGCACCGGCCACGGCAGTTCCGACCAGGAAGCTGCGTCGCGTTACTCCATCCTTGGCTTCCACAGGCTCGGATGCTGCTTTTGCGCCCGACGCAATCGCACCCTTGGGACACAGCACCGTGCAATCGCGGCACTGCACGCACAATGTGGAGTCGATCTCCCCGCCTTTGCCGCCTATCCTGATCGCAGACGCGCGGCATGTGCGTTCGCACTGCTTGCAGCCGATGCATTTGGATTCATCGATCTTCAGCTTGAACAATGCGCGGCGCGAAAGCCCTCCGAGGAAGGTTCCTACAGGGCAAACCCAGTTGCACCACACGCGCCCGCGCCACACGGCAAGCGCGAATATCGCAAGCCCAAACGTAAGCGCAATCCACAGGCTCGTCGCTATGCGTCCGAAGAGTCCGTAAGGCTCGATCCACGAAACGCCGAAGCCGCATAGTGCGGCCGCGAGGAACGCGGCGAGAATGACGTACCTTGCGATAGTCCGCGCCTTGGTTCTTACACCCTGCGACTTGTGCTTGAAGAGAGCAAAGGCGACGTCCTGGAAAATTCCAAGCGGACAGCACACGCCGCAATAGATGCGGCCGAAGAGCAACGTGGCAACTACGACCGCTATAACAATGAGAGCGCTGCCGGCCATAACCGCCGGAACAAACTGCCACTTAGCGAGGAACGCGAGGTGCTTGAACGAGCAGCCCGCTAACAACGCGACGAAGCCGACGAATACCGATGCCGCGGAAATGCGGCGAACCCAAAGAACCGCCTTACGCATGGCGTTCCTCCTTTCTGAGATTGTAGACGAAAGCATCCATTTCCTCAAGCCTGTTGGGAATGTCGATGCGCTGTGGACAATGGCTAAGGCACTTGCCGCAGCCGATGCAGTGCTCCGCCTGGCGAAGATGCGCAATAGACCCGTCGTAGTCCGCGAGGAACTTGCGGCGGTTCTCAGCCTGGCGCGCGTCCGCCTCCCCGACGGGCAGACGGTCCTCGGTGCAGGCGCGGTTCCAGCAGTCGAAGAGCCCTGGGATGTCCACTCCGTATGGGCACGGCATGCAATACTGGCAAAGGTTGCACGGTATCGTCTTGTTCTGCAGCATCAGCAGCGCTGCCTCCTCAAGCGTGTCCAGCTCCTGCTGCGTAAGCGGCTTAAGCGGAGAGAGCGTCGCGATGTTCTCCACGAGATGCTCCTTGTAGGTCATGCCGCTCAGGATCGTCAGCACCCTCGGATATGTGCCGCAGAAGCGGAAAGCCCACGACGCGATCGAAGCCTCGGGATCCATTCCCTTCAGCTTGGACGCGACGGCGTAGTTGAAGCGCGCAAGCCTGCCGCCCAACAGCGGTTCCATTATGACTACCGGAATGTTCCGCGCCGCCAGCGTCTCGTAGAGATACTTGGCGTCGAGGTTGCGGTCGTTGATCTCCTTGGCGTGGAGCCAGTCCACGTAGTTCATCTGAATCTGGCAGAAGTCCCAATGGTACTGGTCGTGGTGCTCGATGCACCACTCGAACGCCTTTGGGTCACCGTGGTAAGAGAAGCCGAGATTGCGGATGCGTCCCGCCGCGCGCTCCTCAAGAAGCCAGTCTATCGCACCGTTCTCGATGTAGCGCTTGGAGAAGGTCTCGAATCCACCGTTGCCTATGGAGTGCAGCAGGTAGAAGTCGATGTAGTCCGTGCGCAGGCATTTGAGCGAGTTCTCAAACATCGCCTTGGACGCCTCAATGGAGAACTGCTGGGGCGCGAAGTTGGAAAGCTTCGTCGCGATGAAGTAGCTCTCCCTCGGATGGCGCGACAGCGCCTCGCCCATCACGCGCTCCGACTCGCCGCGGCAATATGCGGGCGAAGTGTCGAAGTAGTTCACGCCGTGCTCCAGCGCGAAATCGACATGCCCGTTCACGGCCTCCTGGTCGATGGCGGCGGACGAGACCCCGTCCGCCCACGTGTTGGCGTGCTTGCCGTCCTTCGTCGGCAGGCGCATCGCACCATAGCCCAACAGCGAAATCCTGTTGCCCTTGAGGTCTTCGCGCATCGTCATTTCGCCGACGATCTCGGACTTCTTCGCGATATCGGCGAAGAACTCGCGGCGCGTCTTCTCCTGCTTCGCCTTCATGCCGTCGCCTCCTTCGCACCTTTGCGAAGCGCATCAAGCGTCTGCCGCGCAGCGGCGATTATGGCGTCCGGCGATCTGAATCCGCCGGTCGCCGCCTCTATCGGGCAGACGCCGGTCAAATCGCGGTTCATGATGTGAGGAACAACCACCTTGGCCTCAAGAGGAACGTTCCCGGCGGCCAGGATGTCGCGCGCGCCTTCGCTCGCAGTCCGAGCCAGCACCTTGGCGACGCCGCCCTTTACGGCGACTGCGGCGGCGGCGCGTCCCACAACGCTGTCCACGACCGTCGCGTCGGCAAGCATCTGAGGCTGTGCATCGAGAAGCCGCATGAGCGGCCCGATGCCGCGCCCGCGCTCCACGGAGACGATTGCGCTGCCACGAACTATCACGCGGCAGACGCCTTCCTCCTCCACAAGCCGCCATGCTTCATTAATCGCATCTTCCAGGGACGGGAAATCCGCAAAGTCTCCGCTTGGGCGCACCCCTGCGACACCGGTCGCGGCGGCTCCCAATCCAACAAGCGAGGACAGCAGAAAATGCCGGCGCGATAAAGTTGATTCGCTCATAGTTCTCCTTTCATCGTTTCAAGTCGTTTCTTTGCTTCAGCTAAAGTAATGCAATCCTTCCGCGCAAGATTGGCGAGGTCGTCCGCCTCCCACTTTGCGCGGCAAGCGCCATATCCGCTCGCGACCTTGCGCCTGACGGTCGAACCGTCCGGAAGCGCAACCGTCTCGATCTTGCGGTCAAGCGTATAGCGGCGGCAGTGCGTTTCACGAATGCCGAGTGTCGAAGTATGTGTGAAGATCGCCTTGACGACATCCCCACGAGTTTCCGCTGCGCACATCACGCTGACGCGCTGTCCGGGACGCCCCTTCTTCATTACGACCGGCGCGAACGAAACATCCCTGGCACCTGCAGCGAAGATACGCTCAGACGCGAAGGCTAGTTCTTCGCCTGTCATGTCATCCACATTGAAGTTGAGTTCAAGTATCTCTCCGTCGCCAGAATCTTCCGCCACGCACTCGCCAAGCATTGCACGGACGACATTAGCGCGCGGGAAATCCTTTCTGCCTGCGCCATATCCTATGGATCTTACAGTCATCAGCGGTTGCGGACCAAAGGACGCCGCAAAATTCTTTATGAGCGCGGCGCCTGTCGGCGTGCAGAGTTCTCCGACGATTACGCCGTCGGAATAGGTAGGCACGCCCTCCAACAAAAACGCAGTCGCCGGAGCGGGAACCGGCAATACGCCATGTGCGCAGTTTACCGTTCCAGAGCCGACATGAACTGGCGACGCGATAATCTTGTCTGGCGCGATGCGCCTAAGCAGATGGCAGAACGCCGCAATGTCGGCGATTGCATCCAGCGCACCCACCTCGTGAAAGTGTATCTCGCCCACGGCCTTTCCATGCGCTCGCGATTCTGCCGCAGCCAGAGATTCATAGACGCTTTTCACATCCTCGCGGACGGACGGCTCAAGATTGAGGTGTCCAATAAAATGCAGCACGTCGGCAAGCGAGCGGTGCTCGTGATGATGATGGTCGTGGTGATGATGCACCTCATGTTCTTCGTGTCCGGCAACAGTCACTGAAAGATGCGTCGCGGCAATTCCGCACTTGGAAAGCATCTCCCGCTTGTACATTACGCCTGGTATTTCAAATGCATTCAGTTCGGCGACTGCGGCGTCAGGGTCTGGCACAAGCTCCAAGAGCGCCCCGGCGAGCATGTCTCCCGCCGCGCCCATTGAGCAATCGAGATAGAGGGTCTTCATGCCTCTCCTTTCAAGTGGTTAATACGGCTTGCAAGAAAACCCGCGCCAAAACCGTTGTCGATGTTGACGACGCTAACCCCCGCCGCACATGAGTTGAGCATCGCGAGAAGCGCAGTCACTCCGCCGAACGATGCGCCGTAGCCCACGCTCGTTGGCACGGCGATAACAGGGGCTTCGACTAGTCCGCCGATCACGCTAGGAAGCGCCCCTTCCATTCCGGCGACGGCGACTACCACGCGGGCGGACCTCAGTTCGCTTTCGCAGGCCAGGAGGCGGTGGATTCCCGCGACTCCGACATCATAGATCCTCACGACCTTGTTGCCAAGCGCCTCTGCGACAAGCGCGGCTTCCTCGGCAACCCCAAGGTCGCTAGTGCCGCCGCATGCCACGGCGATGACGCCCTGCCCGTCGCAAGGACGGTTCTCGCCAAGCCGTCCGAGCCGCGCATCGGCAAAATACGCAAAGTCACCGCCAAACGCATCCGCCACCCGCGCGGCCTTCTCGGCATCAATGCGCGTCACGAGCGCCGGACGCTGTCCGTGGACGTCGAGCGACTTCAAGATGGCGATTATCTGCTCGGCGGTCTTGCCTTCACCGTAGATCACCTCGCCAAAGCCCTGGCGCGCCTTGCGCTGAAGATCGACCCGCGCAAAACCTAGGTTGTCTATATCGTTAGAGGACATCGGCTAGAAGATCTACCGCAAACATCAGCGCCGCGCCTAAGGCAGTAAGCGTCATCGTTCCCTTGAACCTGGCGAAGCTCCATGCCTTTGTCTTCGACACAGCTACCATGCCCGCCCAGACTGCGATGACGAGAAGAGTCATCGCCACTCCGCGCGTTGCCATCTCGTGCAGCATTTCGCTGACAGCCTCCGGACCTTCCGTCATGGCTGTCAGGAAAGGCGGCCTGAATATGACTTCGCCGTGGTAGACGTGCTCAAGGGCGAGAATCAAGCTTCCGCCGAACATCATCTTCTCAAACCAGGGCAGCTTGGCGACGAATGGGTTGCCCTTGGTCGATTCGGGCAACGAAAGCTTTGTCGCCGTCGCAACAACGGCGGTGGCCAATGGAACAGTGAAACATGCCATTTGTTTTTCTCCTTATTAAGTTATAAACCAATCTTTCGCCATGTTTCGTGGCGATATCGTTCGCTTAAAGCAGCATGGTCGCCGAGTGCAAACCCGCAAACCTATTACGCCTTTTGTTTTCATGACGCATATTATATCATCTGGAGTAAACTCCAAGTCAATGGGTTTCGTCATCTTCCGAACTTCCCATTGCTTATGCCATATGTATCAATATCTCACTGTTTGGAAATGAAATATCCGAGCGCAACGGCGGCGACGCCAACCACTACGCTACCCAGCGCATACGCGGCGAATGCACACCACCGACCTGATTGCACAAGCGCAAGCGATTCCTTGGAGAAAGTGGAAAATGTCGTGAATCCACCACACAACCCGACAGTCAAGGCGAGACCTGTAAACTCGCTCCAACCGAAACGAACGCTCCATCCACCCAAAAGACCAATCGCAAAACTGCCGACGGCATTGATGGCAAAAGTCGTCCAAGGGAATGCCGCGGCAGGGAGCGCAAGAAACACAAGGTATCTCAAGACGCTACCCGCTCCGCCGCCAAGAAAGACAACCAACACTCTCATCGCAGTCCTCCCGACATTTCAGCCATTACAGGTTTCAATATCGTATGCATAATGTAATTGGTATTGTATCAAACCCTTTCGCCAATGATTCGCGGCATCAACTCCCTATCGTACCAAGCCACAAACTGCTTATACAAGCGAAGCATCTTTGACTTCCGACCCCAACAGCAAACGCATCCATAAGGATCACAAATCCTTGCACCAAGTCCCACGCTCGAAAACTGAAGTTGCCAATGATGTGCATTGCAGTCCGGCCATTCTTTCCAAGTTGAAACAGCAGGTGTCGTCTTTGCCATAGTTCCTATTACAAACGGAAGTGCCATTCCAAATCGTCGTCCATAGTATTGCAACAATGCCGCAGAAACGTCAAAATCACATTTGACCTCAAGCTCATGCGTTTCGCTCGCAAACTTGCCGCCTGCTTCACCCAATCCTTTAATCCATTGTGTAATGCTCAAATCAATATTCAACGCCCGTCTTGCCAATTCAATCGGGATGTCGATATATGGCAGCAGCTCCATGAATGCATACAAGAATACCGCTGCATCATCAGTGTATCCCACAACCGGAACTGGATCAGGAATGAGATCCAATGGACTAATGAAATAGAGCAAAGATGCGACAATCCGGCAAATAGCCGCCCATGGAATATCGTTTCTTTTCCCTGAAAGATTATCCCGAATCGCTTCATATGCAAGCCTCACGTAATCAAGGCATGGCGCGAACAAACCACTTCGCACAGAATCCTTCTGGAGTGTTGCATCAAGTTTTGCACCGTCGATCGCACATTTTGCCTTGCCGTTCGTCATTTCCTCGATTCGCGATTGCAAAGCCTTACGGCATTCACACTCCTCTGGAAAATCATCAACAGGACGCATCTTTAGTGCCTCGCGATTCCAGCCTTTCACCGCCATCCAAATCACATCATCCCCGTTGTTCAAGAAATAACTGATAGCATTGGTCAAAACACCGATGGAAATGCCGCCGCGCCTTATGCCGTCAACAAGAGATATCCCCTTATGAAAGGTTCCGGATATGCACGAAATTGAAAACAGGTGGCAGTTGTTCCTGAACAAGTCGTATTTCACCGTCCTGATTCGGCGTATGTAAGCCCTAGCGTTTTCTGCCGCATAGGGGGATGACAACGACTTACCTGGCGACCTTGAACATGCGGCAAATATTCTCCGACCTGTCCGGACGTGCGACCCATTCTCCCCTTCAATGAATTCGCGGAGCGTTACTTCGCGGAGAAGATTATCGCCGAACAATTCCGCTACATGACCGTTTCCCAGATATATTCCGCTATGTTCCACCACTCCAAACAAGTCGACAATCAACGGCGTACCTGGAGCCGGAGGCGGAACCTCTCCTTTGGCCAGTACGCAGGCAAACCGCTGGCACTTGCTTGCGATACTGTCCTTAAGGCCGGAACGATCCAGCACCTCTCCAAACAGCCGCGCAATTATCCTCCATGGCGAAATCTTTGCTCGCATCGGTGCGATTTCCTATCCCACAAGGCCAGTAAAAAATCCCGTATAGAAATTCTTAGCCGCTTATCACAATGCGCGGGGACAGTCCCCACATTTGCTAGCGCGAGCATAATGATTGAGAGAACGAGCGTTACTTCGCGAGCTTTATCTCAATCGGGACGAATACGCTTGGATTCGCCGCGCGCTTGATTATCCTGGCAGCGTACTCGTCGCTGTAATAGCGGTCTGTAGCTGTGCGGTCGCGGCGTCCGTTGTAGCGCTGAAGCGCAGTCTGCCATCCATCGAAGTACCCGTCGGGACGCCCCGACGCGGCCCTGCCGGAGACGCCGAATCCTTTGCGCGACAGATAGCGTATCGCCGCGCGGATGTTCCTTTCAGGCGTGCCCTCGTTGCGCTTTGACGGCTTTCTGAGGCCAACATCCTTCTTTTCGTCGCCCCAGTCCCCCGGCACGTTCACCTGAAGCGGATCCACCGCCCACGCCGCGACAGAGCTTGGACCGTTGCCGCCCGTCTCCTCAATCATGTGCGACTTCACGAGGGCTACAGATAGGTCGCCTATCCCGAACGCCTGTTCCACGGTTCCTCCGCAGCCGGCCGCCTTGTCGGCGTTGAATTCGTTGACCAGCTTGAGGATCAGCTCGTCGTGCATCTGATAGCGGTCGTCCTCGAAGCCGTAGAACACAGGAACGCCAGGCTTGCCGGACGACAGAATGGGCACTCTCTTGCGCTTGACCTTCGAAGGGAACCATTTGTGGATCCATGCCTCAATGGACTTGATCGTCTCCATCTCCGAATCGGTGACGAAGCGGCGGTCGATGTAGAACTCGCCCCATTCGTCAAAGGAGAGCCCCTTCACAAGTCCGCCGGTATATATGTTGTAGCGCAGCACCTTGCACGCCGGCACTTCGGCGACACCTCGCTTTGCGAGGTCGGCCTTGTGCTTCTGCTCACGCGCTATGGCCTTGCTCTGTATCTGCAGGGCGTCCAGGGCAAGCGGGGCGATTTCGACAAGCGCCGAAGGATCTATCATGAGGCTCGGAATTTCCGGCTCGACCGCAAAAGAACAAGTCGCCGCAGCGGACGCAACCGCGGCAGCGACAATCATTTTGACTACACCATTAACCATATCTATCAGACACCCTTTGCTGGAGATGAAGCGTTGAGCTTTGCAGCCTTGCGCCTCTGAACAAGTTTCCATGCGAAGAAGCCCGCGACGACCAGCAGCGTGATGCCGATGACCGGGCGGTAAACGAGCCATGCGATCGCAATCGTTACAAGCGCGCAGATGAGCGCAACAAGTCCTGCGACGAGCCCCGTGCCGATGCCAACGATGTCACCAAGTATCGGCAGCACGTCGGCAAGCACAGGAAGCGGCTTCAGTACGGACGAAAGGCCGAAGAACATTAGCAGGAACCCGACAAGGCGCAAAAGCCATGTCACAAAGGAGTTCCTGGAGCGCGCCGACGCGAACATCTCCGCCGCATCAGCGATGCCGTCCTTAACGTAGCTCAGCTTCTTGCCGTTTTTGGCAGTGTAGTCGACGAAAGTGTCGCCATACTGCTTGGCGATGAGAGAGATGTCGTGAGGATACACAACCCTGAACGAAACCCTCATGTCGCCGATGCGAGGCTGGGCGGCCACCGAGCGGTTGTTGAGGGCGTTGTTGCGCGTTTCGGCGTTCGGGACGAGTATCGCGTTGGCCTGCATCTGCACGCGCTCGACGCGGCATGTGAAGCCGCCCGGGAACTGGTAGGTCTGAGAACCGCCTATGGAGTGTATCTGCTTCTCGTTCAGCTTGAACGCGCCGAACGAGACCGCTGAAGCGTATTTAGTCTCCGAGGAGAACTCCATGAAGCCCGGGTTGTCGTGTCCCGCCTCATGAAACGAACTGGAGTCCACAACGCTCGAGGTCCATTCCTGCTTGTAGGTGTAGGTCGTCGTCGTCGTTACGCTTCCGCCGACATTCTTCTTCTCGGTGGTATGGGAATCTTCAACCCACTGGAACATCTCGACTTCGCGCACCAGCCTGATTGCCTTCTCGGAAATGCCGAAGGTATCGTCGGTGAGGACATCCGTCGTGTCGGCACGCCCGGTCATGTGCACCAGGCGGCCGTTCATGTCGGGATCGACCGCGGCGTTAGACTCAAGCGAAACGCATGCGCCCTCGCCCTCGTCGATTGCCTTGGCGGTCCTTACGGAGTTGCCCTCGTTCCAGAAGAGAAGCGGGAAACCCGCCACAAACATGGCGAGGCCGAACAGCATTCCACGTATGGAGCCACCAAGCCTCGAACCCCAGGATTCAGAAGTCGTTACAGTTGTAGCCATTTCGGCAGATTCCCACTTGTGTCAATCAGCGGCTCTTTGCGAAGGCGTTAATCGCGAAGTCGATATCCTCTGCGGTGTGCGCGGCGGACATCTGGGTGCGGATGCGGGCCTTGCCCATCGGAACGACTGGATAGAAGAACGCCGTAGCATACACACCGTTCTTGTAGAGGTTCTCGCTCATCTTCACCGCGACCACTGCATCGCCGAGCATGACGGGCACGATCGGGTGATGACCTGGCACGAGATCGAAGCCGAGCTTGCTCATTCCTTCGCGGAACTGCTTGGCGTTGGCGTTGAGCTGGGCGCGAAGTTCGGGACGAGTCCTCACGAGCTCGATGGCCTTGATGGAGGCCGCGGCAACCGGCGGAGGGACGGCGTTCGAGAAGAGGTAGGGCCTCGCCTTCTGGCGAAGGATGTCAACAATCTCCTGACGAGCGGCGACATAGCCGCCCGACGCGCCGCCGAGAGCCTTGCCGAAGGTTCCGGTGATGATGTCCACGCGACCGGTAACGCCGCAGTCCTCGACCGAGCCCGCACCGGTCTCGCCGAGCACGCCGACCGCATGCGAATCGTCAACCATGACGAGGGCCTCGTACTTGTCGGCGAGATCGCAAATCTCCTTGAGCGGGGCGATGATGCCGTCCATCGAGAAGACGCCGTCCGTGACGATCAGCTTGAAGCGCGCACCCGCCTCGTCAGCAGCCTTGAGCTGAGTTTCGAGGTCGGCCATGTCGCCGTTGGCGTAGCGGAATCGCTTCGCCTTGCAGAGGCGCACGCCGTCGATGATCGACGCGTGGTTCAGCGCATCGGAGATGATCGCGTCCTCAGGCCCGAGGAGCGCTTCGAACACACCGCCGTTCGCATCGAAGCAGGAGCCGAAGAGAATGCAGTCGTCGGTCTTCGTGAAGTCGGCGACGGTGCGCTCGAGCTGCTTGTGGAGACTGTCGGTTCCGCAGATGAAGCGGACGGACCCCATTCCGTAGCCGTACTTCGCTGTGGCTTCGCGCGAAGCCTCTATGATCTCGGGATGGTTCGCGAGACCGAGGTAGTTGTTCGCGCACATGTTGAGAAGCTTGGTGCCGTTCTCAAGCACCACGTTCGCACCCTGCGGGGTAGCGATGATCTTCTCGTTCTTGTAAAGGCTCTTGGCCTTGAGGTCGGCTATCGTCTCCTGAAGATGCGCCTGAAACTTTCCGTACATTTTCTCTGTCCTTTCCTATTGCTTATTCCCAGTCCAGAATGACCTTGCCAGACTTGCCGGAGATCATGGCCTCGAAGCCCTTCTCGTAGTCCGTATACTTGAAGCGGTGCGTGATGACCGGACTGATGTCGAGACCGCCCTGAATCATGGCGCCCATCTTGTACCACGTCTCGAACATTTCGCGGCCGTAGATGCCCTTGATCTTGAGGCCCTTCCAGACAATGTGGTTCCAGTTGACCTTAGTGTCGGGACCGTGAATGCCCAGCAGCGCGATGCGTCCGCCGGTGTTCATGTTCTCAATCATCTGGTTGAGGCAAGGCGACGCGCCGGACATCTCAAGGCCGACGTCGAAGCCTTCCACCATGCCAAGCTCCTTCATCACGTCCTCAAGCTTCTCTTGCTTCGCATTCACCGTGCGCGTCGCGCCAAGGCGCTTCGCCAGGCCAAGACGGTAGTCGTTGACGTCCACGACCACGACGTTGCGCGCGCCGACAAACTTGGAAATGCCCGCCGCCATGATGCCGATCGGGCCCGCGCCGGTGATGAGCACGTCCTCACCGACCATGTTGAACGAAAGCGCCGTGTGGGTGGCGTTGCCGAACGGATCGAATATGGCATAAAGCTCGTCGTCGATCGAAGGGTCGCAATGCCACACGTTTGACTCAGGGATGCAAAGGTATTCCGCGAATGCGCCGTCGCGATTGACGCCGACGCCGCGCGTCGCACGGCAGAGATGGCGCTGTCCGGCGCGGCAGTTGCGGCAGTGTCCGCAAACTATGTGGCCTTCGCCACTGACGCGGTCGCCGACCTTGACGCTGGTGACGTTCGAGCCGACATCAACGACCTCGCCAACATATTCGTGGCCGATCGTAAGCGGCGGCTTGATCTCCTCCTGCGCCCAGGCGTTCCACTCGTAGATGTGGACGTCGGTGCCGCAAATGGCAGTCTTCTTTATTTTGATGAGAACATCATTGATGCCCATTTCAGGCATGGGTTTATCCACAAGCTCAACGCCCTTCTGTGGCGCGACCTTAGCAATAGCCTTCATTTTCATACCTCCCTTTTTAAGGAACCTTGTTAAAATGTAGTATACTAAACCACCCCCATCGTGTCAACCGCCAACAGCGCGGCGATTGTCGGCATGACGCGGCGATTTATGAGGGGCGGGTAATGTATATCTTCGCCATGTCCGTCTTGAAAGCGCTCTTTTCCGACACGTCGATCTCCTCGAAGAGCTTTTCGCCTGGGCGAACGCCTGTGAAAATGACGGGTATGTCGACATATGGACGATACCCCGCCTGAGAAATCATGTTCTCGGCAAGGTCGAGGATTCGTACGGGCTCGCCCATATCCAGCGTATATATCGCCTTCTCAGACCTTGATGCCGCCTGCAGCACCAGGCTGACAGCCTCCTGTATCGTCATGAAGTAGCGCTTCATGTCAGGATGGGTTACGGTAACCGGTCCGCCAGTTGCGATCTGCTCCCTGAAAAGCGGGACCACCGAGCCGGAAGAACCGAAGACGTTTCCAAAGCGGACGGCACAGAATGAAGTTTTTGAATGCGCGGCCTTGTCGGCGGCGGCAACCGAACACGCGCCATTCATCTCCATTATAGCCTGCTCAGCGGCGAGCTTCGTCTTGCCCATGACCGATACGGGGTTGACCGCCTTGTCGGTTGATATAAGAACGAACCTCTCCACTCCATGCGCGGCAGAAAGCTCGGCCATGGTGCGCGTAGCCTCGGTGTTGTTGCGCCAGCCCTCTTCAGGGTTAAGCTCGACCATCGGAACATGCTTGTAGGCGGCCGCGTGAAGCACCAGAGAGGGCTTCTCCTCGGCAAAGACGGCGTCCATGCGCATCCTGTCGCCGCAATCGATCATGAGCGGCTTCAAGGCGGCAGCGCATTTCGCGCGCACCATCTCACGGTTTATCTCGTAAAGGGCGTTTTCGCAGCGCTCGACCATTAGGATGCGCCTCGCACCCGCCGCCGCTACCTGGCGGACAAGCTCAGATCCGATGGATCCGCCCGCGCCGGTGACCATAACCACCCTTCCCGTCACATAGCGCGCGGCAACAGAATTGTCGAACTTCTTCTCCAGCCGCTCAAGAAGCTCATCCTCCTTCTGCAGCGACATCCAGTAGAGCCGCCACAGCCAGCGGACCCCCACGAGACCGACGGTAGCGAAGAAAAAGCATATGACCGTAATCGAATACGGCGGCCGGATATGCGCGAGCATCATATCGGGCATCAGGAATCGCATACCGGTCAGTATGGCCGCGGCAAGAACCATCGCCCCTGCGAATCTCGGAAGGTCCGTCGCGCGTATCCTGCGCCACGCTATGCGGTAGCATCCGCACAACATAAGCGAGATCAGGTGGACCGCACAGACCGTAAGGTACGAGATCGCCACCTTGCGCCAACCCCACGAAGGCTCGGCGAAGTCGAAGCGCAGTATGAACGCAGCAAGATACGCAGCGCCTACGACTGCGGCGTCAACGGCAACGCAGACAAGACACGTCGCAAAAAAGGCAGCCCACGCCTTCGTGCCGCGAGTCATGCTATTCCAGCTTGGACTTCTGCCGCGGGTCGAAGGCGTCGCGGAGCCCTTCGCCGACAAGAACCGTCAGCAACATGACGATGAAAAGCGCGACAGCCGGGAACAGGATCAACCACCACGCATAGCGGAACTGTTGCGCCTGGTTCATGAGCTCGCCGCAGCTCGGCGTCATAGGAGGCAATCCGAAACCGAGGAAGTCCAACGCCGCCAAAGAGCCGATGGCGCCCATCAAAAGGAACGGGAAGAGCGTAATCAGCGGGGTAAGGGCATTGGGCAGAATATGGCCGAATATGATGCGCGCGGCGGAGAAGCCCTGCACCTTCGCCGCCTCGACGAACGTGCGGGACCTCAGGCGCAGGAACTCGGCGCGCATGTAGTAGCTTACGCCGATCCAGTTGAAGATCGCGTAGCATACAAGAAGGATTGTGAAGCTACGCCCCATCGTGGAGCCGATGAAGATCATTACGTACAGGAACGGAACCGCGCTCCAAATCTCCGTGAAACGCTGCATGGCAATATCGGTCTTGCCGCCGAAATAGCCTTCCACCGCGCCCACTACCAGGCCGATGAACATTCCGCTCGCGGCAAGGATTATGCCGAACAGAAGCGCAATGCGCATGCCATGGACGACGCGCGCGTATACGTCGCGTCCACCCGCGTCGATGCCGAAGGGATGCTCCTTGCAGGGACGGAACGGGAAGCTTATCTCAGGCGCGGGCAGGACGCGCTCTGTCACGGCCGGGGGCGTCTTCGGCTTCATGTAGACGCGCGTGTAGCCATCGCGCTTGCTGCGCATAACTTCGTAGTCGGCCTCGTTGACGTCCGTTGGGCCTTCGTAGCCCCATATGCTGCCGTCGTCGCCGATGTTGTAGCGGACGGTCTTTATGTCGTACGTCTTCTCTACGACAGGCTTGCGATACTTTTCAAGCGTCGCCGTATCGACTACGGCGCGCGGGTCACATGGGCATACGACGTCGGCCAGCATGCAGAACACGAAGATCGCGCCTAGACCGATAAGCGACCACCATGCGCGGCGGATGCGCTTGAATGAACGGAATCTCTTGATTGTTAGGGGTGAGAACATTGCCATGGCTTTATTTCTTCGAGAAGTCGATTCTGGGGTCGATGATCATGTAGAGAACGTCCGAAATCAGGTTGCCGACGAGCTGGAAGCTCGCCGTCAGCGCAAGGAGCGCAAGGAACACAGCATAGTCGCGTCCGATCAGGGCATCCCACGAAAGGCGCCCCATTCCAGGTATCTCGAATATCGTCTCGATGATGATCGAGCCCACGAAGATCAGACCAATGATGCCGCCAAGTCCAGTCGCCACCGGTATGAGCGCGTTCCTGAAGGCATGGCCCCAGATCGCGCGGCGGCGCGTGGCACCCTTCGCGATCACTGTCCTTATGTAGTCGGACGAGATCTGGTCTAGAAGCGAGTTCTTCATTAGGATCGTAAGCATCGCGAAGCTGCCCGCAACATAGCAGCAGATCGGCATGGCCATGTGCCATGCGCGGTCCTTGAACCAGACCCATGTTGACGGTTCAACGTCAAAGTCGGAGGAAATGCCGCCAAGCGGGAATATGTCGGCGAAGCCTTCTACCGTTCCGCAGAAGAACATCTTCAGAAGCATTGCAAGGGCGAAGGCGGGGATGGCATAGGCGACGAACACCACGAACGACGATGCCGCGTCGAACGTCTGCCGGTGTTTCAGCGCCTTGGCTATGCCCAGCGGTATGCAAATCATGTATGTCAGCAAGAAGGACGCCAAGCCGAACCAAAGCGAAATCGGGATGCGCGATTTAATCAGCTCCCAGGCGGTCTTGTTCGGATAATCGTAACTCGGCAGCTTCATGCCCATGCGCTTCACCACGAGCCAGTCGTAGTACTGCTCGTAAATGGGCTTGTCGAAGCCGAACTGCGCCTCGAGCTGCTTCTTGTACTCGTCGGAGACCTGCGAGGCGGACGCGCTGGAGCTTCCGGACGTCTCACCGGACTGCGCACCGAGTCCCTTCAGTCGCATCATGCGGATTTCCACAGGGCCGCCGGGCAGGAAGCGCGTCAGCGAAAAGCACACTATGGTAATGCCGATGAACGTCGGTATCACCAAGAGCATGCGTCGAACTAGGTATGCCAGTCTATCCATGATTCTCCTTGGCCCATATGGCCTGGCGGGCCACTCCAAGGAGCAGCGCCGCGTCATCTTTAGTGAAAACTCCGCGTGAGAACACGCGGTGGAAACCCTGCATGAAGTGATCTTCCTGCTCGGGCTTCATGAAACCTATCTCCAACAACATCTTCGCCCAGTTCTTCATGAGCTGCATCTTCTGCGCCTGAGGAGCGGGCGGAGCCTTTTCGTGCGGCGGCTGGTAGCGTCCCGAGGCCGTGAAGAACTCGTAGCACGTTATAAGCACCGCCTGCGAAAGATTGATCGAAGTGTAACCCTCATCGACAGGTATGCGGATGAGGTGCGTGCACTGGGCTATCTCTTCGTTCAGGAGGCCCTTGTCTTCGCGCCCGAACACCAGCGCAACGGGCCCCGTCTCGGCAAGCGCGAGTATATCCGCCGCACAATCGCGCGGCGCCCTGACGTGCTGGCGGTAGAGCCCCTCACGCGCAGTCGTGCCGACAACCGCGACGCAATCGGCCACAGCCTCCTCGAAAGTCGCCGTTTCGCGGCGGTTCGCGAGGATGTCCGTAGCGTGAACGGCCATTCTCTCGCCCTCCTCCCACGAATTCTGCAGATTAGGAGCCGCTAATACGAGATTCCTTATGCCCATGTTCGCCATTGCGCGGCAGCTTGAGCCGACATTGCCCGTGTAGAGCGTGCCGACCAGAACTACGCGAATGTTGTCGAGCGGATTCAATACTGATCCTCCTCGTTTACCGGAGGCTGGCAAAGCACGCCTTCGAATATGGCCTTGTATTCTTCGTTGGCTTCGTCCAGCTCGAAGACCGCGCTCGTGAACCCGTTCGCCAAGAACATCCAACGATCGTTGTCAGTCTTGTACATCGTGCCGCTTCTCAGGGTGTTCATGCACTGGTAGGCAAGGAAGCTCGGGCCATTTTCCAGGCTTACCTTGACGCGAAGCTTGCTCTTCAGCTCGATCTCCTTGCCGTTTATCGGCGAGGTCCAGGTGGTTATGTGATCCTTGTCGCCATAGCCATAGACTACCTCTGCGAATCTGCCGTCGTCATCCACGAACTTGACGCGCTGCGTCTGGTGGAACGAGGCGCATCCAGCAAGCGCAAACGCCACAAATATGGATGCGAGCCGCTTCATAATGCAGAGAGCTTCCTTGCGACGATTCCGCCGACGATCTTCGGGTCGGCCTTGCCCTTGGAGAGTTTCATCACCTGCCCGACGAAAAATCCAGCCGCAGCCTTCTTGCCGGCCTTGAAGTCGGCCACGCTCTTTGGGTTCGCGGCGATCGCCTGGTCGACGAACGCCTCAAGCGCCGACGTATCGCTGACCGCGCCCAGTCCACGCTCCTTTACAATTGCCTCGGGATCACCGCCCTTCTCGAAGATTTCGGGCAGCAGCTCCTTAAGCGTTGGACCGTTGATCGTGCCTGCGACCGAGAGCTTGACGAGCGAAGCTAGCGCCTCCGGCTTCATGGCGCATTCGCCGATGGACTTGCCGGACGCGTTCATGAGCGCCATGACATCCGACATGTACAGGTTGCAGAGCGTCTTTGCGGCCTTTTTGTCCAAGCCTTTCGCCGCGGCCTCGAAGTAGTCGGCGTTCTCCTTGTGCTGCGAAAGCACCTCGGCATCATATTCCGCTATGCCGTACTCGTCAACCATTCTGGCGCGACGGGCCTCGGGCTGCTCTGGGAGCTGCTTGCGCCACTCTTCGATCAGCTCCTCGGACAGTTCCACCGGCACCAGGTCGGGTTCCGGGAAATAGCGGTAGTCGTGGGCGTTTTCCTTGGAGCGCATGGACGCAGTCTCCATAGCCTCTCCATCCCACCTGCGCGTCTCCTGCACGATCGGGATCGAATGGGCCATGCACTCGCGCTGCCTGCGGGCTTCATGCTCCAGGGCGGCGTGAATGCCGCTGAAGGAATTCATGTTCTTGATCTCGACCTTTGTGCCAAGCTTGGTCTCGCCGACCGGACGAATCGAGATGTTGACGTCCGAACGCATGTTGCCCTCTTCGAGATTGCAGTCCGACACGCCGGCGTACACCAGCATTTCCTTCAGGGCGGTGAGGTAGGCGATTGCCTCGTCGGCGCTCGAAAGATCCGGCTCGGAGACGATCTCCATGAGCGGGGTTCCGCCGCGGTTGAAGTCCACGCCCGAAGTCATGGCGTAGTGGTTGATCTTGGCCGCATCCTCTTCGAGGTGTATGTGGTTTATGCGGATGAACTTGGGACCGTTGGGCGTCTGGATCGTCACGCCGCCGCCTATGCAGAGAGGACTGCCGTTCTCGGAGATCTGGTAGTCCTTCGCCATATCGGGATAAAAGTAGTTCTTGCGGTCGAACGTTGCGTGCGGATTGATGCGACAGCCAAGCATGAGGCCGCTCATTACGGTAAGCTTTACGGCCTCTTTATTCATCACAGGCAAAGCGCCCGGATAGCCCAGGCATACGGGACAAACATTGGTGTTCGGTTCGCAACCTGTCTTCAGCAGACATGAACAGAACATCTTCGTCTTCGTCTTGAGCTGGACATGCGTCTCCAACCCGATGGTATTCTCAAATTCCATGGAGTATATTATATCAAATTCCCACCCCCCGCGCATACCGTCTATTTGTATGCGCGAGAGGTGCGCCATTTGCTTGCGGACATGTCGCTTTGCGACACGGCGCAAATGGCCGCATCAGTAGTTCTGCGGCTCGATCTGGAAGTAGGCTTTCGGATGCGCACAGACCGGGCACACCTCCGGAGCCTTCTCGCCCTCGATTATAGCACCGCAGTTGCGGCACTGCCAACGGTTCTTGCCGACGCGCACCCACACTTCACCCGTCTCGATGTTCTTTGCGAGCTGGCGATAGCGCTCCTCGTGGTGCTGCTCGATCTCTGCCACCTTCGAGAAAAGGAATGCAAGGCGAGTGAAGCCCTCGGCCTTGGCCTCTTCAGCGAAGCGCTTGTACATGTCGGTCCACTCCTCATGCTCGCCTGCTGCGGCGGCAAGGAGATTCGCGGGTGTATCGCCGATGCCGCCCAATTCCTTGAACCAAAGCTTGGCGTGCTCCTTTTCGTTCAACGCCGTCTCCTGAAAGATGGCGGCGATCTGTTCGTAGCCGTCCTTCTTCGCACGCGAGGCGAAGTAGTCGTACTTGTTGCGAGCCTGCGATTCACCGGCAAACGCCGTCCACAGGTTCTGCTCCGTCTTGCTGCCTTTGAGTTCCATTTGGTGTATTCCTTTCATTATGTTGACCAAACAGCGCACATTATACCATATTTCATCGTTCGACTATAGGACGAAAATGGCCGCCATATCCTTGCCCTAATCGAAACTTCTCGCGTTCCGCAGCCCCTCAATTGGCAGGCACGAGGTTGACTACGACAAGCTCTGGATTGTTGAACAAGCGCGGCAGAGGAGTCGATTCCCGCGCCAGACCGCGCGAGACGACGAGGGTCGTTTTGTCGTTGAGCGCGTATGCGCCTCCTGCACGGCGAGGGAAAAACATCCGCTCGTCCGAGTACGGGCCTCCGGAGGACGGACCGCAAACGCCAACATCAAGCCCGGGTATTCGCCACTGCCCGCCGTGGAGATGTCCGGAGAAGACAAGGTCGAAATCGTATTTCTCATATTCACAGGCGTATTCAGCACGGTGCGAAAGCAGAATCTTCAGGCGTGACGATGCCGCGGTCGCCGCAGCCACATGGTCCAGCTCGGCAAGCCATGCTCCATCCATCAAGTATGTTGGGTCGTCTATTCCGCAAATGTCTACCTCGACGCCCCGTACACTAAGCGTCCTTACGCAGCCCTCCAGCACCGTCACACCGGAATCTAGAAGAATGTCTTTGATCTCAGGGATGCGTTCGCTCCAGTATTCGTGGTTGCCGAAGACATAGAAGCATGGATATTCCTTAGCAACACCCGAAAGGAATGTTCTTGTGTTGGCATCAGGCAGGCGATCGTCGAATATGTCGCCAACCAGCAGCACCGCGTCGGGCTTCTGCGACCGAATCGCCCCGATCAAGGCGCATTGGCCGTCTCCATACCGGCAGGAATGCAGGTCGGACACCACTGCGAGGCGAAGTCCGTCAACAGGAATCTTCGAAGCCTCCACCGCAAGGTCGTATTGCGTTACCTCAGGCAACTCGCTCCAGACGCCCACCGCCGACACGACCGCAATAATTGCGACTGTCGCCTTTCGCGCACCCTCGCCAAAGCGGCCCATGCGTTGCCACAGCGAAGTGCGCTTGGAAATAACAGACAGGAACACAACGTGCGCAATATAGAAAGGAAGCACGGGGACGAGTCCGCAAAGCGCCAATGAATCGGGCAAGAAGCCGGTTGTGCATCCGACGGCAAGAAGATAAGGCCCGAAGAAAAGCATGATTGAAGCCGCAGACATCGCCGGCAGCACCACATCATACTGCATCGCGGCGGGCGGCACAAGCGCGAATGTCGCCGCGAGCGAAACGAGATACGCAACGCCAACGATGGCCAGCCGGTGCGCACTTGCTGATTTATCTATAGCCATTCGCCTTGTCCGCAAAGTTTTCCTCAAACCACGGTCCGCGCCGAAGGCTAGTCTTCACGCCACTTTATGTAGCGCACCTTCTTGTCCTTTGAGCTCAAATAACACTCCGCGTTGACCTCTCGCTTCATGCCCATCGACTCGCCTGTTATCTTGATCTTGAATATGCTGTTCCGATCTGGAACATATGTAAGGTACTGGCTGGCTTCGTTGCCGATCTGCACACCGGCAAAGTCGCTGACGCGCTGGATTAGATCGTTCCAGTCCTTGTAAGGCCACCAGGTGCGCGTCTCGTCCACATCATAGTCGGGCATTTCCTTTTTCGCATCGATTATGGCCTGGGCGATTTCCTTGCCCTCCTCCATGCCCTCGTCATCGTCCTCGCTGAATATTCCAGGGACCGTCAGCAGCTGGTCCACAGTGCACGAGTTTACGTTAACCTTCGAGTTTCCGCTCGTTCCGAGAAGCCCGACAATTCCCTTTACCGTGATCTGCTCATCCTTGTCGGCGTCAGGGTTTAGCACTCCACCGGTCAGCACCGCCGGATATTCCCTGAAGCCGCGGATGTACGAAAGCTCCTGTATGTCGGGTATGGAGCCATTGCGCGGATAGCGCTTGTCCTCGTCGTCCACCTTGTCCTCATCGTACTTGTCCTCGTACCATGCCGACTCCGCGCCGCACTCCTTGCCGTCTATCACGCTGATGGTGTCATCCTCGTCTCGCCAGTCGTTCCAGCACGCAATAAGATGGTCGATCAGATTGAAGCGTCCATCCTCCGTATCTATCTCGTAATCCTCGGGAACGCCGTGGCTCGAAAGGAGCATCTCCCATCTTACGCGGTAGTTCTGGTCGCCGCCCTGGTAGAGCTCGTTCACGTTTATCGCATTCTGCTCGCCGGCGTTCACGAGCTCGATCTCGACCTTGACCGTGCTTGGATTTATGAAATTGCCATCCTTGTCCGTCCGGTCGTCAACCAAAAGCGGACCTATGGAGCACTTTGAGTCGCTCTTGAGCGCACGCTTTTCAAGCGCCCATCTGTCATCTTCGAGAAGCTCTTCGACATTCTCGCCTGAAGACCAATCCTTGGCTTCCGCAAAACCCGCGATTACGACCTCAGCGAGCGACTGCCCGGCGTCGATGAGCCTGTTTACGCGATTCCTTTCGCGCACATAGACGTTTATCCCCGTCTGAAGGTGCGCCTCTGTGGCGAACGACAGCACCATCACCGACAGCACCGCGATCACCCAAAGGGCGACAATCAACGCGCTCGCCCGCCTCATAGCGGTCCCCCGCAAAAGGCAATGGCGAGCGCGCCAATGCAGCCGAATCGAATCCGGCCTGGCATGGGTCCTCAGCGGACCTTCTTGTAGCCGTAGACAGCCTTGTCGCCGAGCTGCTCTTCAATGCGAAGGAGCTGGTTGTACTTGGCGATTCGGTCGGTGCGGCTCATGGAACCGGTCTTGATCTGTCCGGAGTTCGTCGCAACCGCGATGTCGGCGATCGTCGCATCCTCGGTCTCGCCGGAGCGGTGCGAGGTGACGGACGTGTATCCGGCGCGGTGGGCCATCTCGATGGCGTCGAGCGTCTCGGAGAGCGAGCCGATCTGGTTGACCTTGATGAGGATCGAGTTTGCCGCGCCGAGCTTGATGCCCTTTTCGAGATACTTGACGTTGGTGACGAAGAGATCGTCGCCGACGAGCTGGCACTTGTCGCCGATGGCCTTGGTGAGCGCCACCCAGCCATCCCAGTCGCCTTCGGCCATGCCGTCTTCGATGGAGTCGATCGGATACTTCTTGACGAGCTCCTCGAGATACTTGACCTGCGCGGCGGAGTCGAGCTTCTTGCCCTTCTTGCCTTCCTTCCAGGTGTAGTCATAGACGCCGTCCTTGAAGAACTCGGACGAAGCGCAGTCCATGGCGATGGTGACGTCCTTGCCGGGCTTGTAGCCGGCCTTCTTGATCGCCGCGATGATGCAATCGAGCGCATCCTCGATGGAGTCGAGCGCAGGGGCGAAGCCGCCTTCGTCGCCGACAGCCGTGGAGAGGCCGCGATCCTTGAGAACCTTCTTGAGGTTGTGGAAGACCTCGGCGCCGCAGCGGAGACCTTCCTTGAAGCTCTTCGCGCCGACGGGGCGAATCATGAACTCCTGGAACGCGATAGGAGCGTCGGAGTGCGCACCGCCGTTGATGATGTTCATCATCGGAACAGGCAGCGTGTAGGTGTTGGTGCCGCCGATGTAGCGGTAGAGCGGCAGGCCGAACGACGCGGCAGCGGCCTTGGCGACGGCGAGCGACACGCCGAGGATGGCGTTTGCGCCGAGCTTGGACTTGGTGGCGGTGCCATCAAGCTTCAGCATGAGCTTGTCGATGCCGCGCTGATCGCAGGCGCAAAGGCCGACGAGCTTGGGCGCGATTACCTTGTTGACATTGTCGACAGCCTTAGAGACGCCCTTGCCGAGATAGCGCTTGGGGTCGCCGTCGCGAAGCTCAAGAGCCTCGTTGACGCCTGTGGATGCGCCCGACGGAACGGCTGCACGGCCAAGTGTGCCATCCTCAAGGATGACATCGACTTCGACAGTAGGATTGCCGCGCGAGTCAATGATCTCACGGGCGACGACTTTCTTGATTGCTCTGTTCATTCGTATTTTCCTTAGTTTGCGGGAAATCGTTAAGTTGAAAGTTTAACATGTCCGCGCCGATATGTCAATGCGACATCAACGTGGAAGCCAACGTTTCACCCGAAAAGCGGGGTGGAGAAGTACCGCTCGGCAGTGTCGGGGAGGATAGTCACGACGGTCTTTCCTGAGCCCAGCCGCTTCGCGAGCTTGAGCGCGGCGAAGACGTTGGTGCCCGCCGATATGCCGGCCATCAGGCCCTCCTTGCGCGCGAGGTCGCGCGCGCAGCCAAGCGCCTCTTCGTCCGATACGACGCAGATGTGCGAGTATATCTGCGTGTTGAGGTTGTCGGGAATGAGCCCGTCGCCGATACCCATCTGCAAATGCGTGCCAACCGTTCCACCGGCGAGAATCGCCGCGTTCCGTGGCTCGACCGCCCATATCTCGATGGACGGGTTCTGCGCCTTGAGGACTTCGCCGATTCCGCTCAGCGTCCCGCCAGTGCCAACGCCCGAGCAGAAGCCGTGTATCGGCTTCGCCGCCTGCTCCATTATCTCGAGCGCGGTGCCGTGGCGGTGCGCAGCCGGGTTCGCCGGATTCGAGAACTGCTCCGGCACGAAGACCTTGGGATCCTCCTTCGCCATGCGCTGCGCAATCGCGGCGCATTCGGCGATTGCGTCGCCGATGTTGCCCTTGTCGTGGACAAGCACGACTTCCGCGCCATACTGCTTCACAAGCTTGCGGCGCTCTTCGCTTACACTGTCGGGCATTACGATGACCGTCCTGTAGCCCTTCACCGCGCCGATGAGTGCGAGGCCTATGCCCTGGTTGCCGCTTGTTGGCTCTACGATCACGGAGTCGGGCTTGAGGAGCCCGCGCGCCTCGGCGTCGCGGATCATGTTGAGCGCAGTGCGGGTCTTTATGGACCCGCCTACGTTCATAGCCTCGAACTTCACAAGGACTTCGGCCATGTCGGGCGTCGTCATCCGACGAAGCCTCACCAGCGGCGTATGCCCCACCGCATCAAGTATGCTGTCGCAGATCATCAGTAGCTCTTCTTTCGTTTGCCGTATTCTACCAAATTTCCCGCGTCCCCGCCGCGTGATGCGCCTAAAGCGCTTCAGGGACAGGCACCGCCTTCAGACGGAAGAATCGCGCACCGGACAGCGCTTCGTCCATCTTCGTCTCGCCTTCGGCGGAAAGCGGATATTCTGCGACATTCTTCGTCCCGGCGACATCGTCCGAGGCGACGACCGAATACGAGAACCCAGCGGTGCTCACGACTTTCGGCGTCTTCACGACCGCCTTGCCGTCCGGTCCGAAAGCGATGTCCAGCAGAGGCGTTCCGCCTAAGTCGCCTGGCTTGTCGAATGCGTAGCGGAAGACGTTGGCGATTCCGTCACCCATGTCGCATCTGGACCACCCATCTGTGCGACCGAGGTCGAATTCGGCGATTGCGATTGCATGTCCTTTCGAGGCGGAATTGCATTTCGTGAAATGCCAACCGATTCCCCCTTCCTCAGTATACGAATATATCCAGTTATTGTCTTCGCCACACTCGGTCGATGTCCAGATATTGCTCACAAACTTCTCATCGAGGCTTCCGGCCCTGTATGGCATCCTGTCATAAATTTCATCCGTGTATGCTGAGCCGCCGCATGCTGTAAAGCAGCGTTTCAGGTCTTCTACGGAAGGTAGACGCAACGTGCCGACAATGTCCGGATTGCTGGCGTTGATTTCCGCAATCTGGGCGACGGCTTCCGATACGTTCACGTTCCAGATGGTCCGTTCCACAACCAGGGCAAGGCCCTTCCCGCGCTGCTCATCGACAAGACCAAGCAAACCCGAAACGCCACCCCCGAGATCGATTTCGCCGCCAAGGTCGTCTGCCGAGACGTCAATGCCGCTGCTTATGCGGCTGAAACCGTATGACCCCGCCCATTCCGCATACGAGTCATATGGCATATCACCCACGAATGTTCCGCGAACGTTATCGCCGTACGTCTCCAGGTAAGCGCCAAGCCGGTCGCTGCGTACATGGATGCGCGTAGACTTGTCGTCCTTGAAATCGCAGCTCGCATCCCACCATGTGAATTTTTCGCCACTGGGGCGGCAATACACGTCCGTGATGCCGGAGCAATCCCCAAACGCGCAATCGTCGATAAATTCAAGTTCTGCAGGAAACGTAAATGTCTTCAGTGCATAGCACTGCCGGAACGCGCTGGGCCCGATGTACGAAAGATTGTCCGGAACGGCAAAATCATTAAGTTCATGACATCCATAAAACGCCAACGTGCCAATGGTGGCTATGCTATCGGGCAAGGAAAGTCCCTTGATTTGGCTGCATTCGAAGAATGCACGTTGGCCGATGGACGTGACGCCACTCTCGACTACGACGTTCGTAATGGCCCCATCGTATTTCGTGCACCACGGCGGCAGATCAGAGGATCCGTAGTCGGCCATCTGGCCATTGCCGTAGATGGTGAGAGTTTTGGTGTCGCCGCAGTACCTCCAGCGGCAGTCGCCGGTGCGTCCCGCAGTGTCTGAGACGATTTGGAACTCAAGGCAGCATCGCGCCCAATTTTCACTTGTCTTTCCAAGGGGATCAAACCTGGCACTGTAGAAATTGTACTGATATGCGTCACTTGATGCCGTCTCGATTCCTGTCCAATACCGTCCCTGCTGAATTTCGTACGCTCCGCAGTCCTTGAGGAAGATGTGGAAGTAGCCATAGCCGTAACTGCCGGTCCCCGAAGAATATGTTGGCCCGTTGCAACCCTGGAACATGTACTTGAAGTCATCGACGGTCGGCAAACGCCACGTCCCGAACTCGACCGGGTGTGCCGCTGCCCAACTCGCCGCCGCAAACATCGCTGCGTCCCAGGTGTAGCCGTTGCCGATATCTTGAACGGCAATCGCGAGCCCCGTCGCATCCTCGGCGTTGACATAGGCGATCATCGCGTATGCTGTGGTGCCGTCGGACGATGCCGCACTTACCGTTGCGTAGATGTTTCCGTTCGCGCCTATCACTTTGCCGATGTCCGCCGATGTGGCGGAAATCGTATCCGCCGCCATTGTGCTGAACTGCGAAAGCACCGCGCCAAGCGCAGCCAAAGCAACCATTCTTACTTTTTTCATAACTGTTTCATCTCCAGGACTCACCTCTAGTTTCTTATTTGGCATCAGATCAACGCGAAGCGCTTCGTGCCAGACTATGCCAAAGGCGTCATGAGAATATCTTGTTGAGCCCGTCGCGGACGAAGATGGACGTGCAGAGGAACTCGTTCGCATCATTCGCGATCCGTCCGCCAAGCTTCTTGACGGCCCCGTTCTGCTTCTTGACGGAGATGTCGCCCGTCCGGAGCGTCTCGACGGGCTCGTCTAGCCAGCCTTCCTTCTCGATGACCCTGCCCTCGCCGCCGAGTTTTTCAGCCCTGTCGATGACGTCGTCGAGGCGGCTGACCGCCGCATTGAAGCTCGCTTCCGAAAGGCGCGGACGTATCGAGTTCAGGTACGCGTCGCGCTTAGGCCCGGACTTCAGCGCAATGAGCGCCTCGTATGTCTCGCGGTCGATCTTGTCCGGCAGAGCAAGGGGCTGCAGGCCCGTGACTCTGCAGAGCACGCTGGAGATGGCCTTGTTTTCGATCTTGGAAACATCGACAGCGTACCTTCCCTTCCCGTCGGTCGTTATGCCGGGGTCTTTGAGCAGATCCTCCAGCACGTTCTTGTGGTTGCGTTGGTCGATCTGCTTTGCAAGGTCGGTCAGACGAGTCTTGAAATCATCCGACCGTTCCTTGTCGAAGGAGAACTTCATGGCGCCGGTGCGGTACTGCGAATACCCGGCGTCGTTGTCGATGCCCTTGACGGTGACGGCATGCGTCGTGGGGTCGACGTGGACGAAGTAGTTCGCGTGATGGCGGTCGGTCTGTCCGGTCACGAGGTCCAGCCACTGCATGCGGTTGAGCTCGCGCCTGAGGTCGGCCTTGATTTGCCTTTTCTGTGCCGCCGGAAGATTCTTGATCTCCTTTGCAGACATTCCGCAGCCCGAAGAGGATGTGAAAAAGCCCCCGCCTGTCATGGCATCAGCCGTCATGCCCTTCGCCTTTTCCATGTAGAAGCCAAATATGCCGTTGTGTGTCCCGACCGAGTAGTCGACGAGAATGCCGCCCATGCCCAGCGCCTTTGCGGCGTTCTTGGAGGCAATGTTGAGGTTGGCGGTCATCTGCTGCGCGGAGTAGTTCTTGGCGGCCCCCGCCACGAGCCCCGAAAGCCCGGCGCGGCTCTCGGTCTCGCCCTTGAAGACGACCTGCCTGCCGTCGGCACGGGTGAGCTCGTACACCGTGCCCGCCGCACCTGCGCCGAGCAGGCGCTGGGAGACGATGTTGGAGTCTTCGTTCGCGGGGTCTACGTCCGAATCCATCAGGCCGCGCGCACGGGCCTCGATGAGGGACGAAACCGATATGGTCCCCTTGAAGACACCCATCGCCTCGGAGGCGGAGAAGAGCCGTTTGCTGTTGCGTACTTCGTCTACGATTTTGTCGAAGCCGATGACGATGGGCTTGATGTTCTTCATACGGCCGAAAATCGCGTTGAAGCGTTCGGCGGACGAGCCCAAGGCGTTTCCGACCCGCTGTGCCGCTGTTTGAAGCTGTTTCGCCTTGACGCCGAGATCATGGACGAGCGTCTGGACGTCGTCGCCCGACTTCTTGCCGTCCACGGCGGCTTCGGCGACGGCTCTCATGGCCAGGATGAACTCGTTGCGGTACGCAAACGCCGTCTGGTGCGTCGTACCGTTGTTGTACTGGTCCTCGTAGGCCTCATTCTCGTACAGAAGCGAAATGGTTGTTGCGATGTAGTTGTCTAGGATCCGGCGCGACACGTCGCTGCGGGCGGTCTCGAAAAGCGACTCCGCCTTGGCGACCTCCTCCTCGAGCGCCTTCATGATGTCCCTCGCCACCACCATTCGCCCTTTGCCGACCTGGACGCCGTTCTTGCGGATGTCCTGGAGCGCCGCCTTCATCGTGGCGATGTCGCTCTTCAGCGCGTTGAAGTCCGCCTCGCGGAGGGTGGACGAAGGATTGTTCCGGAACGCGTCGATCCTCTCCGCGAGCGGGCGCAGCTTCGCGGTGACGTTCTCGTTGACCGCCGCGAGCGCATCCGCCGTGCCGTGCATCGCGAGCGCCTGGCGCGGCATGAGGTCGTTCACCTTGGCCTTGAGGATGGCCATGATGTTGGGATCGGAGTTCTCTCCGTTTGCCGCAAGATAGACGGCGAAATTCTTCATCTGCCAGGCCAGCTGGTCGATCTCCATCATCCGGCGGTCGCAGATCATGGTGAACTCGTTCACCCCGTTTATCAGGTCTTCGCTGATGCCTTTGTACTTCGAGTTCGCGCTCCGCACCTGTTCCTCGTTCCGGACCACGGCGTTCACGATCTTGCCGACCTGTCCGAGAAGCGCGGAAAGGTCCTGCTGCGCCTTGACAGCCGCCGCGACCGCCTTGCCAGCCGACGTCTTGAGATTGTATTGGTTGTTCTCGCCAATGGCTGCGGCAAGTTCTCTGCCCGTGAACTTGTCGAGCGCCTTGAGTGTCTTCGCGGCCGTGTCGGCGGTCTTGGCGAGGAGCCTGAACGACCCCTTGTCGAGAAGCCCCTGGTCGACGAGCGTCTGGAGAGAGCCCGTTATCTGCTTAACGTCAAGGCCCTTGGTCGAGGCCATGGCGGCCTTCATCAGAAGGACGTCCAGCTGCGAGACCATCTTGCCCACGGCCACCTGGTTCTGGTCCACCTGCGCGTTCGCGCCCTCCTGCTGAACCTGCGACGGCTGGACTCCCTGCGGCTTCGCGGCATCGACTCCGCGAAGGAAGTAGTCCATCGACACGTTGTTGATGTTTACGCTTGTAAGTGGCATGGCAATATCTCCTTTCCTTCAGTACATTATGTATACACACGAAAAGGCAAAAGGTTACGGCCAAATTATCTGAAGGCTTTCTCCGGCGGAGGAAATATCGTTTTCAAGACGCGCTATAAGCGGCTGCCAGTCGTCGGCGGAGTCGATTTCGTCGCCGTCCGGGCCGGTTATGGCGTACCGCACGCCGGATTCGCCAGCCTCCACCGAAAGCGCCGCCTCGCCGTCGTGCAGGAGCGCTTCGCCTGAATCCGAGGCGAGGAGCAATATGGCCATGCGTATCGCGGCCCCTATCCTGGCGTTGTCGAGGCTTATCGCATCCTCGCCGGACAGAACCCGCGCATACGGCAGGCGATAGCTTATGTCCAGCCAGTCCGAGCGCCACGAGAAGACAAAGTACCAGCTCTGGAGCCCATGCCCTTCGACAAGGCCCGGAAGCTCACCTCCAGACTCAAGCTTGCCAAGCGCCAGCTTAAGCTCCTCTATGGCTTCATCGCGCTGCTGCGGCATCGCCGCCACACTTTCAGTCTCTACCAATTCCATACGGACATTATACCACACAACGCCAAACCACCGCAAGGATCCTATATATCTAAAAGCAAAGACTGCACCCCTAGGGGTAAGGCGTGCTTCTTGCCTTTTCCCCGGAAATCCAGGAAAATGCAGGGACTGTCCCCGCAAGTTTCTTTCCCGCAAATCGCAGAGACCTTAGCAGTAATTTATGGCAGATTATCCGGGCCCAACTTGGCCGAACGCATTACTTCTTCCTCGGTAAGAGCTCGCTTCCAGATGCGCACTTCGTTGTATGTCGCATCTGGTGTTGACTCGCCATACACACCGTGTCCAAGCAAAAAAGAAGAGTGATCTTTGAACATCTGACCGCCTAAGTTTAAGTGATGCCGCCAATACATCTCTTCCCCCCGTAGAATGTAGCAATCGTAACATGGTCGTTTAGCCTCATCATGCCGATAAACGATTACAAAATGATTCTCAATACCGATTCCGGTGCCGTCTTTGGTCGTCTGGTTGAGCGGTTTGGCTCCGGCAAGCTTGACAGCCCATGTCTGCTGACTCATTTCGTTATTCCACGTCCAATGATAATCATTCTTATCCCAATTGTCAACGACGTGAAATAGCCTTGCCCAATTCTGAATGCTATGTTTTGTGGCCCAAATCTCGATTGTGTATTCGACCACACCGCCGCCCGGGATGACATTGGCGCCCAGATCAACATATCCTCCACCGGCATGAAGACGCACCTGTCCTTTATCAAAAGTCACATTGTCACCAATCGCCTTGCCCTCGCTTTTGCCAATCGAATCCTTAAAATTGCCGTTGAAGCTCCAACGATGTATAAGATCTTTTTTTGGCTTAGACGCGTTGGAGGATTGCGCGGCAGGAGAGGCTTCGACTTCAGCGATGCACTTTTCGGCAAGAGTCTTGTTGAGGCCCTTAAGCTCGCCGCTGTCGATGGCACTCTGATAGTACATCGCGGAGTGCTGGCGGATTGCGTCCTTAGCCCCAGCTTCCTGCACCTTGTAGTCCCACCAGAAGCCGGCCAGCGTCACAGACGAAGCCTTTCCTTCAATTTCGTTCTTGGCCATCTTGCCGACGTCTCCGCCGAGCTTCGCAAAGTACTTCAGCGCTTCTTCCCAATTCCCGCTCGCGGCACTCAGCTCTGCATATTGACGGATGAGACCCTTATCGGCTGGCTTTTCCTTGAGCTGCTTCTTGACGGTCTTGAGCTTATTTGCGTTGGCGGCTTTCTTTTTCGCCATTCCATGGAGCTCAAAGAGTTTTGGCGCGGACTTCGCCGACACGCCCTTTGTTGCGGAGGATGTTATTCCCTGCAATGTTTCCGCTGGCATATCAGGGAACTGCTCCATTATGTCCTCGATCGTCTTGGCCGCCTTGTCGTATTCCTTGTCTTTCACATAATAGGTGACCGCGCCCTTCATGCACAGGAACTTGGCGGCCTCTCCCTCCGCCTCCTCCGAAAGCTTCAACGCCTCGTCGCCGACTTCAGAGCCGGACATCTTCTTGGCCTTGAACGCGGCGACCGACGGGCCCATCAGCCTGGCCACCAATGGCTGCACTTCTGATATCTCGTCCTGCGACGGCATGGCACGGACGGTCCATGCGCAGGTCATCATAGCCACTGCGCAAACTGACGCGATCAGTTTCTTCATTATGTCGATCCTTTCCTGGTTTACTTCCTTTCGCCGCTCGCAATCCGACACGAAAAGAAAACCTCCCTTCGCATCTTTGGGGAGGTCGTAGTATTACCTTTACAGAAACACGAAGAGAGGTAAGCGCGCATGCGCTTCCCCTGCTAAGTGCCGTCTGTAATGAAATTTACTACGTTTCCCCAAACGACCGCTTTGCAGCGTTGATGTCCCACGGATTTCTCCCGCAGGAATGGGGGTATGATACCATAATCGCGCATTAAGAGCAAGGGCAATGCAAGTGTTCTTTCTGTAAATTCGCGTCGGTTCATAGTTCGTTGATGGATGACATGTACTTGTAGCTTCCGGACTCCCAGTCGTCGCTGATCTCGACGCAGATGGCGCTGACCAGCCGCATGAGCGATTCGATATTGGGGAATGCCGGTATCAGGCGGGTTCTGGCCTTGATCTGCTTGTTAAGGTTCTCCGAGATGTTGTTCGTCCTCAGGAACATGCGCACGTCCTGGGGGAAGGAGAACACGGTGAGGCCTTCCGGCACGTTCTCCTCCATCCACGCCGCGAGCCTCGACTGGGATTTCGAGTACCTGTCGACGACTTCGGCGAGCTTCCGCCTCGCCTCCTCCATCGTGGGCGCGTTGAACACCTCCCTGAGGTCCGAGGCGACGTCCTGCTTCTGCGACATCCTCGTGACATACGCCTGCGCGTTCTGCTGCAGGTGCATCTGGCACCTCTGCCACGGAACGCCCGGCATGGTCGCCTCCCGTGCGGCCCTGAGGCCGTCGTGGCTGTCGCTCACGAAGAGCCTCACGCCGTGCATCCCGCGCTCGACGAGGCGCGACAGAACCCTGCGCCAGTGCACCTCGTTCTCGCTCAGGTCGGTGTCGACCGCAAGTATCGCCCGGTGGCCGTCCGCGAGGATCCCGGTCACTATGAACGTCGCGACCGAGACGACGACCCCGTCGACCCTCGCCTTGTGGTAGGTCGCGTCCGCGAAGAGGACCTTCACCTCGCCCAGCGGGCGGTTGCGCCAGCTCTCGAGCTCCCCGTCCAGCTCGCGCATGGCCCTGGAGACCTGGTCGGCCGTGATGTCCACGTCGCAGAGCTCGGAGAATATCGCCTGCACCTTGCGCGTGGAGACGCCCTTGACGTACATCTCGGCGACCGCCATCCTGAGCGCCCTGTCGCTCCTCGCCCCGCGCTCCAGGCTGCGCGGGTAGAACGGGCGCTCGGACCCGCGCACCTGGGGGATCTCGAGGCGGAGGTTCCCGGCGGCGGTCCTCACGGTCTTGGGCTTGTAGCCGTTTGCGTAGCCCGTGCGGCAAGCCGAGCGCTCGTACCTGGCGGCCCCGAGGTGCAGCTCGCGCTCGAAGCGCATGGCGAGGTTGTAGAGCCTCGCCATCACGGCCGGGAAGCCCTGCATGCCCTCGTTCATCAGCACTTGCATCATTTCGACGATTTCGGTATCATTTGCCTGTGTCTGTCTCATAGTGTCCTTTTTTTGTGGTTATTAAAAGAATACTATGAACCGGCGCGGACTGCAACCCTAGGGTTGCAGTCTTTTCCTTTAGTTTAAGAAGTTGTCTCCATCCTCTTTCCCAAGAAAATCAATTTACAGAAAGAATTATACACTACCTACCCCTAGGTATAAGAGGTACTTACCCCTAGGCATGAGAGGCAGTTACCCCTTGTCTAGTTCGATTCTGATAGACTATCCCCCTGTTCCTGCTCAACAGGTG